>NZ_JBEXDG010000004.1:209747-320393 GCF_040605635.1 Dactylosporangium sp. NPDC005555
GCCCGGCAACAGCCCGCCCGGCAACAGCCCGCCCGGCAACAGCCCGCCCGGCAACAGCCCGCCTGGCAACAGCCCGCCTGGCAGTGGTTCGTCCGGAGACGGCGCGCCTGACAACAGTTCGTCGGGCGACAACCCGACTGGCGACAACCCGACTGGCGGCGGCCCGTCCGGCGGCGGCCCGTCCGGCGGCGGCCCGTCCGGCGGCGGCCCGCCCGACGACAGCGTGCCCGGTGACGGCAGCGGTGACGGCGAGGGCACACACGACGGCGACAACGCCGGGAGGTCGCGGTGATCGTGCTCGTCCTGGCGATGCTGTGGTCGCGGCGCGGCCGGGCCGTCACCGTCATGCTCCTGACCGCCCTGGCCACCGCCGGTGCGCTCGCCGCTCCCGCGTACCTCGCCCGCGCCGACGACCGGATCGTCCGCACCGAGGTCGCCGGCGCCTCGCCGTCGGAACGCACCGTGCTCATCACCGGCGAGGTCCAGTCCTCCAACGGCGGGAGCATGGCCAAGACGTTCGAGAACCTCGCCGACGGCTGGCTCGACGCACCCGGCTACGCGAGCGTCTTCTCCGCCCAGTTCGTCGCCCAGCCCGGCGACCTCGTGATGGCGACCGCCGCGCAGTTGACCACCGTCGTGTACCGCGAAGGCATCTGCGAGCACGTCCGCGTCGTCGCCGGTCGCTGCCTGATGGGCGCCGGCGACACGGTCCTGACCGGGCGCACCGCCGACCGGCTCGGGCTGCGCCCCGGCGACACCGTGTCACTGGCCGGGTCCAGGTACGACATCACGAGCTCGCGGTTCCTGCGGGCCGGAGAGCCGACCGCGCTCACCGTGGTCGGCGTCGTCGAACCCCGCGACGGCGCGGAACCCTACTGGGGCCGTCTCGGCGGCATCCGCGACGCGTTCCAGGTCGACCGGCGCACCCTGGACACGTTCGCCCGGCCCAGCGAGCTGCAGGCCTACGACGCGTACCCGACGCCCGGCGCCATCACCGTGGAGACCCTTCCGGGCTTACGCGAATGGGTCGACGAGGCGCAGCAGCGCGGCAACGACGACGCCCGGCTCAGCACCGACCTGGACGTGCTGCTCGACCGCATCGCCGAGCGCCGCGCCGAGGTCCGCGCCGCCGTCCCGTTCGCGGTCGCGCCCGTGCTGCTGCTCGCCTGGGCCGTCATCACGCTCGCCGTGTCCACGGTCATCCGGGCCCGCCGCTTCGAGCACGGCGTCGTCGCGCTGCGCGGCGTCGCCCGGCCCGGCCGGTGGTGGCTGGCCACCGGCGAGACGCTGCTGTCGGTGCTGACCGGCGCCCTCGTCGGCTTCACCGCCGCCGGCGGCTGGCAGACCCGCGGCGCCTGGCCGTACGCGACCGTCGCCGTCCTCGGGGCGCTCGCTGTCGCCGTCACCGTCGCGCTGCGCACCGTCTCCGCACCCGTGTCGGCGCTGCTGCGGCAGGTCGACCGGCACACCGCCCGCTGGCGCGGCCTCGCCCTTGAAGGCGTCCTCGTCGTCGCCGCGGTCGTCGCCGTCGTCCAGGTCCGCGGCCGGCCCGGCGGGGTGGCCCTGCTCGCGCCGGCCCTCGTCATGCTCGCCGTCGCCGTCCTCGCCGGCCGGATCGTGCCGATCCTCAGCGGGCTGTCCGCCGGCCGGGCCCTGCGCCGCGCCGCCACCGGCCGGCTCCGGCTCGCCGGGGCGCTCGCCGGGTTCCGGCTCGCCCGGCGCCCCGTCGGCGCGCGGCTGCTGGCGCTGCTGACCGTCGCCGTCGGGTCGCTCGCGTTCGCCGCGGGCGCCACCGCCGCGGCCGACCAGCGGCAGCGGCAGCAGGCCGACCTCGACACCGGCGCCGCGGTCGTCCTCGGGGTCGACGCGACCAGCCGCGGCCAGCTGCTGCGGGCCGTGCGCGCCGCCGACCCCGGCGGCCGGTCCGCGATGGCGGTCGTGCCGCTGCGCGACGGCGAGGGCGACGAGGCCGCGGCCGTCGCGGTCGACGCGGCCCGGCTTGCCGCCGTTGCGCTGTGGCCGGCCGGCGCGCCACCGGCCGCCGACGTGGCCGCCCGCCTGCACCCGCCGCTGTCCTTCACCCCGATCGTCCACACCGGCGGGAAGGTCACCCTCGACGTCACCGCCGTCACCATCGACCGGCCGGACCTGGTCCTGACCGCGACCGTCGCCCCGCTGGACGGGCAGAGCACCGGCACCGTCGAGCTCGGGAAGCTGGTGGCGGGGCGGCAGTCGTACACCGGCGAATCCCCAATGTGCGTGCGCGGCTGCAGACTGGTCGAGATCGCCGTGCAACTGCCGCCCTATGTCGGGCCGGCGACCGTCGTCACGCTGCACTCGCCGCCGACGACCGAATGGCGCCTGGGACCCGGCGCGACCGCGACCTCCGGCCCCGACGGCGTTACGTTCAGCCTGCCGATGACCTCCCAGCCCGGCGCCGGCGCGCTGCGTCCCGGGGGCGGACCCGAGGCGCTCCCCGTCGTGACGTCGGTCCTGCCGGCCGGCGACACGTTCAAGACCTTCGGCGGCAAGGCCGTCCCCGCGACCGCTACCGTCGCGCGCCGGCTGCCCCGCGTCGGGCGCGGCGGCGCGCTCGTCGACCTCGAATACGCCGACCTCTTCGCCGCCGACGACGGCCGCGCCACCGGCGCCGAGGTGTGGCTGTCGGCCACCGCGCCGCCCACCGTCGTCGATGCCCTGCGCGCCCAGGGCCTCACGGTCACCAGCCGCCGCACCGTCGCCGACACCCGTTCCGGGATCGCGGCCGGCGGCACCGCGCTCGGCCTGCGGTTCTATCTCTTCGCGGGCTGGCTGTCGGCGGCCCTCGGCGCGGCCGGCCTCGCCGTCGCCGCGATCGGCACCACCACCGCCGACCTGCGGGCGCTGCGCGTGCAGGGCCTGCGCCGGACCACCTCGACGCTCGTCGAACCCCTCGTCGTGCTCGCCCTCGTGGCCGCGGCGGGCGTCGCGGGGATCGTCGCCGCGGCGATCGCGTGGATCGCGGTCGGCGGCACGCTGCCGGGCCTGACCGGCACCGCCCCGCCGCCGCTCGCCGTGCCCGCGGCGACGGTCGCGGTCGCGTTGCCGGCCCTGGCCGCCGTGGGCCTCGCCGCGCAGGCCGCCGCCGGCCGCTGGTCACGCTGAGCCCGCCGGCTCACGCGGCCAGGTGGGTCCAGCCGGCCGACGCGGCGTTCGGCGGGCCCGTCGCCGGCGCGGTGATCGAGGACGCGGCCGAGGTCATGCTGCTGGACGGCGACCCCGCGACCGCCGTGACGCTGGTCACGGCGGCGGAGAAGGTGCGCGGCGGACCGGACCGCACCCGGCCGCACGTGACCGCGCTCGCCGGTGCCGCATCCGTTGCGCTGACGCCTGTCGAGCGGGCCGCCGCGGTCGCCCGGGGCCGGGCCGCGACGATCGGGACGGCCGCTGATCTCCTGTAATTGGTTTGAATTGTCCCCGGTCGCGGAGCAGTCTGCAGAGGCCGCCACAACGATCCGGGGGGATCTCACCATGCGCCTGCTCCGTGACCTCTGGGCCACGTCGCCGCGCCGCACCGGTCTGGTGGTGTTCCTGGTCATCCTCGGCGCCGCCGGTCAGGCCGCCGCGGCCGGCGTCGCCGGGTCCGTCCTGATCCATCGATCATGGACAATGTTCACGATTCTCGCGGTGGCGCTCGTCGCCGCCGTGCTCACCGACCTCGTCGTCGGGCTCATCATGGCCCGCGTCACCGCCGACTGGTCCGCCGACGTCCGCCGGCGGCTGTGCCGGGTCGCGTTCGGCCAGGACCTGCCGACGCTGGAGACCACGCCGGTCGGCGAGCTGCTCGACCGCATCGACGGCGACGTCTACCAGGTCGCCTCCGAGCTGCGTGGCAGCGGCGTCCGGATCGCCCAGTCGGTCGCGTTCGGCGCGCTGTCGATCGCCACCACCATGTATGTCTGGTGGCCGGCCGGCGTCGCCATGGTCGTGCTCGTCGCCGGGCTCACCGCCGTGCTGCGCAAGCCGGCCGCGAAGATCGGCACCGCCCGCATGGGCGAGGAGGAGGCCTGGTCCGACCTCGCCGCGGTCATGGAGGAGTCCATTCACGGCCAGGACGACGTGCGCACCAGCCTCGCGCGTCCCTATGTGCTGCGGCTGTACGCCCACCGCGCCAGCGTCGTGCTCGAGCGCGGCCGGCAGGTGTGGACGCGCTCCGGCGCCGTCACCGCGGTCGCCGCCGGCACCGTCCGGGCCGGCATCGCCGTCATCGTCGTCGCCGGGCTGTGGGCCATGACCGCCGGCCACATCGACGGCGCCCGGCTCACGGCCGTGTGGCTGCTCGCGCTCGGCTTCGGCGCGACGGTCGAGCACACCAGCCGGTTGGTGCCGGAGCTGCAATACGCGCTCGGCGCCTGGGGCCGCGTCCAGCTGCTGCGCGACTCGCCGCAGGAGCCCGCCGGCGGTGGCGAGCCGTCCGCCGGCGACCTCGTCGTGCGGGACCTGACGTTCCGCTACACCAAGGAGTCCGCGGCCCGGGCCGCCCTGCTCGACGTCAACCTCACCTTCGAGCGCGGCCGCTCCTACGCGCTCGTCGGCCGGACCGGCTCCGGCAAGTCGACCCTCGCGAAGGTCCTCACCCGCGCGGTCGACCTGCCGCGCGGCGCCGTGTTCCTCGGCGGCGTCGACCTGCTCGACCTCGACGTGGAGGCGTTGCGCCGCTGGATCGCCGTCGTGCCGCAGCGCACCGAGATCCTCGCCGGCACCCTCGCCGAGAACATCGCCCTGTTCGACCCTTCGTTGCTGCCGCGCGCCGCATCCGCCCTGGACGAGCTCGGCCTCGCCTCATGGGTCGCGGAGCTGCCCGACGGGATGGCGACCAGGCTCGGCGAGGGCGGCCACGTGCTGTCCGCCGGGCAGGAGCAGCTGGTCGCGTTCGCCCGCATCGTCGTGCGCGACCCGCAGGTCGTGATCCTCGACGAGGCCACCGCCCGGCTCGACCCGGTCACCGAGACGCAGGTGCAGCGGGCCACCGACCGGCTCCTCGTCGGGCGGATCGGCATCATCGTCGCGCACCGGCTGTCGTCGGTGCGCCGCTGCGACGAGGTCGTGGTCCTCGCCGACGGCGCGGTCGTCGAGTCCGGCCCGATGTCGTCCTCCACCCGGTTCGCGGCCCTGCTCGCCCAATCGGAGATCCGGGTGCCGGTGCCTTCTGGCGGCGTCGGTCTTCTCGACCGGCCCTCGCCGCTGGAGGGTTCCCTCGTGTCCGCTGTGTCGGACAAGACGGATCCGCCGCCGCTGCCGAAGCTGCCCCGTGCCCGCACGCTGTGGAACATCTACAAGCTCGCCACCAACGACCCCCGCTACGGCCTCGCCGCCGTCGCGATGTTCGCCGTCATGGTGTTCCTCGGCCTCGACGGCTCGGTCCTGCCGTGGCTGTGGGCCGACCTCGTCGACGGCTCCGGAGGCCTGCTGTGGCCGGCCGCCGGGATCGTCGCCGGTCTCCTGCTGCCGTTGCCGCTGCCGTACTACACGGGCAAATGGTTCCCCGAGTGGTGGGTCAGGCAGCTGCTGCGCATCAGCCTCCGCCTGGTCCACGGCCAGACCGGCCCGCGCCGGGTCAGCTCGCACACGCCCGCCGAGGTCGTCGCCCAGGGCGGCGACACCGAGCGCGTGGTCGTGCTCGCCGACAACCTCATCGACCAGTGGATCTGCGCGTTCGTCCTGGTCTCGATGACGCTGGTGTCGGGCTCCCTCGTCCCGGCCGCCTTCATGGCCGCCACGATCGTGGTCTCGGGCCTCGCCGCCACCCTGTTCGGCCCCGTCCTGAAACGCTCGGCCACCAAGACCGTGGCCGCCCGGGCCGCGTTCGCCACGTCCCTGGTCTCGTCGCTGTCCGCCGCGCGCACGGTCAAGCTCGCCGGCGCCACCGTGCCCGTCCTGGACCACCTCGCGAAGCTCGACGACATCCGCAGCGGCCGGCAGCGCTGGGAGATCTCGATGCAGGTCTGGGCCCGCTCCACCCCCGCCATCGCCAGCGGCCTGCTGCCGATCGGCGCCTGGGCCCTGCTGCTCACCGGCAACCTCTCCGCCGGCGCCACCCTCGTCGCCGTGTCGACGCTGGGCTCCGCCCGCTGGTTCGCGTGGACGACCGCATCGCTGGTCTCGCAGCTGCCGTCGGCCCGCGTCTGGACCCGGCGCACCGTCGCGATGACCGGCGAGGGGGAATACGCGGCCGCCGTCCCCGGCGTCGACCTCTCCGAAGGCGTGGCACCCGCGCCCGTCGCCCCGCCCCGCCGCCCGCTGCGCCGCCTCGACCTGGCCGGCTTCGCCGCCGTGCACGAGGACGGCACCGTGGCCGTGCGCGACCTCGACCTCACCATCTCCCGCGGCGAGCTCGTCCTGGTCGTCGGCCCCGTCGGCTCGGGCAAGTCGTCGCTGCTGCGCGCCCTCGCCGGCATCGTCCACCACACCGGCGCCCTGCGCTGGAACGGCGAACCCGTCACCGAACCCGAGATGTTCCTGCGCCCCAACCAGATCGGCTACGTCGCCCAGCTTCCGCGCGTCCTGTCCGGCACCGTCGCCGACAACATCAGCCTCGGCCACGAGGTCGACGCCGACGACGCCGTCTCCACCGCCCAGCTCACCCACGACCTGGCGGCCGCGGGGGCGGGCCTCGGCCTGCTCATCGGCCACAAGGGCACCCGCCTGTCGGGCGGCCAGCTCCAGCGACTCGCCCTGGCCCGCGCCCTCGCCCCACGCACCGAGCTCCTGATCGCCGACGACGTATCCTCCGCCCTGGACGTGACCACGGAACTCGCGCTGTGGCGCGCCCTGCGGGACCATGGCGTCACGGTCATCGGCTCCACCTCGAAGCGCGCCGCCCTCACCCAGGCCGACCGCGTCGTCGTCCTCCTCGACGGCACCGCCGCCGCCCAGGGCACCTGGCACGAGCTCGAACCCCACTGGGGCCACCTGGCCGGCTGACGGCCCCGGGGAGCTCGGGTCCGGCGCCTCGGTCCCGGACCGGCCCACGGCGGGCCGTCGCGGCCGTGCCGGCCGCCGTCGTCGCTACGGGGTCGTCCGCGGGCCGCGAAGCAGCGCCGCGAGGTGCTCGATCTCGTCCGCGGTGACGTCGGTGTCCAGGTGGCCGCGGATCCCGCCGAAGTTCACGTCGTACATCTCCTGCAGGTCTTTCTCGCTGGTTCCGTTCGCCAGTACCGTCGAGCGGACGGACCAGTGATCTCGCAGCCGTTTGGCGAGTGTCTCGCGGCCGTGGGTGATCGCGTGGGGCATGATCGAGTCGTAGAGCCGGTCCGGGTCGTGGACCGCTTGACGGGCCCAGTCGTCGCCCCAGAACTCGAGCGTCCACCCGGGCCACAGCTCAGCCCAGCGCTGCCGCAGCCCATGCAACGGCTCCACGGTCCACAGCCCGGCCCGCCGGGCGGCCGGGTCGAGATCCAGGCCGGCCGTCGGGGAGTTCGTGGCGGACTCGGGAAGCTCGGGCCCGGCGGCGACCCATTCGACCAGGTCGGATCCCATGTGCCAGCGCCGCCACGCGTTGTCGGGGTTCAATCCGTACAGCCGCACCCGGCCGTCGGCGCCGCGGATGGTGACGACGGCCGCGACGGGGTCGTCCGGCTCGAACTCGTTGCGCCCGGTCCGCCCCGGGCGATGGTCGTTGCGGGCGCCGGCCGGGTCGACCCCGATGTATGCCATCAGGTCCGCTACGCCGTCGTAGGCCCACCGGATCTCCCAGCCCGGCCACGTCGCCGCATACGCCTCCAGCATCGCCGCCCGATACACCATCCTGTTGTAGACGGTGTTGAACAGCAGCAGGACCCGGCGGTCGACGTCGATCAGCACACCGCCCTCGCACATGACGTCGTCGAACCAGCGACCGTCCGCGAAGTCACCCAGGTTGGCCAGCCAGCGCAGCACCACCTCTGGACCGGCTGCGAAGTTGTAGTCGATCCCGTGGCCCGCGCCGCCGCCCTGCGCGTACACGGTGTACCCGGCGTCGCGGACGACGACGTAGTTGACGCTGCTTCCCACCGGCGTACCATAGCGCCCCCGACCGTGCGGTCGGCTGGAGGTTCCTTACCGGGGCCGGCACCACCTAGGCTGCCGGGATGATCTCCGCGATCCTCGCCGGCACCGCCCGTCATCCGCGCCGGGTGCTCGGCGGCGGCGTGGCGGTCGCGGGCGGGCTCCTGGGAGTGCACCTGCTGGCGGCACCGTACAGCGGCACCAGGTTTGCGGTAGCGGCGCTGCTGCCCTTGCTCGGCCTGGTGTTCATGGTCCTGACGCTCGTTGCGCAGGCCCGGTGGCGACCGGCTGCGTTCGTCGTCGACGCGGGCGTGCCGGCGTTTCGTACGCTGCGCCAGCCGGGCCACGTCTACAACGCCTCCGGTGTGGCCTTCATGAGCGCGGCCGCTGTCACGGCCGCGGTCAACGCCCGTGGTGTGCCGCGTGACCCGGCATCCTCCGACCTGATCGGGCTGGCCATGGCGCGGACACTCGGCATCCTGGCGCTCCTGATCGTCGTGATGGCCGTCCTGCTCGCCGCCGCGGTGGCGTGGCGGGGCATCGGGGTGCAGCTGCGGCCGGAGGGCGTGATGGACCGCAGCCTTCTCGGCACCGTCACCGTCCCGTGGGATGCCCTGACGACGAACTCGCTACCACCCACCACACCTTCTGCAAGGCTCCTGCGACTCACGTATGCCAGACCGGACCTGGTCCGCGTCACCGGCCTGCCCCTCACCCGACAGATCAACACCGACACCGTCAACGCGCTGTTCCTGGCACACACCCTCCACCACTACCTGATCCATCCCCAGCATCGCCCGCACATCGGCACGGCCGCCGGATACGCCGAACTGCTCACCGCACTGCACGGCCCGGGACCGCGCCGGCCCGCTGACACCTCACGATCAGGACCAGGACACCCCGTACATCACGAGCCGGCCTGATCGTGCCTCTCATGCCACCGGGAGCACCGCTGATATCGGCGGGACGCCGGGTCGAGGTGGCTGGCGGGCGGTGGGTATGACGGCGCGGCGCATAAGGCTGCTCTGGTCGCGTCGCGGTCCCGCTGCTGCCGGGCAGGACCGTCGGTGGCGGGAGCTGGCGCGGACGCTCGCCGACGCGGGCTTCTGGCACGACCAGCCGCCCGCTGCGGCGGAGGCCCAGTGGCGGGAAGTGGCGGCCGGAGGCTACCCGTTCACCTGCGCCGTCCTTGACGATGTGGCGTTTCACGCCGACGGGGAGGAACTCGCGGAGGGCAACGTTGAGGACCTGCTCCGCGAGATGGCTCCGGCGCTGCGTCGCTTCGGTGTCACGCTGCAGGTCCGCACGGTGTCCGGGAGCCACGACGACTACGTCGTGGACATCAACGGTCGCCGGTGTGTGATTCTGGATGCTGGCGATCCGCACACCGACTCGCCGTGGTTCGAGGCGACCGTCCGGCCTCTCGCGCTCGTGAACGAGCTGCTGGTCGCGGCGGGCACGCCGGTTCGTGTCTTCACGCTGTACACGGGCGGAAACGAGGGCCGAGCGCTCCTGCTCGATCCGGCCGTTGTGGACGCGGTCCGGCACAGCGGCCTGGTCGACGACCGCGAAGTGCCCGAGCTGCCGGTCTCCGACCGCGACCGGTGAACCAAACGCGGGCGGGCCTCCGCCGCGGACCCGCTACGGGCGGCTTGCAAAGACGACCCTGGGGCGGCAAACACACGCTGGCGTTGACGTCACTGTCAAGGTTTACCGTTGGCGGCATGCGGATCGGTGAGCTGGCGGAGCAGGCCGGGACGAGTGCGCGGGCGTTGCGGTACTACGAGCAGCAGGGGTTGCTCAGTGCCAGGCGGAGCTCGAACGGCTACCGGGACTACGACGAGGAGGATCTGCGGCTGGTGCGGGAGATCCGCGCGTTGCTGGAGATCGGGTTCAACCTCGAGGACACGAGGCCGTTCGTGGAGTGCATCCGGGAGGGGCACAGCTCCGGCGCCGAGTGCCCGGCGTCCGTCGAGGTGCTCACCAGGCGGCTCGCCGAGATCGACGACTACATCGTGCGGCTACGGCGGATCCGGGCCACGATCGTGAAGGAGCTGGGCTGATGCTGGACGTCACCGATGCCACGTTCGAAGACGAGGTGCTGGGCAGCGAGCTGCCGGTGCTGGTGGACTTCTGGGCCGAGTGGTGCCCGCCGTGCCACAGATTGGCGCCGGTGCTGGAGGAGCTCGCCGTGGAGTACGAGGGCAGGGTGAGGATCGTGAAGATCGATTCGGATGCGAACCCTGAGGCGGTGCGGGCCTACGGGGTGATGTCCATGCCGACGCTGAGCATGTTCCGGGGCGGCGAACTGGTCTCCCAGGTGGTGGGGGCGCGGCCGAGGTCGCAGCTGCGGGCACAGCTCGACGAAGTCGTCGTCACAGTGAGCTGAAGCACGCTCAGACCGGGCCGGAAGCGGCCGATGCAGCAGGGGTGCGGAAGACGCTGTGGATGTGGTGGACGCGCCGGTCGACATCCTCAAGGTCGACAAGTCGTTCGTCGATCACGTCGGTACGCCCAACCGGCAGGCCGTGATCGCGCGGGCGCTCATCGACGTGAGCAACCACCTGCGGCTGACCGCGATCGCCGAAGGGGTCGAGACCGCGGCGCAGGCCGAGGAGCTGTACCGGCTGGGTTACCGCTTCGTCCAGGGGTACCACTTCGGCCGGCCTGCTGGTCAACGCGCTCGCCGACGGCCCGCGCCGGCACAGCGAGCTGCGGCGGCGCATCGCCGGCGCCAGCCAGAAGATGCTGACCCAGACGCTGCGCGCGCTGGAGCGCGACGGCCTCGTCAAGCGCACGGTCACCGCCGCGGTGCCGGTCCGCGTCGACTACGAGCTGACCGATCTGGGCAGGTCCCTCGCCCCGGTCCTCGGCGCGCTCAAGTCCTGGGCCGAGGACAACATCGAGCACATCATGGCCGCCCGCGACGCGTATGAGGTGCAGGCGACGGGATAGTCCCGCACCGCGGGCACGGGCCACCGGCGTCCGGGCGCGACCTCAGCGAGCGGTCCAGCCGCCGTCGATGAGGAGGGTTTCGCCGGTGATGAGGGAGGCGGCGGGGGAGACGAGGAAGAGCACGGCGCCGGAGACCTCCACGGGTTCGCCGATCCGGTGAAGGGCGGCGATGCGGTCGACGACGTCGCTGCGGTGGGCGGGGTCGGCGAGGTACTCCTCGGTGCCCGGGGTGTGGATGAACGTGGGGGCGACCGCGTTGACCGTGATGCCGTGCGGGCCCCATTCGACGGCGAGGCAGCGGGTCAGGTGCGAGATGGCGGCCTTCGTCATGCAGTAGACGGATTCGCCGGGGAGGGCGACCGCGCCCGCCTGGGAGCCGATGTTGACGATGCGGCCGTGGCCCTGGCGGATCATGACGCGGCCGGCGGCCTGGCTGGTGAAGAAGGTGCCCTTGAGGTTGACGGCGAGGGTGCGGTCGAAGTCCGCCTCGGTCACGTCGGAGGCGGGGTTCTCGGGGGCGATGCCGGCGTTGTTGACGAGGATGTCGAGGCGGCCGAAGTGCGCGACCGTCGCGTCGACGGCGGCCTGGATCTGCGCCACGTCGGTGACGTCCATCTGCAGCGGCAGGACCCGGCGGCCCAGCGCCGTGACCGCGTCGGCGAGGCCCGCGTCGGCGGAGCGGTCGCGCAGCCCGAGCGCGACGTCGGCGCCCGCGTGTGCGAGGGTGAGGGCGATCGCGCGGCCGAGGCCCCGCGCGGCCCCGGTCACCAGGGCCACCTGCCCCGGCACGTCGAAACGCGGAAAGCCGTCCATGCGGGCAGCGTACGTGAAGGGGCAACATGATCATCCCGGCGCGGTTCAACGGCCCACCCGGCTCCGGCAACGGCGGCTACACCGCCGGTCTCGTGGCGGCCCACGTCCGGGCCTCGGCGGTCGAGGTCACGCTGCGCAGGCCGCCGCCGCTCGACACCGAGCTCACCGTCAGCACCAGCGCGGACTCGGTGCAGGTGCATGACGGCGAGGCGCTGGTCGCGTCCGCTCGCGCCGGGCAGGGCGGAAGACCCGACCCGGTCGAGGCCGTCCCGTTCGGAGCGGCGGTCGAGGCGTCGGAGCGCTATCCGGGGTTCACGGCGCACCCCTTCCCGACCTGCTACGTCTGCGGGCCCGACCGCACCGACGGCCTCGCCCTGTTCCCCGGCCCTGTCCAGGACGGCCGCACCGCGACCCCGTGGCGCGTCCCGCTGGACGTGTCGCCGGTCATGGTGTGGGCGGCCCTCGACTGCCCCGGCGGGTGGTCCGTTCTCACGCAGGGCCGCCCGTACGTGCTGGGCCGCATCACCACGGTCGTGGACGCGGTGCCGGCGCCCGGCGCCGAGTGCGTCGTCGTCGGGCGGCACGTCGGATCCGAGGGCCGCAAGGCGACGGTGCTGTCCACGCTGTACGGGCCCGACGGCGCGGTCCTCGCCCTGGCCGCCGCGACCTGGATCGCAGTGGACAGGTGAACGGCCGCCGGCCAGGTGGCCGGTGTCCCGTGCATGACGGGACCTTCGGCCCTGAGCCGTAACGCCGTCGTTGCCGATGCTGAATGCGGCAAGGACGGACGGCGGACGCTGGAGGCGACCCGATGCGACTCGACGACACGGTGCTGGCGCACGAGAAGTGGTTCCTGAAGGACCCGTCGGCGTACACGCCGGACTGGTCGTTCGCGGCCCGGCCCGTGACGCTCGCCGCGCTCGCGCTCGTCATCGCGGTCACCGTCGCGTGGCGGGCCGTCGGACGGCGGGTGGGCACCCCGGAGCTGACCGTCCTGCGGCCGATCGGCCGGATCACGCCGTTCCTGCCGCGGCTGCTCGCCATCCACCTCGGCGTCAGCCTGCTCACGCTCGCCGCCCGCGGCTACTTCCTCGCCGCCGACCTGGAGCTGACGCGGCTGCCCGCGCCGGCGCTGCTCGCGGTCGTGGAGGGCGCGCTCGGCGTCTGGTTCATCACCGGGTACCGGCTGCGACCCGCCGCCCTGCTCCTCGTCGTCGTGGGGCCCGTCGCGCTCGCCGCGACCGGACCGGTCAGCCTCCTGGAGGCGGCCGACCTGCTGGGCATCGCCGGGTTCCTCGCGTTCCTGCCGCCGTCGGGCGACCGGCACGGCGCCGTCGCCGCCGACCCGCGGGTCCTGCGCCGGGCGCTGCTCGCGCTGCGGGTCGGCGTCGCCACCGCCCTGGTGACCCTCGCGTTCTCGGAGAAGCTCGCCAACCCGGCGATGGCCCGCGCGACGCTTGCGCACTACCCGCAGCTGGACGTCTTCGCCTACTTCGGGCTGCACGTCCCCGCCGACACGTTCATCCTGGTGGCGGGCGCCACCGAGCTGCTGTTCGGCCTGCTCGTGCTGTCCGGCGCGATGCCGCAGCTGGCGATGCTGGTCGCCGCGGTCCCGTTCAACGCGACGCTGCTCATCTTCGGCGCCCCGGAGCTGCTCGGCCACCTGCCCGTCTACGGCGTGTTCCTGACCCTGCTGGCCTACGGCTCGGACCCGCGCACCGCGGACGCCGTCCGCTGGCTGCCCCGCCCGCGCCGCGCCCCGGCGCCGCGGACCGCCGCCGCCTAGCGGAGCCCGCAGGCCCAGATCCTGCCACCGGTCAGGTCCGGACACGCACTCCGCTGCGTGGCAGGCGCGGCGGCCACCCGTACACCGGCATCCCCCGGGGTCCCGGACCGCAGGGGCCGAAAGTCCCGCCGGTGCGGGCACCTGTGCACTGCCCGCCGCCCGCCCCGAGGCGCGACGGTGGAGGTGCCGACAATCCGAACACCTCGAAGGAGCCCGTCATGGCCGCCATCCAGTACACCGACCGCGGCACCGGCGTGCGGGTCAGCCCGGCCGGCCGGGCGCTGACCGACGCCGTCCTCGCCGCGCTCGGCGCGCCGTCGATCCTCAACACCCAGCCGTGGCGCTGGCGCATCGACGGCGACACCGCGCAGCTGCGCGCCGACCGGACCCGGCAGCTGCCGGTGATCGACCCCGACGGCAGGCTGCTGACGCTCAGCTGCGGCGCAGCCCTGCACCACGCCCGGGTCGCGCTCGCCGCGGAAGGGATCGGCTGCGAGGTGGCGTACCTACCGGACGCCGACGACCCCGACCTGCTCGCCACCGTGCGGCACGCCGGTCCCGTCGAGCGGGCCGCCGGACCGCAGCGGCTGCGCCGGGCGATGGGCATCCGGCGCACGGACCGGCGGCCGTTCGCCGACCGGGACGTGCCGGACGCGGCCCTCGACCGGCTCCGCGAGGCCGCCGCGGCCGCCGGCGCCGACCTGCACCTGGTCCGCCCGCAGGACCTCGTCGGGGTCGTCGTCGCCGCCGGGCACGCCGCCGACGTGGAGGAGGGCGACCCGGCGTACCGCGCGGAGCTCGCGGCGTGGGTCCGCGACGACGACGCCGACGGGGTGCCCCCGGCGACCGCCGCCGGGTCCGGGCCGCGCACCGTGCCGATCCGCGACTTCACCGGCACCGCCGAGCGGCCCAGCGTCTACACCGGCGGTGAGGTCGCCGACCGGCACGCCCGTTACGCGGTCCTGGTCACTCGCGGTGACCTGCCCCGGGACTGGATCGCGGCGGGCGAGGCGCTGTCGGCGGTGCTGCTCACCGCGACCGGCGACGGCCTGGCCGCCTCGCCGATGAGCGACCTGGTCGAGGTCGAGCCGGCCCGGACCGTCCTGCGCCGGATGCTCGGTGACGTCGGCCACCCGGCGATGGTCGTCCGTGTCGGTGTCCCCGGCCGTGCGGGCGCCGCTCCGGAGCCGCCCCGCCGCTCCTCCGACGACGTGGTGGACGGCGCCGGTGGGTGACCAGCGCCACACTGCGCGACGGTCCGGCAGGTGAACGCCAGTCGACCAGTGGAAACTCGGCGGCGCTATCGTCGGAGACGGCCGAGGAGAGAAGCAAGACGCAACGTTGCACGCCCCGGTTCCGTCTTCAGGTTGAGTTCGACGGTCGGGAAGGGCGTGGAGTGGCGAAGCGGCGCGGCGAGGCGAAGAAGCGCAAAGATCCGTTGTGGGCGAAGTTGCTGCTCGTGCTGGGCGCGTTGCTGCTCGTGGCGAGCGGTGGCGGGCTGATCGGCGGCAAGCTGCTGCTCGACCACTACAGCGACGAGATCACCCACACCGGCGGGCTCGGCGAGGCCGCCGCGGAGGGCAACACCATCAACGGGCCGATCAACCTGCTGCTCGTCGGCGTCGACGAGCGCCCGGACAACGCCGAGATGGGCTCCCGCGCCGACTCGATCATCGTCGCGCACATCCCCGCCAGCCATGACGCCGTCTACCTGACGTCGATCCCCCGCGACACCAGGGTCAAGATCCCGGCGTTCGCGAAGACGAGGTACACCGGCGGCACCGCCAAGATCAACTCCGCGTTCGCGGCGGGCTCGGAGAACGGCGGCGGCCGCGACGGCGGCCTCGAGCTGCTCGCCACCACCGTCAGCAACCTGGCCGGCGGCAGCCTGAAGTTCAACGGCGCCGCGATCGTCAACTTCGACGGCTTCAGGGGCCTGGTCGACGCGATGGGCGGTGTGCACATGTGCGTCGACGAGAGGGTCACCTCCATCCACACCGGCTGGAACACCAAGACCGGCGCCGAGGGCGTGCCCTACAACTTCTCCAACGACCTGCCCACCACCCTCAAGCCCAACATGCGCCCCCAGATCTACGAGGTCGGCTGCTACGACATGGAGCCCTGGGAGGCCCTGGACTACGTCCGGCAGCGCGACAAGCTCGCCAACAACGACGGCGACTACGGCCGCCAGCGCCACCAGCAGCAGTTCATCAAGGCGATGGTGAAGAAGGCGACCAGCGCCGGCGTCATCACCAACCCGATCAAGGTCGCCGAGATGCTCAACAGGATGGGCGCCGCGGTCTCCTTCTACAACCACGGCATCCAGTTGACCGACTGGATCTTCACCCTCAAAGGCATCAAACCGGACCAGATGGTGACGCTGAAGGTCAACAACGGTGACTACCACTCCGAGACGATCGGCGGGCAGTCCTACGAGATCCTCGACGACACCGCGAAGGAACTCCTGGCCGCGATCGTCCGTGACGAGGTCGGCCCGTTCGTCGCCGCCCACCCCGAAATGGTCAACAACAACGCCGAGCAGGCCGCCGTCGCCCCGGGTGCGACCCCGACGAAGTCGCCGTCCGTGAAGGCTTCCACCCGGTAACCCCTGACAATGGGGAAGTGAATGCCGAGACGCTGCTGCTGTTCGTCCTCGCCGCGGTAGCCGTCGTGGTCGTGGTGCGCTGGTTCGCCGGGCGCACCGGACTGCCCGCCGCGGCGCTCCTGCCCGTCGTCGGCATCACGTACGCGCTGCTGCCCGGCCCCAACGTCGTGCTCGAGCCGGAGATCGTGCTGACGTTCGTGCTGCCGCCGCTGCTCTACAGCGCCGCCCTCGACTCGTCGCTGCTGGCCATCCGGCGCAACGTCCGGATCGTGGTCAGCCTGTCGGTGATCCTGGTGCTCATCACCGCCCTGGTCATCGGATACGGCTTCCACCACCTGGTCGCCGGGGCGACCCTCGCCGCCGGGATCGCGGTCGGCGCCGCCGCCGCCCCGCCGGACCCGGTCGCCGCCCTCGCCGTCGGGCGCAAGGTCGGGCTGCCCCAGCGGCTCGTCACGATCATCCAGGGCGAGGGCCTGCTCAACGACGCCACCGCCCTGACCATCCTGAGCTTCGCGTCGGCGGCGGTCGTCGGCGGCGGCTTCTCCGCGACCGCGGCCGTCTGGAAGTTCGTGGTCGCGGCCGTCGGCGGGGCCGCCACGGGCGCCGCCGTCGCCTACGTCGTCCGGCTGCTGCGCCCCCTGACCCGCGACCCGATGTCCGCGAACGCGGTCTCGCTCGCCACGCCGTTCGCCGCGTACCTGCTCGGCGAGCACCTGCACGTCTCCGGAGTCCTCGCCGTCGTCGTCGCCGGGCTCGTCGTCGGCCACCACGCGCCCCGCGCCGGCTCGGGCGCCAGCCGCCTGCAGACCAGCGCCGTCTGGCGGCTCGTCGACTTCCTGCTCGAAGGCTTCGTGTTCCTGCTCATCGGCCAGCAGCTGCCCGAAGTGATCCGGGGGCTGCGGGAATACGAGACGTCCACCATCGTCGTCGCGGTCGCCGTGTCGGTCGGGGCGGTGCTGCTCATCCGGCCGCTGTGGCTGCTGCTGACCCAGTCGCTGCCCAGGTCGCTGCACTCGCGGCTGGGCACCGGGCAGCACTCCGACAAGCTCACCGGCCGCGAGGTGACCGCGCTGAGCTGGGCCGGGACCCGCGGCGTGATCAGCCTCGCCGCCGTGTTCACACTGCCGAGGATCACGCCCGACCGGGACCTGCTGCTCTTCTGCACCCTCGTCGTCGTGCTGGTGACGCTGGTCGGGCAGGGGCTCACGTTCGCCCCGCTGGTGCGCCGCCTGGGCCTGCGCGCCGACGCCGTCGACGAGGCCCGCCTGCGCAACGAGGCCCGCTCGGCGTCCGTCCGTGCCGCCCTCGAACGCCTCGACGACCTCCAGGACCCCGGGGACGCCGCTCACCGCGACCCGGAGGAGGTCGCCGCCGAGGCCGAGGCGATCCAGGTCATGCGGGGCCTGCTCGGCCAGCGGCTCGCCCGCTATCAGGGCCGCCTCGACCTGCTGCAGAACGCCGAGTCCCCGGAGATGCCGGTTTCGCCACGGTACGAGGCGGCGCTGCGCATCCGGCGGGCGGCGATGGACGCCCAGCGGGAGGAGCTGCTGCGGTGGCGCGACGCCGGCACGCTCCCCGACGAGGGCCTGCGCGTGCTGGAGCGGGAGCTCGACCACGAGGAGCGCCTGCTGCCCGACCGGCCGTCGGCCTGACGTACCGTCGCAGCATGGAACGCAGGCGGGTGCTGGTGTCGGGACAGGTCCAGGGCGTGTACTACCGCGACACCTGCCGCCGGGTCGCCTCCGGCGCCGGGCTCGGCGGCTGGGTCCGCAACCTCGACGACGGCCGGGTCGAAGCGGTCTTCGAGGGGCCCCTGGAGGCGGTCGAGCGGCTCGTCGCATGGACCCGGCACGGTCCGGCCGAGGCATCGGTCACGCTCGTCGAGGTGCACGAGGAGACCCCGGAGGGCCTGGCCGTCTTCGCGATCCGCTGAGCCACTCCTCGCCGCGCCGGGCCCGGTCGCGACAGTGCGGGCTCAGTCGCGCAACGCCAGTTCGGTCGTGCCGAGCAGGCGGCGGAGCCTGGACAGGCCGCGGGCACTCTGCGACTTCACCGTGCCGGCGGAGATGCCGAGCAGGTCGGCGACCGTGTCGACGCTCTGGTCCTCCCAGTACCGCAGCACCAGGACCGCCCGGTCCCGCGCCGAGATGTGGCCCATCGCCTCCAGCAGCGTCAGCCGCAGCTCCGGCTGGTCCGCCGGCGCCTCCGTCTCGGCGATGCGGGCCACGACCAGCTCCCGGCTGCTGCTGCGCCGCTGATGGTCGAGGAACACCCGCAGCAGGACCTTCCGCGCGTACGCGTCGGGAGAGTCGCGCCGCTGGATCCGCCGCCAGCTCACGAACAGCTTGGCCAAGGTCGTCTGCGTGAAGTCCTGCGCCAGGTGCCAGTCGTGACAGAGCAGGTAGGCGGTGCGCCGCAACTTCGGCGCCGCCGCCCGTGCGTACTCGACGAACTCCGCATCGACGTCGCTCATGCCGCCACCTCCGCTGCGCTCCGGCGTCGGCCTGAGCCAGAACTGAGCCCCTGATGAGCGGTCCTCCCGCTCCGCTCCGGACCGCTCATGCGAGATCCGGCAGGGTCGGGTGTCTGGCGGCGCCCTCGTCGACGAGGGACCGGGGGAGCATCGTGCCCCAGCGGGGGTCGGCGGCCACGGCCTCGGCCTGCACGGCGGTCAGCACCTGCGGCCCCGGCGGGTTCCCGGTGCCGTCCCAGGCGAGGCAGGCGGCGATGTTGACCTGCACGACGATCCCGTCGGGGCGGTCGAACAGCACCACGGTGCGCTGCACGCAGTTGTCCGGCAGGAAGACGACGGTCACCTGGGCGCCGTCCGCGCGCCGCACCGGGCCGGTGACGGCGCCCCCGCCGTCCATGACGGCCCGGTGGCCCACGGCGGCCGGACCGTCGGCGTCCCTGCCGACCGCGACCCGCAGCATGCCCGGGCCGTGGCCGGTGTCCAGGTACACCTGCACCATCAGGCCGCCGCCGGGGGTGGCGGCGTAGCCGCTGGTCACGCCGTCCGGCAGCAGCGACTCCAGCAGCACCAGCAGCCCGGCCGGCGTCGCCGGCACGAGCGGGTCCGTCCCCGTCGCGGGCGTGACGACCTGCGGCGCCGCCGGCCGCAGCGTGACGACCCCGCCCACCAGGCCCGCCGCGACGACCACGGCCAGCAGGGCGATCCCGCCCATCCGCAGCCGCCGAGCCACACGCAGCCGCCGGCCCTGCCGCATCGACGCCACGACCAGGTCCCCGATCGGCGGCTCCGGGCCGGTCGACAGCTCGTCGGTCAGCCGCGACCGCAGCTCCAGCTCCACCCGAGTCCTCCTCCGCTCACTCCTTTGACGGAGTGGCGCGGCGATCGGGTCGCTGTGGCCTGCGTCACAGACGCATCGGATGCCGGTCGGCCGGCGTCGACGCCGGTCACTACGGTCGGTGTGTGGCGCCGCGCCGTCCGCGGCGACCGCTACCGCCCGCTGCGGTGGTGCCGCAGGCCGAGCTGCAGCGCGAGGCGCTCGTCGGGGTCGTCGAGGCGGGCGCCGTACGCCTCCCGGAGCTTGCGGAGCCGGTAGCGGACGGTCTGCGGATGGGTGTGCAGCGCCTCCGCGGTCGGGATGACCTGACCCTGGCAGCGCAGCCACTGCAGGAGCGTCTCCGCGAGCACCTCCCGCGACGCCGGGGTCGCCGCCGCCAGGGGCGCGAGGGCGCGGGCGGCGAGCCGGTCCGCGACACCCGGCTCCCACACGCAGAGCAGGGTCACGAGGTGCTCGTCGCAGCCGGCGACGCCGTCGGGGAGCAGCCCGGCCTGCTGCAGCTGCAAAGCCCGCCGGGACAGCCGGTGCGAGATCCGGGCCCGCCGCAGCTCCACCTCGGGCCCGACCGCCGCCCGTCGCCCCGTGAGACCCCGGACGATCGTGCCGCCGGGGTGGCCCGTGAGGCCCCGGACGATCGTGCCGCCGGGGTGGCCCGTGGGACCTCGGACGGCCGTGCCGCCGGGGTGATCCGTGAGGCCCCGGACGACCGTGCCGCCGGGGTGGCCCGTGGCCGGAGGTGCGCCGGCCGTCTCGGGGGTGGTGCCGCGGGCGGGGACGACGATGCTGGTGGCGCCGTCGATGACGGTGGCGATCGCGCCGCCGCCGACGGCCCGGGCGAGATGCTCGGCGTCGGTGCCCTCGACGCTGACCACGGTCACCGCCGCCGGCAGCGGCCACCGTGCCGCCTCCGCGGCCGCGTGCAGGGCGGCGTCACCGGGCGGATCGGGCTGCACCAGCAGCGTGATCAGCCGCCGGCGGACCAGCGCCCAGTCGTGCGCCGCGTCCTGCTGCTCGTCCAGATACCCCTCGGCGGCGGCACCGGCGAGCACGTCGACGTATCCGAACAGCGCGTGAGCCACGGCGGACAGGTCGCCGCGGTCGAGCCTGGACGCCGGATCGCTGACCGTGGACCAGATCGCCCGCCCGCCGACGGTCAGCACCGAGCGCAGCGCGTCGATGCGGTGACCCTCGCGATACTCGGTGCGGCCCAGCTCGTGGAAGACCGCGCGGGTGCGGGTCAGGTCGCCGCCGGCCACGAACGCGTCGACGAACGCGTCGACGGCCGTCTCGACGCCCATCGTCAGCCCGCGGCCCTGCCCGCCCGTCAACGACCGGCCCTGGGCGAGCATCGCATCGCTCACCGTCGCCAGGGTGTGCTCGTGCAGGCGCTCGCGCAGCCCGCGCAGGCGGTCCCGGACGGTTGCGCTGAGGTCGACCGTGCACCTCCCGATATTGTCACCGCAGTGACAAAGTGACGCCGAGATTCTGCTCCCGGCGCCACGATTCTCGCACGCCGGTGCCTAGTCTGATGGTGTGGATGCAGATGTGATCGTGGTCGGGGCAGGACTCGCCGGACTGGTCGCGGCCGCCGAGGTCGCCGACGCCGGCAAGCGGGTGATCCTGCTGGAGCAGGAGCCGCCGCAGAGCCTCGGCGGGCAGGCGTGGTGGTCGTTCGGCGGCCTGTTCCTGGTCGACTCGCCGGAGCAGCGCCGGATGGGCATCAAGGACTCCGTGGAGCTCGCCTGGCAGGACTGGCTCGGCAGCGCCGCGTTCGACCGCGACGAGGACCTGTGGCCGCGCCGCTGGGCCGAGGCCTATGTGCAGTTCGCCGCCGGTGAGAAGCGGTCCTGGCTGCGCGCCATGGGCCACCGCGTGTTCCCCGTCGTCGGGTGGGCCGAGCGCGGCGGCGGCCCCGCCGACGGCCACGGCAACTCCGTGCCCCGCTTCCACATCACCTGGGGCACCGGCCCGGGCGTCGTCGAGCCGTTCGCCAAGAGGGTCGAGGCGAGCCCCCTGGTCGAGATCCGCTTCCGGCACCGCGTCGACGGCCTCGTGAAGACCGGCGGCGTCGTCACCGGCGTCAGCGGCTCCGTGCTCGCGCCCAGCGACGTCCACCGTGGACAGACGAGCTCCCGGGACGTCACCGGCGCGTTCGAGCTGACCGCGCAGGCCGTCATCGTCACGTCCGGCGGCATCGGCGGCGACCACGACCTGGTCCGCAAGGCGTGGCCGGCCCGGCTCGGCAGCCCGCCGCAGCGCATGGTCGCCGGCGTCCCCGCGCACGTCGACGGCCGGATGCTCGGCATCACCGAGGCCGCCGGCGGGCAGATCATCAACCCGGACCGGATGTGGCACTACACCGAGGGCCTGCAGAACTGGGACCCCGTCTGGCCCAACCACGGCATCCGCATCCTGCCCGGCCCGTCGTCGCTGTGGCTCGACGCGACCGGCAAGCGCCTGCCGGCGCCCCTGTATCCGGGCTTCGACACCCTCGGCACCCTCAAGCATCTGATGGCGACCGGACACGACTACAGCTGGTTCGTCCTCACCCAGAAGATCATCGAGAAGGAGTTCGCGCTGTCGGGCTCCGAGCAGAACCCGGACCTGACGAACCGCAGCGTCAAACAGGTGCTGCAGCGGGTCCGCCCCGGCGCGCCCGCCCCGGTCGAGGCCTTCAAGCGCAAGGGCGCCGACTTCGTGGTCGCGCCGACCGTGGAGGAGCTCGTCGCCGGCATGAACACCCTCGCCGGCTCGTCGCTGCTGTCCGCACCCGAGGTGAAGGCCGTCATCGAGGCCCGCGACCGGCAGCTCACCAACCCGTTCAACAAGGACGCGCAGATCACCGCGATCCGCGGCGCCCGGGCGTACCGTGGCGACAAACTCATCCGCGTCGCGACCCCGCACCGCCTGCTGGACCCGAAGGCGGGCCCGCTCATCGCGGTGCGCCTCAACATCCTGACCCGCAAGACCCTCGGCGGCCTGCACACCGACCTCGCCGCGCGGGTCCTGCGGGCCGACGGCACGCCGCTGCCCGGGGTGTACGCCGCAGGCGAGGCGGCAGGCTTCGGCGGCGGCGGGATGCACGGCTACAACTCCCTGGAGGGAACGTTCCTGGGTGGTTGCCTGTTCTCCGGCCGGGTGGCGGGCAGGGCGGCGGCCGCGGCGGTCGCGTGACCCGCTACCGGCCGGTGGTGCCGTCCAGCCGCTCGCGCAGGATGTCAGCGTGGCCGGCGTGCCGGGCCGTCTCGGTGGTCATGCGCGCCGGCACCCGGCGCAGGGTCTGCGGGCGGCCGTCGACCATCCGCACGGTGGGCGCGCCCGGACTCTCGTCGCCGCGGGCGGTCGCCGCGCGGTAGTCGTCGAGATCGGGCTGCCGACGCCCGGGCCTGCGGTGCGGCTACACCTGATCCAGTGCCGGCAGGTCCCGGGGCGGCTCAAGGACGACGGCGAACAGGTCGCCGCGTGCGTCGCGGCGCTCCGGGACCGTCAGGACGGTGAAGTTGTCCGGGCTCAGGTCCGGGTCGTCGAGCTCGTCCCACCCGATCGGGGTCGACACCGGCGCGCCGGGCGCGGCGATCGGGCTGTACGGCGCGAGCACCGTCGGCCCGGCCGGCGCGCCGTGGTGGGTGAGCTCGGGCATGACCGCCGCCATCGACCTCGCGAGGGACCGGATCCAGCCGGTCGGGTCGCCGGTCGCCGGCACCCACAGCTCGATGGCCGGCCCGACCTTGATGCCGGCCCGGATCCTCAGGTGCTCGAACGCCGTCCGGTACAGCTGCGCGAGGACCACCTGGTCCGCCCAGGGGTTCCCGCCGCCCAGGTCGATCACCGCCATGTTCGTGACCGGCACCCGCCAGTCCGCGGCCTCGACGAGCGCCGCGGGATCGGTGGTGACCGCACGCATGTACGGCAGCACGGTCGGCGTCATGACGGTGGCGTACCGCAGCAGCTCCCGCCTCGTCGCCGGTGCCTGCTTCCGCACGACCTTGTCCGGATGATTGATGCTCAGGTCCCGCCCGTAGACATGCCACGTGTCGCCGTCGCCGGCCCTGTCGAGCGCTTCGAGCTCGTCCCGGCTCGCCTTCAGCGGACGGGCGCCGGTGTGCGGGTCCCAGAGCCGGTCGGGGTCGGCGAGCACCTCCTCGCTCGTGCGTCCACTGAGGACGGACCGCGGATGCTCCTCGGGATCCCAGCCGTCCACGGCGTGCTCGTCGCGCTTGTGCAGCAGCAGCCAGTCGTCCTTGCCCTGCTTGGTCTTCACCAGCACGAAGGTGCCGCGCAGCTTCTCGCCGTGCAGCCGCGCGTGCAGCTCCCCGGCGGCGACCGCCGCACCCGGATCCGGGTCCTTGTACGGCTCCCACGTCCCGGCGTCCCATACGATGACGTCGCCGCCGCCGTACCCACCGGCGGGAATGACCCCCTCGAAGTCGATGTAGTCCATCGGGTGGTCCTCGACGTGGAACGCGGCCCGCCGCACCTTCGGATCGAGCGTCGGCCCCTTCGGCACCGCCCAGCTGACCAGGACCCCGTCGATCTCCAGCCGGAAGTCGTAATGCAGCCGCGTCGCCCGGTGCCGCTGCACCACGAACCGCCGCTCACCAGCCACGAAACCCAGTGAAACACAGGTCGGGGGTATGCTGCCGGGTGGCGCCGCCGCGCGCCGTACCCCCTGACCGGTGGCCCACGCCCACCGGCGACGCGGGGGAGAAGGTGGTCCCTGCCATCGCGGACGGTCCCTTGTGCACCCGGCCGGTCCACCGACCCTCCGCACGACGGTCGCCGTCTCGCTCGCGTGGGCAGGCGACGCGGCCCGACCGTCGGTGAGGCAGTTCGCGATGACCGATCACAAGCACCTGAAGCGCCTCGTCCGGGAGCGCAGCGCTCGCACCGGCGAGTCGTACACCACCGCCCGCAGGCACATCCTGGCCGCGCGCCCCGCCCAGCTCCACCACCAGCCCAGCGGCGTCGTGCGCGAGCTGCTGCTCGCCGCGGGGTTCTCGCTGACCGAGCCGATGATCTGCGGCCTGGGCGGCGGCATCGGCTTCCTGGCCGCCGTCTTCGACTACCGCGGCATGCCACCGGTCCTGACCATCGTCGCCCAGCACCACCCCGCCCCTTGGGCCCCCACCGTCCTGACCCGCCTCGGCATTGCGTTCACCGAGGCCCACAGCACCGCTGCGGGGCCCGCCCTGAAGGCCTTGAGGGCCTTCCTTGCCGCTGGTCGCCCCGTGTACTGCACGGTCTCGGCCGCCCGGCTCCCGTGGCACCCCACGCCTGTGACGGCTGTCGACGCGGACCCGTACGGCGTCCTCGTGACCGGCGAGTCCGTCGACGGCTTCACGGTCCACGACGACGCCCCGCACAGCCTGCCGGTGGACGCGTTCACGCTGGCCTGGTCCGCCCACCGCAAGGGCCGCCACCACCGCCTCACCGTCGCGCCGGGCACGGGTGGTGGCGTGGCGGCCGGCGTCGACCTGCGGCCTGCCGATCTCGGCGCCGCCATCGACTCGGCCCTCGCGGAAACCGCCGCCCACCTCACCGGCCCGGTCCTCGGCAACGCCTTCGACGCCAACTTCGGCTTCACCGGCATGACCCGCCTTGCGGCCCAGCTCCGCGACACGAGGACGAAGTCAGGCTTCACCCGCCGCTTCGCGACCCCGCCCGCCTACGCGTCCGCCCTCCGTCGCGTGCACGAATGCCTCGAAGAGCAGTACACCGCCCCGGGCGCCACCCGCCCCATCTACGCAGCGTTCCTGGACGAGGCCGCAACCCTCACCCGCCGCCCCCGGCTCGCCACGGCGGCCACCGCGTTGCGCGCCTCGGGCGCCATCTGGTCAGCGATGGCCACCACCGCCCGCGAGTCCCGCGACGCCGAGCCGGCCACCGTCTTCGCCACCCTCGCCGACCTCCTGGACGAGGCCCGCACCATCGAAGCGTCCGCCGTCCACCTCCTGCACCCCTGACCCCGGCATCGGTCCTGCTCGCCTGGCCACCCCCGCCGACCCACGCAGACCACACCGGCGACCACCGCGCTGTGGTCGCACGTGTGGTGTCCGGCCGCGACCCGGCCCTCTCCGCCAGCCTCCGCCTCCAGCTCCTCTGCGGGGGATCGGGCTGCGGGGCGGGTGGCTCGGGCGGTAGCCCGGCGTGGGTCGATCAGACGCAGGGTCGCGTCCAGGGTCGCGTCCAGGGTCGCGTCCAGGGCCGCGTCCAGGGCCGCGGCAAAGGGCTCTGGTGGCGGGCTACGGGCGTGCGGTCTGGGCGGTGGCTGGCCGGGTCGGGTGCTGAGCCGCCGCTTGCGGACCCCGCGGTGCGTCGGTGGCCGGGGGCGTGGCGAGGTCGGCGGCCTGGGTCGGCTGGGGGGCAGGTGGGAGGTCGGGTGGGGCGGGATGGCCGGTGGGGGGTTCGGTGGCGCGGATGACGGTGCGGGAGACGGCGACGCCGATGGCCACGGCGAGCACCACCGTGCCCGGGAGGAAGGACATGCCGTCGGCGGCCCAGCTGCTGCCGGCCACGGCGAACAGGACGTTGGCCGTGACCATGGACAGCATCAGCGAGACGGCGACGACCGCGACGCTCAGGACCGGGCTGGTCAGGGACAGGACGACCCAGAGGGTCGGTCTGGACCAGCCCTGGCTGGGGCGGTGTGCGCGCATGGTGGCGACGACCAGCAGGATCATCGGGACGGTGAGGAGGAAGCCCGCGCTGGTGACGGTGTTGGAGACGCCGGCGCCGGTGGCGAGGCCGAGCCCGCCCAGCAGCAGGGCGGGGACGGCGGTCACGGCGGCTGACCAGGCCGGGCGCAGGCGGGTGGGGCGGGCGGCCGCGGCGGCCTGGGCGGCGACCACGGCGAGGGTCGCGGCGAGGAGGGCGGTCACGCCGGCGAGGCCCGGGGGCAGGAAGGGGTGGTTGACCTCGGGGGTGCCCTGGCCGAACAGGACGGGTCCGCAGCAGGCGGCGATGACCGAGGTCCAGGCGAGCCGGCGCCGGGTCAGCAGGCCGTCCGCGGCGGCGGGCGCGGCAGGGCGGGTGCCGGCGATGAGCCACGACACGGCGGCGGTGATCGCGGCGGCGGTCAGGGCGGTGCGCAGGTCGGTGGTTTCGGCGCGGGCGAGGACGCCGTCGACGATCAGCAGGGCGACGGTCTGCGCGGCGGCGGCGAGTGGGGCGGCGCGGCGGTCGGCGGCGGCGAGCAGGAGGCCGAGCGCGGCGAGCGTGATGCCGCCCCAGCGCAGCTCGGCGACCCACATGTAGAGCTCGCCGTCGCCGCCCGGCATCGGGGCCGTCCGGCCGACCAGGGGCATCGCCGGAGTGAGCACCGCGAGGGTATACGCCCAGGCGAACAGCCCCGCGACCAGCGACACCACGCCGGCGCCCGGCGCGGCCGGGGACGGGCGCAGCGACACCACGCCGGCGGCCGTCGCGGCTGGGGGAAGGCGCAGCGGCGCCGGGGCGTGGACCGGCTGCGGCGCGGGGCGGCGGACCGGGCGCGGACGTGCCGCGCCGAGCCCGTGGCCGATGGCGAGCCCGGTGAGGACGAGCAGGTGCGACGGATACGTGTTGGTCGCATTGGACAGCGCGATCGCTTCCGCGGACTGGTGCCACGTGCCGGCGTCGCCGGAGACGGCCGTGCCGGACAGCAGCGAGGGCGCCCAATTCAGTGCCGTCGACAGGTCGGCGCCGGAGGTGAGGACCCACGGCAGCACCGCGGCGGTCACCGCCAGCTCCACCACGACCGGGATCCCGGCCAGGGCCAGCACGGCGGCCGGCCACCGGTGGCGGGGCCGCGCCGCGAGCCGCACGACCGCCAGGGTCAGCGCCGCCGTGAGCAGCGCCCAGGCAGGTGCGCCGATGGCGAGGCTGAGGGCGAGCGCGCTGCCGGCGCCCGGGCCGACGGCGGTCACCGTGCCCACCACGAGCACGGCGAACGCCACCGAGAGGGCCGAAGCGGACGCGAGGCCGCGGTGCCGCCGGACGGGCAGGCGGCGGCCGAGCCACCACGCGGCGGCGGTGAGGATCAGCAGCGCGGGCAGTGACGTGGCCAGGGTGACGGCGATGCCCGCCGGCCAGCGGATCGGCACGCCGGCCAGGCCCAGGAGCCACTCGCTGACCGTGCGCAGGATGCCGGCGCCCGGGCCCGCCGCGAGCACCCCGAAGACCGTCAGCGCCGCGAGGGGTTGCAGCGCCCGGCCGGCCTCGGGCAGGCCTTCCCGCCAGCCGCGGGGCACGCCGTCCTCGTCGTCGACCGGTGAGGCGGCGGCGAGGCTGAACGCGAACCGCAGCTGGCCGAGTGCGCGCCGCCCGGCCCCGGCGCCGGGCTCGGTGCGCAGCGCGTGCAGCTCGGCGGACCACTCCCTGGACTGCTCCTCGCGGACGGACGCGGGCCATCGCCGCGCCGCGAAGCGCAGCAGCGCCTCCGCCAGCCGGTCCGCCGCCGTCATGCCAGCCCCGGCGTGGTGCGGGGCGTGCCGGGGGTCAGCTGCTCATAGAGCTCCGCCACGGCGGTGCGGGCGGCGACCACGCCGTCGGGGGTCAGCCGGTAATAGCGGCGGGCGGGCCGCCCCGCGGCCACCGGGTCGACGTCCTCCCAGCGCGCGTCGACCCAGCCGGCCCGCTGCAGGCGCAGCAGGATCGGATACAACGTGCCGCTCGGATGGCCGGTCACCCGCATGAGATCGAGGCCATATCGGTCCACGGCCGGGTCGGTGAGGAAGGCCGACAACACCTTCGCCACCGCCGCCGTCATGCGCACACCTGCCGTCACACACCCACTCTACATAGGGCTAGGCCGTTTTTCTACATAGCCCAGAGCTGCTCATATATCGGTACATAAGCGAAAAACGGGACTAGACTCATCCGGGTGAAGCGCAGAACGATGCTGGTCGCCGGTGGAGTGTTCGCCGGGTCGTTGCTGGGCGGTGGAGCGGCGCACGCGGCCGTGCAGTGGCCGATGTTCGAGTGGGAGCGGCAGCGCGGGTTCTTCTTCCCCGGCGAGGGGATCATGCAGCCGCCACCCCTCGCGGTCTACGGCGACGGCGAGGCCTACGCCGACGCCGCCGCCCACGAATATCTGCCGGCCAAGGACGCGAAGGCGCTGCAGACCCACGCCGTCCAGGTCCTCCACAAGCGCGCCAACGTCCGCCGGGATCCCCTCGGCGACCCGCCCCGCGACGCGCCGTCCGACCGGGTCCGCGTCCGCACCCCCGACGGCGAATATCTGACCGCGCACCTCGACGGGTGGGGCGACGGCGACGAGGCCGGCAACTTCCCGGATGCGCTGCACGAGTTGCACGACCACGTCCAGGTCATCCGGAAAAAGGTGCGCGCCGGCGGCGAGCCGTGGGGCGTGGACGCGGTGCTGCTCGTCGCCGTGCACCTCGACTTCGAGCCCGACGGGTACGCGAGGTGGCCCTCGTGGGTGCAGCTGCCCGCCGTGCACGCGGACCGGCGCTACGGGGAGACGAAGCTCGACGGCGCCAAGGCCCGCCGGGTGCGCCGCGACCTGCCGAGGTCCGGTGAGCGCGTGTGGCCGTTCTACCGGACCCCGGCGGGCGCGTTCCTGGCGGCGAACTGGCGCTACCGCCTGCCGCACGAATGGTGAGCTAGAAGCGCAGGTCCGACAGGAACCGGTAGCCGTTGCGCGCCGTGGTCAGCGCGTCGGCCGGAGTCCGCGGCGGCGTCCCCGCGTCGTCGCGCTCCACGATGTACTCCACCAGGCCGGCCTCGCGCGCGTGCTCGAAGATCCGGCCGAAGTCGATGAGCCCGGCGCCCGGGTCGGTGAACGACGCCGCGGTGTCCATGTCCTTCACGTGGACCTGCCGGATCCGCCCGCGGTGGCGCTGGACGAGGTCGACGGGGTCGGCGGCGCCCCGCCACGCCCAGAAGAGGTCGACCTCGAGGTGCACCAGGTCAGGGTCGGTCTCCGCGGTGAGGATGTCGTACCCGGTGCGCGACCCACCGTCCTGCCGGACGAACTCCAGGTGATGGTTGTGGTAGCCGAAGTCGAGCCCGGCGCGCCGGGCCAGGGCGCCCGCGCGGTTCAGGTCGCGGGCCAGGGCGTGGTATCTGGCGCCGTCGCGGATCGGCTGGCCGGTGGCGTCGACGCCGAAGAACGGGTGCACGATGAGGCGGTTGCCGACGATGTTCGCGTCGTCGAGGGCGCGCTGCCACGCGGTCGCGTCCCACGGCTGCGGGATCGCGACGTGGCCCGAGGTGGCCTTCAGGCCGGCGGCGTCGAGGAAGCCGCGGAACTGGGCGGCGGTCCGCCCGACGAAACCGGCGTGCTCGACCCTGGTGTAGCCGATCGCGCGCAGCTGGGCGAGGCTCGCGGCGAGGTCGGCGCTGAGCTGGTCGCGCAGCGTGTAGAGCTGGACGCTGATCCGGTCGAGCGGCACCCGCGACTGGCGGTGCGCGGGTGCGGCGCTCGCGGCTTCGGCACCGAGCAGCGCCGGAGCGGCCCCGACGATGGCGGCCGCTCCGAGCAATCCGCGCCGGCTGACAGACGAGCCGGCGGATGGGCTGGCGGGGGAGCTGGGCATGCTGCACTTCCCTCCGAGATGTCAGGAACTTCCGTTCATCCTGACATTTCTATAGTTCGATGCAGCGTTTGTCACGATCAGGCGGGCGTCGTCTCACCGCGCAGGTCGCGCTGGCGGGGCAGGTCCGCGTCGTCGCCGCGCAGCCAGCCGATCGCGGTGGCCCGGTCCGGCAGGACGACGAACAGGTGCAGCAGGCACAGGGTGTGCATCATCCGCCGCATGAACGGGGCGAGCCCGACCAGGCACGTGTGGCCGCCGGCCTGCGCGGCGCGGTGCCGGGCGGCGACGAGCAGCCCCAGCACCGACGAGTCGAGCGTGGCGACCCGGCTCAGGTCGAGGACCAGGTGGCCGGGGCGGTAACCGGCGGGCGACAGCGCGGCGCGCAGCGCCGGCCCGACCTCGATGTCCAGATCGCCGCTCAGCGACACGACGAGCGCCTCCTCGACGACGGCCGCCTCGACCCGCGGGTCCGTCTCGGCCACCGGCTCGGCGGGCGCCTCGACGACGTCGTAGCCGGCGGCGGTCGGCGGCGCGTCACCGGCGAGCCAGCCGACCGGGTCCGGGTCGGCGGAGGCGAGCGGCACCCGGGAGCAGCGCCCGCAGCTGTGCGGGCCGGTCGCGAGCCGGGCGCCGGTCCAGCCGTGCCGGCGGAACAGGCTCCAGACGAGGTCCCAGTTGTGCATGGTCGCGCCGAGCCCGGTCACGCTCTGGCCACAGGCATCGCAGATCAACGTGAAGTCGGTGCCGTCAGGTGTCGTCGCCGCGGTCACGGTCGCCGCTCCTCTCACTGAGCTGAGTCCGATCAGGTCACTGGGTCTTCGTCATCATGTCGTGTCCGTCGTCCTCCGGGACCATTCGTAACACGTGATTTACGTGCGCGATTTGCAACGTTCTCCTGACGCGGGGTGACGGCGCCCGCAATGTGAGCCTGCCTCCGGACGTCCAGACCTGCCGGTGGATGTCCAGGAGCATGCCGATCGCGGTCGCGTCGATGAAGGGGCAGTCGGCGAGGTCGACCACGAGCTGCTCCGGATGCATGGTCAGCGCGTCCTCGAGCAGCGCTCGGACGCGCGGCTCGGACGCGGCGTCGAGCTCCTCGGTGACCATGATCTCGACGAGCGGTGTCCGGGCAGCAGTGGGGACGTCGATGCCGGTGTGCATGCAGCGAGCCTCCGCCGCGCATGTGGCGGCTGTTCCGCGGAAGTATGACAGTTCGATGACAACGCCTCCGGCCTGGCATGATGCTGTGGTGGCGGGCGTACTGGTCATCGAGGACGACGATCGGATCCGGCTGTCGCTGATGCTGGCGCTGGAGGACGAGGGCTATTCGGTGCGGGGCGTGTCCACCGCCGAGGACGGGCTCGTCGCGCAACGCGCCGAGCCGGCCGACACCGTCCTGGTCGACCTGATGCTGCCCGGCGTCGACGGCTTCGAGTGCATCCGCCAGCTGCGCCGCGACGACGACGTGCCGATCGTGGTCGTCAGCGCCCGCGACGACACCCACGACATCGTGGCGGCGCTGGAGGCCGGCGCCGACGACTACCTGGTGAAGCCGGTCGCGGTGAAGGAGCTGTCGGCGCGGCTGCGGGCCCTGCGCCGGCGCGGCCGCGCGGTGCTGTCCACGGTGTCGACGCTCGTCTTCGGCGACCTGGAGATCATGCCTGAGGCGGGCGAGGTCCGGGTCGCGGGCGTGCCGGTCGCGCTGACCCGCACCGAGTTCCGGCTGCTGTGCGAGCTCGCCGAGCACCCCGGACTGGTGCTGAGCCGCCAGCAGCTGCTGCAGCGCGTGTGGGAGTACGACGTCGGCGACGAGCGCCTGGTCGACGTCCACGTCGGGCGGCTGCGGCAGAAGATCGAGGACGACTCGCGGGCGCCCCGCCGCCTGCTGACCGTCCGCGGCATGGGCTACAAGCTGCACCGATGAAAAAGGCCGGGCTGCGCACACGGGTCATCGCGGGGTTCGCCGCGGGGGCACTGGCGCTGTCCGCCTCGATGGCGTTCGTGTCCTACGAGTTCACCCGCGGCGCTCTGCTCGCCGGGCGGGAGCGGGCCACGGTCCGGGCCACGGCCTACGACGCGCGGATCATCACCGCGAGCCTCGACGGCGACCGCCCCGACGTCGTCGCCATCCTCAAGTCGCTGGACACCGGCGGCAACCGGCGCACGCTGCTGCACCGTGACGGTTTCTGGTACACGCGCAACGCCGACACCGGAGGGGCCGACGCGGTGCCCGCCGGGCTGCGGGCGCTCGTCGAGCAGGGCGGGCAGGGCGCGCAGTGGATCCGCGTCGACGGCGTCCCGGCCCTCGTCATCGGGGTGCCGCTGTCGCCGGGGACCGCCCTCTACGAGATCGACTACCTGCGGGAGCTCGACCAGACGCTGCGGACCCTCGCCTGGGTCCTGGGCCTCGTCGCGGCCGCGGTCGCGGCGGCCGGCGCCGGCCTCGGCTGGTACGCGACCAGGTATGTGCTGCGGCCGCTGCGCTCCGTCGCCGACGCCGCGCAGGGCATCACCGACGGCGACCTCAGCGCCCGGCTCGACCCGGCCGCCGAGCCGGACCTGGCGCGGCTCACCACGTCGTTCAACGGCATGGTCGACCAGCTCGCCCGCCGGCACGAGCGGGACCGCCGCTTCGCCGCCGACGTCAGCCACGAGCTGCGCTCCCCGCTGCAGACCCTGGCCGCGTCGGCGAGCGTCCTGCACCGGCGGCGGGCCCACCTCGACGACCGGACCGCGCTCGCCGCCGGACTCGTCGTCGAGGAGATCGAACGCTTCCAGTCGCTCGTCGACGACCTGCTCGAACTGGCCCGCAGCGACCAACCGGCCCGGCGCGCCCCGGTCGACCCGCACGACCTCGCCCGGAAGGTCGTCGAGGCGCAGGGCCTGCGGGCCGGGCTCGTCGAGCCGCCCGGCGACGACGCCTCCCGGTGGCTGGTCGACCGGCGGCGGCTCGAGCAGATCCTGGCCAACCTGCTCGACAACGCGGTCCGGCACGGCGGCGGGCCCGTCGCGGTCCGGCTCACCTGCGTCGCCGGGACAGGCCGGGTCGAGGTCGACGACGAGGGCCCGGGCGTCCGCCCCGCCGACCGGGAGGTGATCTTCGACCGGTTCGTCCGCGGCCGGTCGGCGGGCGCCCGCGGCGGCGGCGACGGCACCGGCCTCGGCCTGTCGCTGGTCGCCCAGCACGCGACGGCGCACGGCGGCAGGGTCGTGGTCCTCGACCGCCCCGGCGGCGGCGCGCGCTTCCGGGTCGAGCTGCCGGGGGTCGTGCCGTGAGGCGCCGTCTCGTGCTGGCCGGGCTGCTCGTGCTGGCCCTGCAGGGGTGCGGGGTGCCCGACGAGCACGCGCCGCGCCCGCTCGAGTCGTCCCTGGTGATCGTCAGCCCGCCGCGGCAGGCCGCCGAGAACACCGCGGGTCCGGTGATCGAGCGCCTGTACCTCGTGCGCGGCGATCGGCTGGTGGCCGTCGACCGGCGGGTCGGCTCGACCGGGGACGTGTCGGTGCTGCTCGGGCACCTCGCCGCCGGCCCGACGGACGACGAGCTCGACGAGGGCCTGACCAGCGCGCTGACCGGCACCGACCTGGTCAGGGGCGTGCGGCTGGTCGACGGGACCGCCGAGGTGTCCTTCAGGGTGCAGGAGGGCGGCCGGACCGACGACATCCTCGCGATCGGGCAGATCGTGTGCACCCTGGACTCGCGCACCGACGTCGACACCGTCCGCTTCCTCCTGGACGGTCAGGTGGTGAAGGTGCCCCGCGCGGACGGCATGCTCACCGAGCTGCCGCTGACGACCGCCGACTACCGCCCGCTGATCATCGCCCGGTGAGCCGGTCGATCACCAGGTAGTAGCGGTCGATGCCGTTGATGAGCTTCGCGAGCTGGGCGAAGTCGACCGGCTTGCGGAAGAAGTGCTCCGACGGGACGCCGAAGTCGCGCAGCATCTGCTCTTCGAGGGGCGAGCCGGTGAGGACCACGACGGTGAGGTCGGCGAGACGGGGGTTGCCGAGGATCCGGTCGAGCACGACCCGGCCGTCGACGCCCGGCAGGTTGAGGTCGAGCAGGACGATGTCCGGTGTCGGCGCGTCCGCGTGAGCGCCGCGGCGCTCGAGGTGGTCGATCGCCTCCAGACCGTTGCCGATCACCGTGACCTCGTTGCGGAGCCGGTGTTCGCGGAACTCCTCGAGGGTGAACGCGACATCGCCGGCGTCGTCCTCGACGAGGAGGATGCGGGCAAGCTCCGGCGTGCCGTCCCCGTTCATTGGCCTCCTTCAAGAATGTTGCACTACTGCAACCGTCCATTGACACGATAGTGCACGCAGAAGGACGTATCCATCATGCAACGATGTCCGGATGACCACCCCGCGGGGAAACGAGGCGCTGGTTCATGCGCTGCTGGCGGTCAGCCGCAGCATGGTCGTGCTCGCCGCCCGGAATCTGGCGGCACTGGACGCGGACGTGACGCTGGCGCAGTACCGCACGCTGGTGCTGCTGGCGACCAGCGGCCCGCAACGCAGCGCGGAGCTGGCCAGGGAGCTGGACGTGGCCCCGTCGACGCTGACCCGCATGTGCGACCGGCTGGAGCGCAAGCACCTGGTGCGGCGCTTCCACCGCGACAACGACCGCCGCTCGACCTGGCTGGCGCTGACCCCCGCGGGCCGCGACCTGGTCGGCGTCGTCATGCGGGAGCGGCTGCGGGAGCTGTCGGCGATCGTCGACGAGGCGCAGGTCGACGTGTCCGAGGAGAGCCTGGACCTGCTGGGTCGCATCGTCGAGGCGTCCGGCGAGCTGCCCGACGGGCTGTGGTGGGAGCGGTGGGAGATCTCCGCCGACCCGGTCGACAGCGTGACCCTGCCCTGAGCGGAGCTTCCCCCGATGCGTGACCCTGTGCTGCCGTCGGTCACGTTGACCACGCACCGGCTGCTGCTGCGCCCCTTCGTGCCCGGTGACGCCGCGGACGTCCACGCCGTCTGGCAGGACGCCAGGTTCATCGACTCGGCGCCGCTCGGGTACGCGTACGCCGGCGCCGCCTTCGACGTGGCCCTCGGCTGGTGCGCGACCGGCATCGAGGACCGCCGCCGCACCGGCAAGGGCATCGGCTTCGCCGTCACGGCCCGCGACGGCGGCCGCCTCGTCGGGCACGTGTCGCTGTTCGGCGCCGACTGGATCGCCATGACCGCGGAGATGCACTACTGGACCGCCCCGTGGGCCCGCGGCCGTGGCGTCGCCGCCGAGGCGGCCGCGGCCGTCGCCAGGTGGGCGCTGACGGAGCAGGGCTTCGCCCGCATCGCCCTGCAGGCCGCCCCCGCCAACACCGCGTCCCGGCACGTCGCGGAGCGGGCCGGCTTCCAGCCCGAAGGCGTGCTGCGCAACGTGGCCGTCTCCCGCTCCGGCCGGCACGACCTCGTCATGTACAGCCTGATCCCGTCCGACCTCGCTGCCGGCCGGCCCCCGGGGGTCTGACGAGCCGCGACCTGCCCGGGCGCCGCCGCCCGGCAGCCGCGGCAGCCGCACGGTGAGGTCGGGTGCATCGCCTTGCCGGTCCCCGGTCCGCGCGCCGGCGTCACCGGCAGGTCCGTCCACTGTGGAAACTGCTCGGCGCCGAGGCGCCGCACCAGATCCTCGGAGGTGGCCGCCTCACCCACGCGCATGCGTGAGTCGCTCCTCGATCATCTCGACCCGCTCCTGCACCGGGGCGGGCGGGATCTCGAGCAGGTCGTAGCCGTGCTCGCGGTACACCTCCTCGTGGATCGCGGCGAAGACCAGCGACTGCGGGTAGGTGATGCGCCGGGCCCTGGTCGGGGTGACGAAGCCGATCGGCTGGACCAGGAACACCAGCCGCTGGTACACCCGCTCCCGCTCCACGCGCTCCACCTCCGTGGCGAGCGCGGGGGAGGGTTCCCGGCCGCAGTACCGCGCGAGCGCGAGGGTGCACAGCGGGGAGCGGTCGAAGAGCTGGACCGGCACGTCACCGGCCTCCTCCTGCCGTCGCCGCTGCAGGTGTACGACCAGGTCGACGAAGTCGTCCCGATCCGACGGCCGCTCGTGCGGTGACCCGGCGATGACGTCGGTCGCCGCCTCCTCGACGACGTGGTGCCCCCTGGCCCGCAACGCCAGTGCGATCGTGGTCTTCCCGGCGCCGGGCGTCCCCGTCAGAATGTAGCGACGGACATCCATTGACTTCTCTCCATTCGTACACTTATATGCGTCTATGCGAAGATTGATGCGCCTGCTCAGCGCGGCGCTGCTCATGATCGGCGCGACGGCGGGCACACTCGCCGTCACGGCCGCACCGGCACACGCGGACGCCTGCTACACGTGGAGCGGGGTCCTGGCCCAGGGATCGTCGGGAGAGGCGGTCCGGCAGCTGCAGATCCGCGTCGCCGGTTACCCCGGCTCGGGCGCGGTCCTCGGAATCGACGGCCAGTTCGGGCCCGCGACAAAATCAGCGGTGGCCCGGTTCCAAGCAGCATACGGCCTCACCGCCGACGGTGTCGCGGGTGCCGCCACATTCGCGAAGTTCTACGCCCTCCAGGACGACGACTGCACCCCGGTCAGCTTCAGCTACGCCGAGCTCAACAACTGCAACACCACCTGGGCCGGCGGCAACGTCTCCGCCGCGACGGCCAAGGCCAACGCCCTGGTCACGATGTGGAAGCTCCAGGCACTCCGGCACGCCCTCGGCGACCAGCCGATCCGCGTGACCAGCGGCTTCCGCAGCGTCTCGTGCAACAACGCCGTCGGCGGCGCCTCGACCAGCCGGCATCTGTACGGCGACGCCGCCGACCTCGGCGCCGGGCCGCACTCGCTGTGCAAACTCGCCCAGACCGCGCGCAACCACGGCTTCGCCGGCATCCTCGGCCCCGGCTACCCCGACCACAACGACCACACCCACGTCGACGGCCGCCCGAGCCGCTTCTGGTCCGCCCCGACCTGCGGCGTCTCCGGCCTCACCGGCAGCCTGGACCCGCTCGGCGACAACTGATTCTGCGTCGCCGATCGCTCTTCGTTCTTCCGTGGTACGACCGTCCGCCGGCACGAGCGACGCCGGCGGACGGTCCCCGCCTCCGGAACCCCGCCGTCGCACATCCTCGACGCGATGCACGCCCAGCTGCCCGCCATGCCCGGCATCGACACCGCCGCCCGGCAGGCGTGATGCCATCGTCCGTGCCGCGGATCCTCGCGAACACCTCGCCGACCACCTCCACGATGCCGGCCACGGCCCCCTGACCCCACCGGGCCGCACTGACCAACCCGGTCGATCGCTGGGGTCAGGACACCAGTAATCCACCGCGTTCTGGTCTCGGCACCTGGTGGATGCCGCGGAGGATCGGCCCTGTGTCGCTGTCGATGATCGAGGAGTGGAGTTCGGGCGCATTCCATCCCTCGAACTCGACGTCGATCCGCCGCGTTCCGGCGTCGGTGTCAATGGCTGCGGCGAGGGCGAGGATGCGTTGGGCGATGCGGGCGAACGCTGTGATCGGTGTTCGCCCGCCGTGCTGTTCGAGGGAGAGCTGGCCCTTATCGACTCGATGCGCGTCCGGATGGGTGCCAGGTTGCCGTGCCGGTGGGACTCGTCGCGGCGGTCTGGGCGCAGGAACGTGATGCTGATGCCGGTGAGGTGGCGGTGGAAGTCGTTGCCGGCAATGCCTTTGTCGCCGATGAGAACGATCCCGGCGGTGAGTTGATGGTGGTCGAGAAAACTGGCGGATCCAGCCGGCGGCGTCGGCGGAGACGTGCGTGATGCGGCGCAGCGTTCGGGTCCGAGCCGGGCGAAGAACCCGGCCAGGGCTGCCTTGTCCGCGCCCGGCGCGGCCCACACCAGACGGCGGGAACAGGTGCCCGAGGCGGCTGTGGCAAACCGCGGCCGGAACCGCGGCCGGAACCGCGGCGCTGGGACGGGTGGCCTATGAGGACCTGGGCCGCGGCCAGGCAGAGCAGGCTCCGCGTCGGACAGCCGTTTCGGGCGTCCCACCCCGCGGTGCCGGTAGGAATCACATGAGCATCGAGGAAGACGGGCAGTGCGGTCAGAAGGGTATCGAGGTCGGTCGTCACAAACCGGCCATCGACACCCTTCCTCCGCGTCCTGATCAACCCGCCTCGCCTCACCAGCCGAGTGAGGAATCGGTCATTCAGGAGGTGGGTGGAGTGCGGAGGGGGACGACCAGGTAGTCGAGGGTGGCGGTGGGCAAGGGGGCGGTGAAGGCGGTCGCGCGCATGCCCTCCTGGATCCGGAGCTGCACGCAGTGGTGGGGGAAGGCGCGCAGGGCGTCGGTCAGCAGGCGGGCCTGGAAGGAACGGACGGTGTGGCCGCCGTCGACGGTGGCCTTGACGGTCTGCTCGGACTCGCCGGTGAGGGGGTCGTCGGCGCGGACGAGGAGGGCGCCGTCGATGGTCTGGAGGGTGACGCGACCGTGGGGGCCGCCATATGCGGCGGCGCGGTCGACCGCCTGGGCGAGGGTGTCGGCGTCGACCTCGACGGTGCAGGCGGGAGTGACGTCGAGCAGGCGGGAGAGCTGGGTGTCCGGATAGCCGCCGCCGATGGTGGCGGTGGTGATGCTGCCGCCGTCCCAGGACAGGGCGAACAGGTCGTCGCCCGCATGGACGTGGACCATCGGGACGCGGCCCAGCTGCTGCGCGGCGCGGGTCAGGACGGCCGCCGGCACGAGGGCCTCGACCGGGGCGCCGTCCGCCTGCCCGGCGTCCGTGGCGCGGTGCCACGGGAGGGAGGCGCTGGCGAGGCGGAAGCGGTCCGTGGCGAGCAGGGTCAGCACGGCGTCGTGGGTGCGGAGGCGGACGCCGGTGAACATCGGCAGGGCGTGCTCGCGGGACGCGGCGCCGGCCACGGGGACCGCCGCGGTGCGCAGGTCCTCGCCGCTGACCGAGCCGAGCGCCGGCGGCAGGGCGAAGCTGGGCGGGGCGGCGTCGGGGAGGCTGGGCAGGGCGAACCTGGCGCCCGGCACGCGGATGGCGAGGCGGCCGCCCTGCACGGTGAGGCGGACGTCGGCCGCGTCGAGGGCGGTCAGCGTGTCGGCGAGCGAGCGGCGCGGCACGACGACCTCGCCGGAGGCATGGACGGTCGCCGGGGCGTGCAGGTGCACGGTGACCTCGCCGTCGGTGGCGGTGAGGTGCAGGCCTGCGTCATCGGCGCGCAGCAGGGCGCCCGCGTGTGACGGCTGGAGGGACCGGCCGGTCAGCAGGCGGAGCATGAAGGCCGCGGCGGCGGCGAGGCGGGCGACAGGTGCGGTCACATCCATACCCGGCAAGCTATCCGAGGGGTACGACAGAAACGGCCGCCCGAGGAAGCCAGGCTCATCCGATAGTAGTAAAAAACCGACCAATGCCACATATCATGATCACGTGGCGATCACAGCTGTCACAGAAGCGCCGCCGGGACTGTCGCTGGTCTTCGGCGTCGGCGACCTGTTGTGTGCCCTGGCCCTGCGCGACGTGGTGGAGACGATCCGGCCGCTGCCGGTGCAGCCCTTGGCGGGCAGCGCCGACGTCCTGCTCGGGGTCAGCGTCATCCGCGGCCTCCCGGTGCCCGTCGTGGACACGGCGAGACTGCTCGGCGCGCGGGTGGAGCGGCCCTACCGGTTCGTGACGACGCGCACCGGGCGGGGTCCGCTCGCGTACGCCACCGGGCCCGTCGTCGGCGTCCTGCCCGTCGAACCGGACGACAGCCGCCCACCACCGCCGATGCTCGCCTCGGCCGCGACCAGGCTCGTGGCGGCCGTCGGCGTCCTGGACTCCAGGCCGCTGCTGTTCCTGCGCGGCGACGGGCTGATGTCGGACGCCGAGTGGCCGGCGGTGTCCGTTGGCGCGTAGCGATGACGTCGTCCGCCTGCGCGAGCTGCTGTCGCGGCGCCTCGGCATGACCTTCGACGACAAACGCGATCCTCAGCTCGCCGAGGTGCTGCGGGTACGAGCGACGCAACACGGCCTGACCGGCCGCGGGTACCTCGACCGCCTCGGCACCGCCTGGAACAACGAGCTCGCCGCGCTGGCGGAGGCGGTGACCATCAACGAGACGTACTTCTTCCGCAACATCGAGCAGTTCAACGTCCTGGCCGACCTGGCGCTGCCGGAGCGGATCCGCGCCCGGGCCGCGGAGCGCAGACTACGGCTGGTGTCGGTCGGCTGCTCCACGGGCGAGGAGGCCTACACCCTGGCGATGGTCGCCGCCGAGCGCGTCGAGCCGTCCTGGGACGTGTCGATCGTCGGCCTCGACGTCAACCGGGCCGCGCTGCGGGTCGCCGCCGCCGGGCGGTACTCCCGCTGGTCGCTGCGCGAGACCCCGGCCCCCGCGCAGCAGCGCTGGTTCCAGACCGTCGCCGAGGGCGTCGACATCGACGAGCGGCTCCGCGGGCGGGTGCGGTTCCTGGAGTACAACATCGCCAACGACGACCCGCTGCTGTTCGCCCCCGACACGTACGACGTCATCTTCTGCCGGAACCTGCTGATGTACCTGACGCCGGCGACGGTCGCGGCCGCGGTCGCCCGGATCACGCGGGCGCTCTCACCCGGCGGCTACCTGTTCCTGGGGCACACCGACTCGCTCGGCAGCCGGCCGACCGCGCTGACGGTGCAGCACTCCCACGGCACGTTCTACTACCGGAAGACGGCCGCCACCCCGAAGCCGGAGACGCTCCCCGCACCGGTCAGGAAGACCGCGCCCGCCAGGCCGGTCCGGTCGAACCTGGGCCGGGAGCGGGACCGGGCGCTGCAACTGGTGCAGGAGGAGCGCTTCAAGGACGCGCTCGCCGTGCTCGACGCCATCGACACCGCCGAGGCGGACCGCCCCGACGTGATGCTCGTGCGCGGCGCCGTCCTGGCCCACCTCGGGCACACCGGCCGGGCCGCGGCCCTGTGCAACCGGCTGCTGGACCGTGACGCGCTCAACCCCGACGCCCACCACCTGCTCGCCGAGTGCCGCGAGGGCGACGGCGACAAGAGCGCGGCGCAGGAGCACCACCGGATGGCCGCGCACCTCGACGCCGCGTTCGCGATGCCCCGCCTGCGGCTGGGGCTGCTCGCCCGCCGCCGCGGCGACCTGCGGACCGCCGAACGCGAACTCGACCGCGCCGTGGCCCTGCTGCGGCACGAGAGCGACGAGCGCATCCTGCTGTTCGGCGGCGGCTTCGGCCGCGGCGCCCTGATCGCGCTCTGCCACGCCGAACTGGCCGCCGCCCGATGACCACCGCCCGGCACGCCGCCCTGGACAGCGACCGGTGGCGCGGCGAAAGCGACCCCCGGCACAACGAACGCGGCGAAAGCGACCGCCGGCACAAGGAGCGCGGCGAAAGCGCCGGGTGGACCGACGGAACCGACGAAACCTACGGAACCGACGAAACCCATCGAGCCGGCGAAACCCATCGAGCCGGCGAAACCCATCGAGCCGGCGAAACCCATCGAGGCGGCGAAACCGCACAGTGGCACGACGTCGGGGACATGCGGCAGCGCCTGGCGGAGCTGCGCGACTCGTTCGACAGCTCGTTCGCCGACCCGCACCGCGAGCAGGTCGCGGGCTTCGACGACCTCCTCGCCATCAGGGTCGGCGGCCACCGGTACGCGCTGCGCCTCACGCAGGCCGCCGGCCTCTTCCCGGACCGTCCGGTGACGCGGCTGCCGGGACCGCTGCCGTCGCTGCTCGGCGTCGCCAGCTTCCGGGGCTCGATCGTGCCCGTCTACGACCTCGCCGCCGTCTTCGGGCATCCGGCGGCAGGGCCGGCGGAGAAAGGGTCGAAGGCCGCCCGCTGGCTGGTCCTCGCCGCCGGTGAGCCGCTGGTCGCCCTCGCCTTCGAGGAGCTCGACGGCCACCTGCGCGTGCCGGGGGAGCTCATCGTCGAGGAGTCCACGGGCCACGGCCCGCGCGGCTGCCTGCGCGGCATCGTGCCGCTGGAGGGCGGCGCCCGCCCCATCGTCGACGTGCCCGCCGTCCGCGCCGCCATCGAAGCGCTGACGGGCCGGGCAGGGAAAACAGCAGGAAACGGGGAACGATGAAGCGAGAATGGACGTTCGGCCGCCGGCTCGCCGCGGGTTTCGCGGTCGTCGTGCTGCTGACCCTGCTCACCGGCGGCGTCACCATCGGCGCGCTCAACGCCGTGGTCGCCGGCAAGGACGACGTGATCGACGTCGGCGTCCAGGGGCTCGTCGAGGCGCAGCAGCTGCGGGTCGCGGTCGAGGAGAAGAGCAGCGCCTCCCGCGGGTACCTGCTGACCGGCGACGAGACGTTCCAGAACCAGATCACCGCGGCCCGCGCCGAGTTCACCCAGACGGTCCAGCGGCTCCGCGGGATCGCGACGTCGCAGCGCGAGCGGGACCTGCTCGACGCCGCCGTCCAGGCCGAGCAGTCGCACCAGACGGCCCTGGAGGCGGTCATGGCGACGCGCAAGGACCCGGCCATCTCCTCGCAGCGGATCGCCGGCGCGTTCGAGGCAACGGTGGTGCCGCAGCGGGAGACGCTCAACGAGCACATCGAGGAGGTCGCCACGCTGCTGCGCCAGGACCTGACGGTGAAGCGTGACGGCTCCTCGGACACGGCGCGGACCGCGACCGTCGCGGTGATCGTCATCGCCGCCCTCGCGGTGCTGCTCGGCGTGGTCATCGCGATGCTGCTGATCCGGGCGCTGGCCCGGCAGGTCGCCGGCGCGGTCGGGCACATCCAGAGCTCGTCGGCGCAGCTGGAGGCCGCCGCCAGCCAGCAGGCGACCGGAGCCCGCGAGCAGGCGACCGCGATGAGCGAGATCAACACGACGATCGAGGAGCTGCTGATCACGTCGCGGCAGATCTCCGAGGGCTCGCAGCGGGTGGCGAAGATCGCCGAGGAGACCGCGGTCGCGGCGCACTCCGGCGACGCGACCATCGAGCAGGCCCGCGAGTCGATCACCGCGATCCGCCGCCAGGTCGACCTGATCGTGCAGCACATGCTGGAGCTCGGTCAGCGCAGCCAGCAGATCGGCGGCGTCGTCGACCTGGTGTCCGAGCTCGCCGAGCAGACCAACATCCTGGCCATCAACGCGACGATCGAGGCGTCCGGGGCGGGGGAGTGGGGCCGCCGCTTCGCCGTCGTCGCCGACGAGATCCGCAAGCTCGCCGACCGTACCGCCGGATCCGCCAAGGAGATCAGGGCGCTCATCGACGACGTGCGCGGCGCGGTGAACACCACCGTGATGGCCACCGAGACCGGTGCGAAGGCCGTCGACGCCGGCACCCGGCAGTTCGGCGCCGTCACCGCGTCGTTCCAGCAGATCGCCGACCTCGTCGCGACGACCACCGAGTCGGCGCGGGAGATCGAGCTGTCCACCAAGCAGCAGACGACCGCGGTCGAGCAGGTCAACGTCGCCGTCACCGACACCGCCCGGGTCACCCAGGAGAGCGAGTCCAGCGCCGTGCAGACCAGGCAGACCGCGACCCACCTCGCCGGGCTCTCCAACGAGCTGCTCAGGCTGGTCGCCGCCGCGTCCGAGCGGCATTGAGCGCCCCGGCGCCCGCGGTGGCCAAGGATCCGCTGCGGTACTTCAGGATCGAGGCCGGCGAGCTGGTCGACCAGCTAGCCCAGGGCGTCCTCGACCTGACCCGCGACGGCGCGGACCGCGAGCCCGTGGCCCGGCTGCTGCGGCACGCGCACACGCTCAAGGGCGCCGCCAGGGTGGTCCGGCAGACCGACATCGCCGACGCCGCGCACACCCTGGAGGAGCTGCTGGTCCCATACCGGGACGGCGCCGAGCCGGTGCCACCGGAGACCGTCGGCGCCCTGCTGACCCTGACCGACCGGATGACTGCCCTGGCCGGCGCGTTGCAGAAATCGACCGAACCAGAAAAAACGGTAGAAAAGCCGACTGAAATAGCGGCACCCGTCCGCAGCGACAGCGCCGACATCGACGAGCTGCTCGACGCCGTCGGCGAGGCACACGCCCGGTTCGCCCCGCTGCGCCGGCAGGTCGCGACCGTGGAGCGGGCCCGCCGGGCGGCCGAGGCGATCACCGAGCAGCTGCGGATCCGCGCCGCGCAGTCCGACGGCGCCGACGGCCGCACCGGCGCGATGGCGACCCGCCTCGCCGCCGACCTCACCGCGCTGGGCCGGCAGCTCACCGAGACCGTCGAGCAGGTCGAACGCGAGCTCGACGACATCCGCGGCCGCGCCGAACGGCTCCGCCTGGTGCCGGTCGCCACGGTCCTCACCACGCTGCACCGCGCCGCGTACGACGCCGCCGGCAGCGAGGGCAAGAAGGTCGTCTTCGACAGCCGCGGCGGCGACCTGCGCCTCGACCCGCACGTGCTGAGCCTCGCGTCGGGCGCGCTGCTGCACGTGGTCCGCAACGCCGTGTCGCACGGGGTCGAGAGCGAGCGGGAGCGGCTCGCCGCCGGCAAGCCCGCCGCCGGGCACGTCGCCGTGGAGGTCCACCGGCGCGGCACGAACGCCGCCTTCCGGTGCCGCGACGACGGCCGCGGCTTCGACCTCGGCGCGGTGCGCGAGCAGGCCGAGGCGAGAGGCCTCGTCCCCGACGGTGCCGAGCCCGACGTCCGGGAGCTGATGCGCCTGCTCATGCACGGCGGGATCAGCACCGCCGGCGAGGTCACCGGCATCTCCGGCCGCGGCATCGGCCTCGACGCGGTCCGCGACGTCGCCGAGCAGCTCGGCGGCGAGGTCAACGTCAGCACCGAGCCGGGCCGCGGCACGACCGTCGAGCTGGTGGTCCCCCTGTCGCTGGTGTCGCTGTCGGGGCTCGTCGTCGAGGCCGCGGGGACCCTGGTGTCGCTGCCCCTGGACGCCGTTCGCACCTGCGTCCTGCTCGGCGCCGTCGAGGTCACCGCGGCCGCCGCGGCCGGCGCGATGGCGCACGACGGGCACGTCATCGCGTTCCTGCCCCTGGCGACGGTGCTGGTCCCCGCGGCGCAGCAACCGACGGCCGGCGCCGTCGCGGTGATCCTCACCGCCGGCGACCGCGTCGTGGCCGTCGGCGTCGACCGCCTGCTGGGCACGTCGGCCCTCGTCGTGCGGCCGCTGCCGGAGCTCGCCCCGGCCAGCGCGGTCATCAACGGCCTGTCCATCGACGCGGAGGGCAACCCGCGGATCGTGCTGGACCCGCACGGCCTCGCCGCGGCGGCCGCCGGGAAGGTGCCCGCCGCGGACCCGGTGACCGGCGAGCCCAGCACCGGGACGGGCCGGGACCCGATCCTCGTCGTCGACGACTCGCTCACCACCAGGATGCTGGAGCGCAGCATCCTCGAGTCCGCGGGCTACGAGGTCGAGCTCGCCGCCTCCGCCGAGGAGGCCCTGGAGCGGGCCAAGGTGCGCCGCTACGCGCTGTTCCTCGTCGACATCGACATGCCGGGCATCGACGGGTTCACGTTCGTCGCGCTGACCCGCGAGGACCCGGTGCTGCGCGAGACGCCCGCGATCCTCGTCAGCTCACGGTCGTCGGCGGAGGACCGCCGTCGTGGCGCCGACGCCGGTGCCAGCGCCTACATGGTGAAGTCGGAGTTCAACCAGGAGGAGCTCCTCGGTCACATCCGGGAGCTGGTGGGCGCCCCGTGATCAAGGTCCTGGTGGTGGAGGATTCCGCGACGGTACGGCAGTGCCTGCGCGAGGCGCTCACGGCTCGGCACGGCTTCGACATCGTCGGCGAGGCCGTCGACGGCGCCCAGGCCGTCGACCTGTGCCGGCGGCTGCGACCGGACGTCATCACCATGGACGTGGTCCTGCCGGTCATGAGCGGCCTCGTCGCCACCGAGCGGATCATGTCGAGCCAGCCGACGCCGATCCTCGTCGTGAGCTCCACGTCCCGCCAGGAGCTGTTCACCACCTACGACGCGCTCGCCGCGGGCGCGGTCGACGTGCTGGAGAAGCCGCGCGGCGACGCCTCCGACGACTCGTGGGGCGCGCGGCTGCGCACCGCGGTCAAGGTCGTCTCCCGGATCCGGGTGGTGACCCGGCACCGCCCGGCCGGCGCCGCCGCCACCGCGGTCCGGGGCGCCGCCCGGACCCACCAGATCCCGAGACGACTGGTCGCGATCGGCGCCTCGACGGGCGGGCCCGGTGCCATCGTCACGTTGCTGCGCGGCGTCCCCCAGAGCTTCACGGTGCCGCTGCTGTACGTGCAGCACCTCGCCGCCAACGAGAACTTCGCGCAGGCGTTCACCGGCTGGCTCGCCGAACAGACGGGTCACACGGTGCGCTACGCCCGCGGCGGGGAGAGCCTCCAGTCGATCGCCGGGCAGGTCGTGATGGCACCGCCGGACCGGCACCTGACCGTCCGCGGCGGGCACCTGTACCTGAGCTCCGGCCCGCCCCGGCACTCGTGCCGGCCGTCGGTCGACGCACTGTTCGAGTCGATCGCCGCGGAGGTCGGCAACGGCGCCACCGGCGTCCTGCTGACCGGTATGGGCCGCGACGGCGCCGAGGGCCTGCTCGCCATGCGCCGCGCCGGCGCCCACACGTACGCGCAGGACCAGGGCAGCTGCGTCGTCTACGGGATGCCGAAGGAGGCCGTGGCCCTGAACGCGGCGGTGGAGATCCTGCCACCGGACCAGATCGCGGCGAGCCTGACGGAGAAGGTCGGATGGCGAACACGGTCCTGATCGTCGACGACAGCCTGACCGTCCGGATGGACCTCCACGAGGCCTTCGAGGAGGGCGGCTTCCGCACGGTGCTGTGCGCGACCGGCGCCGACGCGCTCGCCGCGTTCGACGCCGAACAGTTCGACGTCGCGCTCTTCGACGTGCTGCTGCCCGACGCCGACGGGGTCGAGCTGCTGCGCGGGCTGCGCGCCCACCCCCGCCACGCCGGGGTGATCGCGCTGCTGCTGTCCAGCGAGGCGGAGGTCAGCGACCGGCTGCGCGGGCTGCGGCACGGCGCCGACGACTACGTCGGCAAGCCCTACGACGCGCACGCCGTCGTCGCCCGCAGCCGGGAGCTGCTGCAGCGCGGCGCCGACGCGCCCGCCGAACGCTCGGTGCTGGTCATCGACGACAGCCTCACGTTCCGCGAGGAGCTGCGGGACCTGCTCTCCGACGCCGGCTACGAGGTCCTGCTCGCGGTCAGCGGCGAGGAGGGGCTGCGGGTCGCCGCGGCCCGCCCGCCCAGCGCGATCGTCGTCGACGGGGTCCTGCCCGGCATCGACGGCGCGACCGTCATCCGCCGGGTCCGGCTCGACGCGACCCTGCGCAACGTGCCGTGCCTGCTGCTGACCGCCTCCGACGACTACGCGACCGAGCTGCAGATCCTCGACGCCGGCGCGGACGCGTTCGTGCGCAAGCAGGAGAACCTCGCGGTGGTCCTGGCGAAGCTCGCCGCGGTGCTGCGCAAGAGCACCGCCACCCCGCTGCCGCCCGCCGGCCCGTTCCACGGTCAGGTCAAGGTGCTCCTCGTCGACCCCGACCGGGGATTCCTGGACCGGGCCGCGGAACAGCTGCGGGAGGAGGGCTACGAGCCGGTCGCCGCGCCCGACGCCGACGACGCCCTCGCGATGCTCGCCGTGCAGCCCGCCGGCTGCGTCGTGCTGGCCGTCGACGACACCGGCGGCCTCGAGCTGTGCTCCCGCATCCGGTCGGTGCCGGGCCTGCGGGACATGCCGGTCATCGGGCTCGGCGGCGGCGACCTGCTGCTGGACTGCCTCGCCGCCGGCGCCGACGACTACGTGCGCCGCGACGACGGGGTGAGCACGCTGCGCGCGCACATCCGTGCCCACATCCGCCGGCAGCAGCTGCACGAGCAGAACCGGCGGATCCGTGACGAGCTCGTGCGCCGCGAGCTGGAGGCCGCCGAGGAGCGCGCCGCCCGGCAGGTCGCCGAGACCCGCGCCGAGCTCGTCGAGGAGCTCGAGTGGCGCAACCGGGAGCTGGAGGCGTTCAGCGGCTCCGTCTCGCACGACCTGCGCTCGCCGCTGCAGACGATCCTCAGCTTCAGCGAGCTGCTGATGGAGGAGCAGACCGGCAACGAGCCCGGCGACCTGGCGCTGCGCATCCACAAGGCGGCCCTGCGGATGAACGCGCTCATCGACGCGCTGCTGCAGCTGGCCGGCGCCAACCGGGGCCAGATCCAGCGCAGCGACGTGGACCTGTCGGCGGTCGCCGTCGACGTCGTGGAGGAGCTGCGCCAGCGCGACCCGGAGCGCGACGTGGAGGTCGGCATCCAGCCCAGGATGCGGGCCTCCTGCGACGGTGAGCTGGTCCGCGCGGTCCTGATGAACCTCGTCGGCAACGCGTGGAAGTTCACCGGCCGGACCCTGCGGGCGCGGATCGAGATCGGCTGCTCGCCGCAGGCGTTCTACGTCCGCGACAACGGCGCCGGGTTCCCCGCCGACCGCGCCGACCAGCTCTTCCGCCCGTTCGGCAGGCTGCACTCCAGCAGCGACTTCCCCGGCACGGGCATCGGACTGACCACCGTGCAGCGCATCGTCGACCGGCACGGCGGCCGGGTGTGGGCGCAGAGCGAGCCGGGCCGCGGCGCCACGTTCTCCTTCACGCTCCCGGAAGGGTAGAACCTTTCCGCCCGCTGGCGAGTATGGAGAGCATGCCCGAGAACGGCGACGAACAGTTCGTCAGCTTCATGCACGCCGGCGCGGCCCGGCTGTACCGCGTGGCGTACCTGCTCGCGGGGGACGCGGCACAGGCCGAGGAGCTGACCCAGCAGGCGCTGGTGCGCACCTACACCGCCTGGTCGCGCATCGAGGGCGGCGACGCCTACGGCTACGCCCGGCGGATCCTGGTGAACCTGCACAACGACTGGTGGCGCCGGCGCTTCCTGCGGGAGCGGCCCATGGCCGACGTGCCGGATCCCGTCCGCCGGGCCGAGCGGGACCCGGCGGACGGGATCGCCGCCCGGGAGAGCGTCGCGCAGGCCCTGCAACGGCTGACCCGGCGGGAACGCGCCGTCGTCGTCTGCCGCTACTACCTGGACCTCACCGAGCAGCAGACCGCCGACGAGCTCGGCGTCGCCGTCGGCACGGTCAAGAGCACCAACGCCCGGGCACTGCAGAAGCTGCGGATCGACCCCCGCCTCGACCCGGCGTACGAGACGAAGGAGGCGCGGTGATGCGCAGCATCGAGGAGCTCCGCCGGGCGATGCGGGACGAGACCGCCGACCTCGCGCCCGGGGTGACGTTCGCGCAGGTGCGGCAGCGGGCCCGGCGGCGGCGTTTCGCGGGACTGTTCGCGTTCGCCGCAGGTGTACTGGTGCCGATCGGCGCGACGATGACGGTCCTCTCCGCGGGGCCGGGCGGGCCGTCCCCCCTCCCGCCGCCGCCGTCGAACGTCGCGCCCGTCATGACGCCCCTGCCGGTGCCCGACCTCTCCGAGGCCGTACGGACCGGCATCGCCTACGGCCCGGACGAGGAGTTCTTCATCGCCGCCACCGGCGACGACATGAACGGCGTGCCCGCCGGCTTCTACAACGCCGCGACGGGGCAGTTCCGCCGGCTGGAGCTCGGCCTCATGACGCCGGAGCCCGGCCAGTTCTCCGTGATCGGGGAGTTCGAGGACCGCCACGGCGGCATCGTCGACTACGGCGTGGTCCGCGGCGCCGGCCTCCGCGTCGAGGTCACCGCCGACGGGCAGCGCGTCGACGCGACCAGCACCGAGCTGCCCGGCCTGCCCGGGGCGACGGTGTTCTGGGCCCGGCGCGCCGGGATCGCGGTCGGGCCGACCGGCGCCGTCGGCGGGCCCAGCCCCGACCTCGCCTTCACCGCCCGCGACGCCGCCGGCACCGTCGTCGCGACCGGCGGCTACGTCCAGCGCACCGACGGCCAGCTCGTCATCGCCGACACCTCCGTGCAGATCGGCGACCTGATGCCGACCGGCGTCATCCTCGCCGACGGCGGCAAGCTCGTGCTGTGGTTCAGCGGCGACGACCGCGGCACCAGCCTCCTCGCCGGCAGCGTCCACGGGGCCGGCGCACCCACCGAGCTGCGCGGCCTGGGCCGCTACGCCCGCCCGCCGTTCGACATCGGGTTCTACGGCGGCCGCCAGGAGTTCGACCAGCCCGGCGGCACGAAGGTCGTCCTGCTCACCTACGTCGGCCCGGCCACCGAGGTCACCCTGACGGCACCCACGTCGACCGGCCACGGCTCCGTCCGCTGGAGCGCCCACCCGCAACTGCGCATCGCCTGGATCGCCGGGGTCGCTGCCCAGGACACCGCGAACGTCACCGGCGTCGCCAAGGACGCGCGGGGCACCGTCATCGGCACCAGCGAGGGCCGCTGACGCGGCCTACACGATCCGGGCGAGGAAGGCCGCCAGCTTGCCGCGGGTCCGCTCGACCTTCTCCTGCACGCTCAGCGTCTCTCTCGGGCCGCCGCCGGCGTCCGGGGTGCGCAGCCCGCGCACGTACAGCGAGCAGGCCAGATCCGTGCAGATGTAGGAGCCGACGGAGTCACCGCGCCGTCCGGCCTCGCCCGCGCGGCGGCCGGTCATCAGCGAGACGCCGGTGCCGGGATGGGTCGTCAGGCACAGCGAGCACATGTTGCGGTGCAGGAAGCCGCGCTGCTGCGTCGCGATGCGCAGCGTGATGCCCACGAGCTCGTCGCCGGCGGGTGCCACGAGATAGGCGCGGTCCAGGGTGCCGGGGTCGCGCCAGCCGAGGAAGTCGAGGTCGGGCCACGGCCGTTCGGCAAGGTCGCGGGGGAGCGCGATGCGTTTCGCCTCGCCCTTGGAGCAGTTGACGAAGGACGCGCGGATGTCGGGCTCGCTCAGTGGTCTCACGCCGCCGACGGTACCGACGCCTAATGACCCTAGGCAAATGACTATTGTGGCTAGGGTGAAACGTGTGGGACTCACGGCCGACCTCGTCACCCGGGCCGCCGCGGACCTCGCCGACGAGGTCGGCCTGGCCGGCGTGACCGTGTCGGCGGTCGCGCGGCACTTCGGGGTCAAGGACGCCAGCCTCTACTCGCACGTGCGGGGGCTGCGGGACCTGCGGCAGCGCATCGCGCTCCTGGCCGCCACGGAGTTCGCCGACCTGCTCGGGCCGGCGGTCGCGGGGCGGGCCGGCCGGGACGCCCTCGTCGCGTTCGCCGACGCCTACCGCGGCTACGCCAGGGCGCATCCGGGGCGTTACGCGGCGATGCAGGAGCCCGTCGAGGCGGCCGGATCGCACCGCGGGGTCGATCTCACGTACGGGATGCTGCGCGGCTACGGCCTGGCGGAGCCCGACGCCACCGACGCGGTCCGGCTCCTGCGCAGCACGCTGCACGGCTTCGTGGACCTGGAGCGCCGTGGCGGCTTCAACGACCCGCGCGACGTCGAGGTCTCCTGGCGCCGCGCCGTCGCCGCCGTGCACCTCGCGCTGGTCCACTGGCGGGAAGCGCTCTCAGAATAAAACCCCAGCTCACAGCGATACTTGAGAGCGCTCTCTGAAGTTGACCATTGACAATGGTCAGAGGCGTTGCCCAAAATCACCAGGGACCCAAGAAGCCGCCCACTTCTGATCGGAGTCCTACCCGATGCGCCTTACCCGAGGCCGACCCTGGTTCGCCGGTGCCGCCGCGCTCGCGCTCGTCAGCACCGCGGTCACCTTCCTCGCCCTGCAGAGCGCCGACGCGGCAACGCTCGGCTCCGGTAGCTACGCCACCACCCGCCCCGCAGGTCAGGCCCCGCCGGCCGGCTGCGGATCGATCGGCACCAACCCCCGGCAGTGGGTCACCGCCAACGCCCCGACCGGCGCGGTGCCCACCAACGACTGGTGGTCCTCGCTGCTGTTCAAGAAGTTCGACTGCAGCTACTCCGAGCCGCTCAACGCGCACCCGATGGCGTTCAAGCCGGCCAACAACGGGCTCGGCGTCAGCTACACGACCGAGGCCGCCATCTCCGGCACCGCCACCGGCGTGGGGGAGTACCACTACCCGTACACGACGGAGTTCACCCTCGGCGTCTCGGGCCTCAACTCCCCGGACACCAAGGTCGACGGCTGGACCGACTGGACGGTGACGCCCTACTGGTCCGACGGCGCCCGCACCCTGCGCGCCACCATCGGCCACGGCCTGCCGTTCGTCTACGCCCGCACCAGCGGCGGCAACGCCCAGCTGACGTTCGGCGGCGCGCCGGCGGTGTGGAGCAACAGCGGCGCCCGGATCGGCTTCACCGTCCGCGGCCACGACTACGTCGCCTACGCCCCGACCGGGGCCACCTGGACCGTCAGCGGCAACAACATCACCTCGACGCTGGCCGGCAAGGACTACTACTCGGTGGCGCTGCTGCCGACGACGCCGTCCACGCCCGCCGCCGACCGGACCGCCCTGGCCAACACGTACGGCACTTACGCGCACAACCACGTGACCGGCACCAACGTCAGCTGGGCGTACAACGCCGGCACCAGCACGGTCAACGCGACCTACGCCTTCACCACCACGGCCCGCGAGGGCAGCGGCAGCGGCACCGTCGTGTCGCTCTACCCGCACCAGTGGAAGAACCTCACCGGCGCCACCCCGATCGCGCAGACCTACGTCTCGGCGCGGGGGCCGATGAAGAGCCTCACCGGCGTCTCGTCGTTCACCACCGGCACGAAGTATCAGGGTGTACTGCCGGAGATCCCCGCGGTCGCCGACAGCAGCGGGGCCGACCTGGCCACGCTCGGCGGTTACCTCGACCAGGCCGCCACCGGCGACCCCCTGGCAGGTTTCGGCGACGACACCTACTGGACCGGCAAGGGCGTCGGCCGCGCCGCGCGCCTGGCCGAGATCGCCGACCAGCTCGGCCGCACCGCGCAGCGCGACGCGCTGCTGGCCGCGATCCGGACCCGGCTCACCAACTGGTTCACCGCCAGCCCCGGTGAGGCGACCCGGCTGTTCGTCTACGACGCCAACTGGGGCACCCTGATCGGCTACCCGGCCTCGTACGGCTCCGACAGCGAGCTCAACGACCACCACTTCCACTACGGCTACTACATCGCCGCGGCCGCGACCCTGGCGAAGTTCGACCCCGCCTGGGCCGCCAGCAACGCCTACGGCAGCATGGTCAACCTGCTCATCCGCGACGCCAACAACCCCGACCGCAACGACGCGATGTTCCCGTTCCTGCGGGACTTCGACATCTACGCCGGTCACGACTGGGCCTCCGGCCACGGTGCCTTCGGCGCCGGCAACAACCAGGAGTCCTCGTCGGAGGGCATGAACTTCGCCAACGCCCTCATCCAGTGGGGCCAGGCGACCGGCAACACCGCGATCCGCGACGCCGGCCTGTACATCTACACCACCCAGGCGCAGGCGATCCAGGAGTACTGGTTCGACTCGTCCAACCAGAACTTCCCGGCCACGTTCGCGCACAACACGGTCGGCATGGTCTGGGGCGACGGCGGCGCGTACGCCACCTGGTTCTCCGCCGAGCCGGAGATGATCCAGGGCATCAACATGCTGCCGATCACCGGCGGCTCGCTGTACATGGGCTACAAGCCGGCCTACAACAGCGTCAACTGGAACGAGATGGTCACCAACAACGGCGGCCCGCCGACCGTCTGGCAGGACGTCCTGTGGTCCTTCCAGGCCCTCGGCAACGGCGACACCGCCCTGGCGAACTTCCGGGCCAACACCGGCTACACCCCGGAGGAGGGCGAGAGCAAGGCGCACACGTTCCACTGGCTGCGCAACCTCGCCGCGCTCGGCCAGGTCGACACGTCCGTCACGGCGAACACGCCGCTCTACGCGGTGTTCACCAAGAACGGCGCGAAGACCTACGTGGCGTCGAACCTGACCGGCTCGCCGCTCACCGTGACGTTCTCCGACGGCCGGACGCTGACCGTGCCCGCCGGCAAGACCGCCACGACCGGCGCGTACACCTGGGTCGGCGGCGGCGGGACCAGCAACCCGCCGACGTCACAGCCCCCGACGTCGCAACCGCCGTCGTCGCAGCCGCCCTCCTCGCCGCCGCCGTCGTCGCAGCCCCCGGTCGGGTCGAACCTGTTCTACCTGCGCAGCGGGCCGGCGCTCAACACGGCCGCCGGGACGGCCGCGGGCACCCAGTCGGTCAGCGCCGCCAACGGCAACTACGACGGCACGCCGCACAACCCGGTCATCTACACCAAGTGCGGCATCACCGGCAGCACCAACGGCGCGGCGACGGCGTTCACGCTGCACGTCGACGCCGGGAGCACCGTCGGGCAGGGCATCCAGGCCCGGGTGTCGTACGACCTCACCAACAACGGCAGCTACGAGCGGGTGGAGACCTACCGGTACTTCGCCACCGACCCGGTGCCGGGGACTGAGGCGTACACGTCTGCGGTCGGCCTGTCCTCCTCGACCGGCAGCCTCGGTGCGATGAGCAACGGCTGTGTCCGCCTGGAGGTCTGGAACGCGATCGGCAACGCGGCCACCACGGTCCGCATCGACGCCTCCGCCGCCAACGGCAACCAGTCGACGCTGCGGATCCCGTACAACGTCTGACCGCTGCTCCAAAACGGGCGGGTCTCCACGTGGAGGCCCGCCCGTCGGCTTACGAAAGGTCGCGCACGAGTCAGTGCCGGCCCGCCGTATTCTCAGGCTGACCGGCACCGCTGCAGGGATTGCGCTGTTCGTCTATGAGGCGGCGATCGCCGGGCCGTCCTGGACGACGGTCGCCTGGGCGAACGCCGAGTCCAGCTGCGCGCGCAGCGTGTCGAGCTGGTGGAACTCGCTGGAGCTGGCGGACTCGGAGCCCTCGGCGGCGAAGACGTGGTCCGTCTCGGCGGCGGAGTGGTCGTACGAGGTGAACTCCGTCTCCTCGTAGTGCGCGCCGCTCGGGTCCGTGTACTCGACGTGGCGGCCCTGGTCGAAGCTGGTGGACTCGGCCGAGGCGTGGTCCTGCTCGTACACGCCGAACTGCGACTGGTAGTCCTGCTCGCTCGCGTCGACCTGCTGCAGCTGCTCGACCTCGGCGTGCTCCTGGCCGGTCTCGATCTCGCCGTACTCGCTCATGTCATGGCCCCTTGTATGTGTGTGGTTCGCGGTGTGTGTGGTTGTTCCTTGCGATGCACAGAACATTACGGAGCCGCTGACCTGCCCGAATCCCGGATACGTGCCACCGCGTCGGGTCGCTGCTCACCGGGGCTGAGGGCGGCCAGGACGGTGCCGAGCTTCTCCCGCAGCGTCGGGTCGAGGTGCAGCAGCACGTACAGCAGCGCCCACGCCAGCCCGACCACCTTCGCCCAGTCGTGCACCGTCCCGGAGAACTTGAGCCACGGCTGCGCCATGTACACGGCGACCAGCGGCAGCCCCGCGAACAGCGCCATGCGCAGGATCGCCACCGCGACCGCACGGCGGCTGCGCCGCAGCGGCGCCGGCACCGCGACCGCCGCGGCCCGCCGCAACCGACCCAGCTCCCCGGTGGCGAGGGCCCCCGCGTTGTGCCGCAGCACCTCCTCCACCCGCCGCCACGCGTCGGCCGACGAGGGCGCGGCGACCAGGAACTTCAACTGCCGCACCGCCCGTGCCGCCCCCTGCCCGCCCTCGGCGAGCCGCCGGTGCGTGTCGGCGTCGACGAGGCCGAACACCGCGGGCAGGTCGTGCTCGACCGCGGACGCGATCCGCTCCAGCCGCTCCAGCCAGAACCGCCGCCACCGCAGCTCGTTGCGCCGCCCGACCTGCTGCAGCTCGCCGAGGAGGGCGAGGGTCTCGGTGAGCGCGACAGCCCGCGGCTCGGCCCGCCTCGACCGCCGGATCGCCCAGGCCCGCGCGACCCGGCCGAGGACGGCGGCGAGGACCTGGGCGGCGACGATGAGCAGGACGATCACCGGGATGTGGCCGGCGACCGCCGACGCCGCGGGGCCGGCCGCGATGAGCGAGAGACCGGCGATCAGCGGCACCGCCGCGACGGCGACGACAGTGACGCGTCTCCAGTACAGGGTTCGCGTCGTCCGGTCGAGCACCTGACGGTCGACGACCGCCCGCATGGCCGCGGTGGCCGACGGGACGGTGGCGTCCAGTGTGGACAGCAGTGGCAGCGCGTCGGCCTGCCAGGACGCCAGTGCTGCACGGTCGGCGTCACGCATCCGCCGCCGGATCATCCACAGTGGACCGCCGGTGGCCCACCAGAGCAGCCGGCGCCGGCCGCGCTGCCAGGCGGACGCAGTCGGGCCCGCGCCGATCGCGTCCAGCGCGAGCACCGGGAGCCGGTGCCGTTCGTAGAGGTACGACCGCGGTTCCCGGACGCAGGGCGCGGCGCGGACGGCCGCCGGCTGCGCCGCGATGAGGTCGAGCGCCTCCCTCGTGCGGCCCAGCCAGTGCAGTGTCATGATCCGCTCGGTGACCCCGTCGACGTCGTTCGGGTCCGTCGCGGCCAGCTCGCCGGCCCGGACGAGGGCCTCCTCCTCCCGGCCGGCCCGGGACAACCGGCCCCACAGCTCCTTGAGGATCTGCGGATCCCCGTCGCCGGTGGCCGCGGTGAGGACGTCGACCGCGGCCTGCTCGTCGCCTTGCTCGTCGGCGCGACGGGCGCGGTGCAGGGTGTCGGCCGCGCTGGCGGTGGCGTCCATGAGGTCCGCGGCTGGCCCGGTCGCGAGCGGGCCGAGCAGGTCCTCGACGGGCAGTGGAGGCCAGGCGGCCATCGTCTGCGGGTCCGGCCGCCCGGCGGCGTCGTGGGCCGTCGCCACGATGCGGCGCAGGGGAAGGGCGCGGGCGGTCTCCGCAGGGAGGCCTTCGACGAACCGGACCGCCTCGGGCAGACGGTGCATCCGGATCAGCAGCGTGCCCTGCCGGACCAGTGCGGCGACCGGGCTCGGGTCGACGGTGATCCGCCGGTACAGCGCCAGAGCCGGAGCGAGACGGTCGAGCTGCTCGGCGACCCGGGCGGCCCGGCGCAGCAGCAGCGGATGGGTGGAGTCGCGGCGCAGCGCGTCGGCGAGGACGGTGGCGGCCTCGGCGGGGCGGCCGGCGTCCATGTGCTCCACCGAGGCGCGGCAGGCGGCGATCGCGTCGCGGTCCTGGTCGGTGCCGTTGACGATCCGGGTGAGCAGTGCCGGCATGTCGACCGGGGTCCGGGTGGCGGGGCCGGCCGCCTCGACCAGGCCGGTGAGGATCTCGTCCTCGTCGCGGCGCCGACGCGCGCGCAGGGCCGCGACGGGGCCGCCGGTGCGCCACCACAGGCCGCGGCGGCCGGTCGGGTCGGTCTCGACGGCGAGGACGGGCAGGCCCATGTCCGCGTACGTGCCGGCGCGCAGGGCCCGGTGCGGGGTCGTGCCGAGCACGGCGAGCGCCTCGACGAAGCGGCCGTGCTCCCGCAGCGAGGCGTTACGGGCGGTGATCACCGCCTCGTCGTCGGGGGCGGTGCGGTGAGCCTCGGCGAGCAGGGCGAGCGCGCAGCCGTCCCAGCCGATCGCGGACTGCGCCTCGGCGAGCGCGCGCAGCAGGTCGGCGTCTGCGGGGCCCGTGACCAGGGCGTCGGCCAGCAGGTGGGCGGCATCGGCGTGATCGCCTGCGGCAGCGCAGAGCTCCGCCGCTTCGAGGACCGCTGCCGGTCCAGTGCTCGACATGGCGGTAAGCATCGAGGGTCGCACGTGTCCCGCGCGAGCGGTTCACCTGAAGTATCGAAATATCCGACCATTCGGTGAATGTTTCACGGCCCTCCAGCGTCGATGCACCGTCCGGTCGCCGGTTCGTTGCCAGGGGACGGTCACACCCCGTGCAATCCAGGGCAGTGAATGCCTTTGGGGAGAGAGGTTCCATGAATCGACGACGAAGACTGGCGCTGTGGCTCGTGGCGGCGACCGTCGGCGCGGGCACGGTGGTCATCGCGGCGGACCCGGCGGCCGCGCACGGCGCGATGATGGTGCCGGGCAGCCGGACGTATCTGTGCTGGAAGGACGGCCTGAACGCCACCGGGGCGATCCAGCCGAAGAACCCGGCGTGCGCCGCCGCCGTCGCGCAGAGCGGGCCGAACTCGCTCTACAACTGGTTCGCGATGCTGCGCTCCGACGGTGCCGGCCGGACGTCCGGCTTCATCCCGGACGGGAAGCTCTGCAGCGGCGGCGCGACCGTCTACGACTTCTCCGGCTTCGACCTGAACCGGTCCGACTGGCCGCTGACCCACCTCACGTCAGGCTCCACAATGGAGTTCGACTACAGTAACTGGGCTGCGCACCCGGGCACGTTCTCGTTGTACGTCACCAGGGACGGCTTCGACCCGACCCGGCAGTTCGGCTGGTCGGATCTGGAGTCCACGCCGTTCCTCCAGGTGACGAACCCGGCGCAGGTCGGCTCGCCCGGCACCAACGACGGGCACTACTACTGGAGCGGCAGGCTGCCGTCGAACAAGTCGGGCCGGCACATCATCTACTCGGTGTGGTCCCGGTCGGACAGCACCGAGACGTTCTACGGCTGCTCCGACGTCACGTTCGACGGCGGGCACGGCGAGGTGACCGGCGTCGGCACCACCGGTCCCGGCCCGTCCACGTCGGCCTCGCCTTCCGCGTCCACCTCGGCCTCGGCCTCTTCGTCGGCCAGCCCGAAGCCGCCCACCGGGAACGCGGGCTGCACCGCCACGTACCAGATCACCAACAGCTGGCAGGGCGGCTTCCAGGCCGAGGTCAAGGTGGCCAACTCCGGCACCGCCGCGGTCAACGGCTGGCGTGTCGGGTGGACCTGGCCCGGCGGGCAGCAGGTGAGCCAGGGCTGGAACGCGGTCCTGACCCAGAGCGGCGCCGCGGTCAGCGCGGTCAACGCGACCTGGAACGGCACCGTCCCGCCGGGCGGCAGCACCACGTTCGGCCTCCTGGCCAACGGCACGGCCATGACGCCGCAGCTCTCCTGCGCTGCCAACGGGCAGACGCCGCCTCCTGCATCGGCATCGGCATCGGCTTCGGTTTCGCCGTCCGCCGGCACGTCTTCTGGCCCGCCGCCCGCGGGCTGCACCGGCGCGGCGTTCTGCGACGGCTTCGAGAGCCAGACCAGCGGCGGCGTGTCCGGTGCGTGGACGGTCTCCAACGCCAACTGCTCAGGCACGGGAACGGCCACGGTGGACACCGCCGTCACGCACAGCGGCACGAAGTCGGTCCGCGTCGACGGCAAGGCGGGCTACTGCAACCACGTCTACGTGAAGCCCACCAAGGACCTCAGTGGTCTGGGTTCCGTCTGGTACGCGCGGATGTACGTCCGTCACTCGACGGCCCTGCCCGTGGCGCACGTCGCGTTCGCGGCGCTGAAGGACAACGCGGACGGCAAGGACCTGCGCCTCGGCGGGCAGAACAGCGCCCTGCAGTGGAACCGTGAGTCCGACGACGCGACCCTGCCGGCGCAGAGCCCGGCCGGTGTCGCGCAGAGCCGTCCGCTGCCGACCGGGCAGTGGAACTGCGTGGAGTTCATGGTGGACGGCCGCGGGCTGCTCTCGACGTGGCTCAACGGCGCCGCCGTGCCGGGCCTGCAGGCCGACGGGGTGGCGACCCCCGACATCGACCAGCAGTGGATGTCGAAGGTGTGGCAGCCGCGGGTGACCGACCTGCGGCTGGGCTGGGAGAGCTACGGCGTCGGCGACGACACCCTGTGGTTCGACGACGTGGCCATCGGCGCGTCCAGGATCGGCTGCCTCAGCTCGTAACTTGGCCGCAGCGCCGACGGGGCACCAGGGCGCCCGAAGAACCAGCCCTGACCGTGATGGACACCGAGGTCGGCGAGCGCGAGCCGGTCGGCCTCGGTCTCCACCCCCTCCGCGACGACCGTGGCACCGCACGCCTCGGCCAGGTCGACGAGCGACCTCGTGAGGACGCGCAGCACGTGGTCGGCCCCGACGCCGGTGACGATGCTGCGGTCCAGCTTGATGACGTCCGGCTGGGTCAGCACGATGTGCCGCAGCGAGGAGAACCCGGCACCGACGTCGTCGATCGCCAGCCGCATCCCGCCGCCGCGCAGCGGGGCGAGGACCCCCTTCAGCCGGTCGTAGTCCTCGACCTGCTGGTGCTCCGACAGCTCCAGCACGATCCGGTCCAGCGGCAGGCCGCCCAGCAGATCCAGGCATGCTTCGGTGAGCAGCGTCGACGGTGAGATGTTCATGGCGATGTACCCGCCGACGCGCGGCAGATGCTCCGCCGCCTTCCGCAGGGCGAGGATCTCCAGGCGGTCGCCGACGCCGATCTCGTGCGCCTCGGCGAAGCAGGCGTCCGGGCCGCGGTCCCACTCCTTCGGGAACCGGCTCAGCGCCTCCGCCCCGATCCGCCGGCCGGTCGCCACGTCGACGATCGGCTGCAGCACGACGTGCGGCCCGCCGGCGTCGATGACCGGCCCGATCCGGTCGCCGATCTCCGCGTGCAGCTCCCGCCGGCGGAAGTCCGGCTCGACGATCAGCGCGGCGGCCTGCGACAGCACCTCCATCAGCGCCTTGTCGCGCCGGCTGAGCTCCTTGTCCGCACCGAGCCCGGCGGCGCAGAACGTGCCGTAGACGGTGCCGTCGCTGAGCACCACCGGCACCGACACGTAGCTGCGGATGCGCGGCATCCTCGCCGCGGGCAGCCGCATCGCCTCCGGGAACTTCGTGACGTCCGGGATCACCGCAGGCAGCTTGCCGTCCATGATGGACTGGCAGAACGAGCCGGCCCGGGGGCGCTTCGTGCCGTCGCGGAACAGCATCGGCAGCGCCGACTCCACGACCTCCAGGTGCTGGGTCGTCTCGTCCAGCCGGGTCATGAACGCCAGGCTCAGCCCGAGCGCCGCACGGGCGGTCTTGAGCAGGTCGGCGATCTGCCGGGCGGACTCGGTGCGGGCACGTGCCATGCCCTGCAACGTCGGCGGCGCCGGCCGTCTCCTGAGCGCTTTCGTGGTGCTGCGATCCGGCCGGCCGGATCGCATGCGCGGCGACACCCGGCTCGCGGTGCACGTCTGATCCCGGATGGGCCTCTTCGGTGACCCTTCGCCGGCTGGACCAGCGGGCACGGGCGATCGACGCCACCCACGACCCGGCGGCGCAGCTGCGGCAGGCCCAGCTGGTCCGGTGGGGTCTGCCGGCCTGACGCTCTGTTACGCGACTGGGTGGGATCGGTGAGCGATCCCACCCGCTGCTGTCAGTGTCGGCTTTGTCTGCGTCAGCGTCTGCTTTGTCAGCGTCCGCTGCGGCGGCCGACCCTGGTCTGTGATGAGAACGCCGCGGCGCCGGCCGGTCTGCCGGTCGATGCCACGCCGGCCGGCCTGGCGGTGGACGCCGTGCCGGTCGCCTTCGCCGTGCCCCCGCCGGTGGTCCCGGCGCCGGTCGCCGTGGACGACTGACGCTGACCTTCCCGCTGGTTGGACGGCCGGCGCCCGTGACGGCGTCCACCACCGCCGGCCTCACCGGTTTCGCTCGTGGTCTGGCGTGCCGCGCCCTGATCGGCGGCGCGCCTCGTGGTGCCCTGGTCCGCGGCGCGCCTGGTGCTCGCCTGCTGGCCGCCGCGGATGCTCCGGGCTTCCCCGGTCGCCGCCGCGGTGCCGCGGGTGCCCGCACCCGCCGTGGCGCCCCGGGTGCCGCCCGTCGCCGTGGTGCCGCGGGTGCCTCCGGTCGACGCCGCGGTGCTCCGGCGGTTCGTGTTTTCCTGTGCCGCCGGTGTACCGCGGCCGCCGGCGCTCGTGGCGTGCTCCGCGCTCGCGCCGGCGCCGCGACGGCGGCCGGAGCGGCGTCCTGCAGTGCGCGGGGCGTCGGTGTCGTCGTCGGCGGCCCTGGCCCGGCCGCGGCCCTGCTGGCGGGGGACCGCCACCGGCTCGGCGGGCGGCTCGTGGAACGTGCGCTGGCCGGGGGCGAGCTCCGTCAGCAGCGAGTCGCCGGGCCGCGTCCGGGTGATCGTCGGCTTGATCCCGGCCTCGCGGGCCAGCTGCCGCACGTCGCCGGTCTGCTTGTCGGTCATCAGCGTGATCACGGTGCCGCTGGCGCCCGCCCGGGCGGTGCGGCCCGACCGGTGCAGATACGCCTTGTGCTCCGCCGGCGGGTCCGCGTGGATGACCAGCGCGACGTCGTCGACGTGGATGCCGCGGGCGGCGATGTCGGTCGCGACCAGCGTGCGGGCGCTGCCGTCGGAGAACGCGGTGAGGTTCCGGTCGCGCGCGTTCTGCGCCAGGTTGCCGTGCAGTTCGACGGCCGGTACACCAGCGGCGACCAACTTGCGGGCAAGCGTCTTCGCGCCACGCTTGGTGCGCGTGAACACGACGGTGCGTCCAGGCGCCGCGGTCAGCTCGACCAGCACGGGGAAGCGGTCCTCGTCCCGCAGGTGCAGCACGTGGTGGGTCATGTCGACCGGCGGCGCGGAGACCGGGTCGACACTGTGCGTCACCGGGTCGGTCAGATACCGGCGGACGAGCACGTCGACACCCGCGTCGAGCGTCGCGGAGAACAGCAGCCGCTGCGCGTCGGTGGGCGTCGCGTCGAGCAGCCGGCGGACCACCGGCAGGAAGCCCAGGTCGGCCATGTGGTCGGCCTCGTCCAGGACCGTGACCTCGATGTCGTCGAGGCGGGCGTGACCGGACCGGACGTGGTCGTCGAGCCGGCCGGGGCAGGCGACGAGCACGTCGACACCGGCACGCAGGGCGGCGATCTGCGGGTTGGCCCCGACGCCACCGAACACGACCTGGGTGCGCAGCGACAGCGCCTGCGCGAGCGGGGACATCGCGGCCTCGACCTGCGTCGCGAGCTCACGGGTCGGCACCAGCACCAGCGCCCGCGGCCGGCCGGGACGGCGCGGGTTGCGCGCCCGGCTCGCGGCGAGCCGGATCAGCACCGGCAGCACGAACGCATACGTCTTGCCGGAGCCGGTGCGGCCCCGACCGAGCACGTCACGGCCGGCGATCGCATCCGGCAGCGTGGCCGTCTGGATCGGGAACGGCTCGGACACGCCGTTGGCGGCGAGCACCGCGACGAGCGGCGCGGGCACGCCGAGATCGGCGAAGCTCGCCGACGAGGAGGAAGGGATGAGGCGGCGGACCGCCATGAAGTCTCCGAACGTCTGAGGGGTCGTCCTGCCCGGCGCTGACGGTGGTGGTCGCGGCGCGGGGGTCGACGTTGCGGACCCATCGTACCCGAGACGATCACCTGGTTTGCCGGTCGCACGGTTCGGGTAGCCGGGCCCCTATGGCAGGCATCGATGTTCGCGCCGCGGACGCGTACGCGCGCAAGGCCCCCGATGAGCGTCCGCTGCGTGGGTACGCGACGGTCATGGCCGTCTTCAGCGCCGCAGTCGCCGCGGCCGCGGGTGTTGCCAAACTCACCGGAAAAGGGCTCCCGGAGCGTCCCTCGGCGGCGGACGTGGCACTGCTCGCCGTGTCCACCCACAAGCTGTCCCGGCTCATCACCAAGGACACGATCACCAGCCCGCTGCGCGCACCCGTCACCCAGTTCGAGAGCGCCGCAGGCTCCGCGGAACTCAACGAGAGCCCCCGCGGCCACGGCGTCCAACATGCCCTCGGCGAGCTGCTGACCTGCCCCTTCTGCACCGCGGTCTGGGTCGCGTCGGGCCTCGGCGCCGGCCTCGTGTTCGCCCCGCGACTGACCCGCTTCGGCATGGGCGTGGCGAGCGCGATCGCCGGCGCCGACTTCCTGCACCTGGCCTACGCCGCGGCCAAGAAGGCCGCCGCCTAGCCCTACTGGTTCTTGGTGCTGTCCCCGGCGCCCGTGTGCTGCTGCGCGGCGTCGACGGCCTTGTCGATGTGCTCGGTGTGCTTGCCGCCCGTCTTGTCGTCGACGATGTCGCCGACCTTCTCCAACGCCGCGTCAACCTTGTCGTCGTGCTGGTCCGCGAGGTCCTTCACCCGGTCGAAGAAGCTCATTGTTCGTCCCCCTTGTCCGTTTCCGCGCTATGGTGTCGCGCTTGCCACCTTGCCACGATCATGCCCGACTCTTCGCCGCGGGTCACCCGTCCGGTGGGGTCCCCACTCCCTGGAGCAACACTCCGGGTCCACCTCAAGCCCGCCCTGCCCCGCCGGCCCGGCGCGCCCTGCCCGGCCCGCCCGGCCCGCCCTGCCCCGCCCGCCCGCCCGGCCCGCCCAGCTCGCCCTGCCCAGCTCGCCCTGCCCAGCTCGCCCTGCCCAGCTCGCCCCGCCCGGCCCGCCCGCCCCGGCTCCACCCGCCCCGGTCTTACCTCACCCGTCCGGGCCCGGCCCGGTCTGTCCTCACCTGGTCCGGCCTGGTCCGGCCCCGCCTGGTCGCGCCTGATCCGGCCCGGCGCAGCCTTGCGGGGGATGTCATCAGCGGAACGTCCTAGCGGCTCCGGGTCGTCATCCAAGGTCGCAGCGCAACGCTTGTCGCCTCCTCGACCGCCGACCGCAGCTCCTTCGGGTCGTGGTGCGCCGGCATGTCGTCCATCACCACCTGCACCGCCCCGGTCACGGCGCCGACGAACGCCCCGACCAGCGCGCCGGCCTTGACCCGGTCCAACTGCTCCGGGAACGCCTCGGCCAGGTGCGCCGCGATCTGCTGCTGCGCGTCCAGCTGAATCTGCAGCGCCCGCCCCCGCACCGCCGGCACCTCCCGGATCAGTCGCAGCCGCAGCGCCGCCAACCGGTCGGTCAGGTCGTCGCTGTCGGCGCCGGTCAGATGCAGGGCACGGACCAGCACTTCGACAGGGGTGTCCTCAGGGTCGCGGGCCGCGATCGCATCGACGGCCGCCTGCACCCGGTAGTCGCTCTCGGGAAACAGCAACTCCTCCTTGCTGGCGAAATAGCTGAAGAACGTGCGTGTGCCGATGTCCGCCGCCGCGGCGATGTCCGCCACCGTCGTGCGCTCATAGCCGTCCCGTTCGAACAGCTCCGTCGCGGCGTCGACGAGCGACTGCCGGATGCGAGCGCGTTTTCGGTCACGCAGGTTCATGCCGACATCGTATCGCACCAAGTGTCAACTTGCACTCGTTGTATTTCTGCACTGAATGCAGGTACTGTCTCGGGCATGACTCCTCCCACGGTCCTCATCTCCGGCGCCGGCGTGGCCGGCCCGACACTCGCGCACTTCCTGGCCCGCCACGGGTTCCGCCCCACGATCGTGGAGCGCGCCGGTGGCCTGCGCTCAAGCGGCAATCCGGTCGACGTGCGCGGTCCGGCCCTGCCCGTCGCCGAGGAGCTGGGCATCATGCCCCAGTTGCGCGCCGCCGCCACCCACGCCACCTCGATGCTCGTCATCGACGCCAAGGGCCGTCCGTCCGGCCGCGTGCCGATGCCGACCTCCAAGAGCGCGGCGGGCAACCGCGAGGTCGAGCTGCCCCGCGGCGACCTGGCCGCGATCCTGCAGGAGGCCGCCCGCGACGACGCCGAGCTGCTGTGGGACGACACCATCACCTCGGTGACCCAGGACGGCGGTGGCGTCGACGTCATGTTCGAGCGCGCAGCTGCACGCCGTTTCGACCTCCTCGTCGGCGCCGACGGCCTGCACTCCGCGGTGCGCAGGCTCGTCTTCGGCCCTGAGCGTGAGTTCGTGCGGCACATGGGCGTCTGGGTGGCCACGATGCCGCTGGACGGCCCGGCCGAATATCCGCACGACGTCCTGATGCACAACACGCCCCGCAAGCTGGTGTCGATCCATCCGTCGACGGGCCGGGCGATGGTCGCGTTCATCTTCCGTGGCCCGATGGTCGAGGGCTTCGACCACCGCGACGCAGCCCAGCACAAGCGGATCGTCACGGACGCCTATGCGGGTGGAGGCTGGCGTGTCCCAGAGCTGCTCGACCGGCTGCAGACGACACCGGACCTGTATTTCGACTCCGTCAGCCAGGTCCGCCTGCCGTCCTGGTCGCACGGCAGGGTGACGCTGCTCGGCGACGCGGCGTCCTGCGTTTCCCTGTTCGGCGACGGCTCAAGCCTCGCCATGGCCGGTGCGCACACCCTTGCCACCGCCCTGGCAGCAAGCCCGTCCGACCATGCTTTGGCCTTCATGGCATACGAGTCGTCCCACCGCACCCACACAGACGCCAAGCAGCGCTCCGTCGGCCTCGCCACGACGATGCTGATCCCGAAGACGCGCCTCGGCATCGCCACCCGCAACGTTGCCGCCCGTGTCCTCCTGTCGCACGCATGACGCCCAACGAGCACCCTCACGCCCGCCTGTTCGCCAACGAGCACCTCACGCCCGCGTGCCCGACGCCGGCGGACGTGGGGATGCCGCGGCCGAAGCCATCAGGGCGCCGTTCACTCAGTGCTGGACGCGCCGCGCGCCGCAAGGCGATCGCGGCGGCAATGCCGGCAGTCCACGAGCGCCGACTGGCAAGCGGTCGCGGCGGCAGCGGTCGCGACCCGTGCCGAGCAGCCTCGGTGGCGACGGTGAGGCTGATGCCGGGCAGTCTCGGTGGCCGAGCCGCATTGGTGCGGACGCTGTGACCTCGCTGCGGCTCGCGAGCGCCGCGCACAGGGCACCTGGTGGCAACGACGCACGAATGGCCCGGTGACGTCGATGCACGGGGCGACCCGGCGGCAACGACGCACTGAGGCTGATGGCGACGCTTCGCCGGCCCGGGGCCGGCCCGCTGAAACCTGAGGCCGGCACGCTGAAAGACGAGGAGGTGTCAGATGCGCATCGCGGTGATGGTGTCGGCGGCGGCGAGCATCTGGGCGGCCAAGGGCTGGAGGCCGACCTGGACGAGGACGAGGCCGGTCGAGACGCGTTCGACGACGCCCCACTCCCAGATCGCGGTCTCGTCGAGGCCGGTGCGGGCTGCGAGCCAGCGCGACCGGTCGCGGGGGTCGGCGGCCACGAGTTCGACCGGGTCCTCGCGCATGATGACGCCGAGGTCGTATTCCGCCTCTGCGAGCAGTCCGTCCGGGTCGACCAGACGGAAGCCGTCAGCCGCGCGCAGCGTGTTCCATTCGTGGACGTCGCCGTGGACGAGGACGGCACGTTCGTCGTCGTGGGCGGCGACCCGGCGTTCGGCGCAGGAGAGGGCGTGCGCAACGGTCTGCTCGGCACACGGCCGGTCCAGCCGTTCCCACAGATCTGTGATGAACGCGGCGAGCCACTCGCCCTTCGCCGCCCCTGTCGGCAGTCCGGCATCCGGTGCGGGCCGCCACACCCGGCTCGCCACGTCGCAAAGGATCTCGTGCCGGCGAGTGATCGGCAGGCCCAGTTCGGACAGGCTCGGGCCGAGCTTCTCCAGCAGCAGCGCGTCCCTCGCCACGTCGTGCCGGAGCAGCCGCGCACAACCGTCACCGCCGGCGAGCCGCAGGACTGTGATCTCGTTCGCCGTCGCGTTGCCGGGGCGCGGCACGATCAGCTTCAGCACCGCCGGCGTGCCATCGGCCATGGTCACGTCGGCGACGAAGGCCTCGGTGGCGTCGCTGTACACCCGCCCGACGCGCACCGCCCAGTCCTCTTCGATCCCGGCGACGAGCTCAGGCAGTCGCCGCAGCCAGTCGTGCGCACCTGCCGCTTCGGCTTTCGCCCGCACCGTCGTCGGCAGCGCCGCGTCGACCGTCGCGAGGGCTCGCTCGACCACGTCCGCCACAGGTTCCGCTCCACCGGTCGTGCCTACTCCACCGGTCGTGCCCGCGGCGCTCGTGGTGTTCGCACCGCCCGTCGTGTTCGTGGCGCCCGTCGTGCCCGCGATGCTCGTGGTGTTCGCACCACCCGCCGTGTTCGTGGCGCCCGTCGTGCCCGTGGCGCTCGTGGTGCTCGTGGTGTTCGCACCGTCCGCCGTGTTCGTGACGCTCGTCTTGCTCGCGGCGCCCGCCCCGCTGGTGCCGTCAGCCCCACCTGTACTGCCCATGCTGCGTGCTCCGTTCGCGGTGCCCGTGCCGGTCTGTGCGGCCTGTGTTGCTGAGCTGGGCTCCTGTGGCGTTGGCGGGTTCGCAGGGGTGCTGCCAGGCGGCTGCCGAATCCAAGGGCCAGCGGCCGTGGACGGCGCCGTGGACGGCGAGCGAGAGGGATCCGTCCGGATCGGAGGTGTGTCCACCAGCGGGAGCCTGCCCGGGGGCCTGGTCGCTGACAACTGCTTTAGGCCTGTTGAACAGCAAACGGTCGCCTTCGCGGGTCGAGGACGGGAGGGCCGGTCAGACCGTGGCGCGCAGGACGAAGCCGCCGCCGTCGCGGTTGCCGATGATCAGGGTGCCGCCGGCGGAGTCGACGCGTTCGCGGAGGCCGGCCAAGCCGTGGCCGGCAGCGTCCTGGTCGGCAGGACCAGCGGCAGAAGCCCGGTCCGTGGACGAGTGGGCAGAGGAAGCCGAGACGGCGTCCCGGCGAGCGGCCGAGGCGGCACCGGGGCTTGCGGGGCTGCCAGGGCTGCCAGGGCTGCCTGGACTGCCCGAACTGCCCGGACTGCCAGAGCGGCCGGCTGGGCCACGGCCGTCGTCGCTGATCTCGACGGCGTTGCGTTCGAGGCGGATCCAGCAGTGCTTTGCTTCGCTGTGGCGGATCACGTTGGTGACGCCCTCGCGGACGACCCAGGCGAAGAGCTGCTGCTGGGCGGGGTCGGCGGCCTCGGCGGTCAGCGGCACCTCGGCCTCGATGCCGGCGGCGTCCAGGGCGCTGCGGGCGGAGGCGAGCTCGGTTGCCAGGGACATGTCGCGGTAGCCGGAGACGGCGGCGCGGACGTCGACGAGGGCCTCACGGACCAGGCGCTGGATGTCGGCGAGTTCGGCCTCGGCGCGGTCCGGGGCGAGGCGGACCAGACGGGCGGCGAGCTCGCTCTTCACGGACACGACGGTGAGGGAGTGGCCGAGGAGGTCGTGCAGGTCGCGGGCGAAGCGGTTGCGTTCGGCGGCGACGGCCAGCTGGGTGATCTCCTCGCGGGCCTCGGCGAGCTGGGCGTTGCGCTGGAAGACGCGCGTCACGCCCCAGACGGCGAGCGCGGCGACGAGGACGGCGAAGGTGAGGTCGATACCGCCGTCCCAGCCGGGCACGAGCTTCGGCAGCGCGGCGGCGGTCCCGGCGGCGAGGAGCACCACGGTCCAGGCGAGCCGCGGGCCGAGGGTGAAGATGGCAATGACGCCGAGATAGACCAGGGCCGTCAGCCCCGATTCGCCCACCACGGACGTCAGGACGGCGGCCAGGGCGGCCATGAGTCCCAGCCGCGTCAGCGAGGAGGCCGGCTTCAGCGGCGCTCCCGTGCGGTTCACAGCGGTGCGGGCGGCCACGAACGACATCAGGTAGAGCACGCAGAACGCGAGCGCCGCCGTGATGCCGACCGCGCGCTCCCAGACCTCGGGGCGGCGCCAGGCGGCACCGATGGGGTTGGCCATGTAGAACAGCCAGACCGCCGCCCACAGCCAGAAGAGTCTGGGTGTGGGGCGGCGCCTGGTCGGGTCGCTCATGACGGACACGGTACCGACGGCTCAGGCGCGAGCGGTGTCGACGCGGAACCGGCGCAGCGCGACGAGTGCCAGGGCGACGGTCCAGCCGCCGAGGACGAGGATGGCCTGGACGTCGATGTGGCCGTGGTCGAGGGGGCTGCGGGCGACCTCGCCGGTCCAGTAGGAGGGCGTGAGCTTCGCGATCTGCTGCATGAGGTTCGGCATCAGCTGGACCGGCACCCAGAGCCCGCCGAACGCGGCGAGGGTCAGGTTGAGCAGCGCGGTCACCTGCTGGACGCCGTCGGGCTTGGCGAGGTAGCCGATGACGACGCCGAGCGCGGCGAAGGGCAGCGCCGACAGCCAGGCCCCGGCGAAGCACAGCACCCACTCGACCAGCGTAAGGCGGACGTGCAGGCCGATGGCGCCGACGAGGAACGTGACGAGGACCGGCGGGACGGCGACGAGGAGCGCGACGATGACCTTGTTGACGACGTAGCCGCCGGGGGAGAGGGGCGTGAGACGCAGGGTGCGGTTCCAGCCGAGGCCGCGCTCGACGGCGATGGTGCTGCCGCTGGTGAGCGCGGCGGTCATCGCGCCGAAGAGGGCCATGCTGACCATGACGTACTTCTTGGCGTCCGGGTCGCCGCCGACGGAGACGCCGCCGATGATGAGCAGGAGCAGGGCGGGCATGAGCATGGAGAAGATGACGACGCGCTTGTTGCGGACGAGGCGGACGATCTCCATGCGGAGGTAGGTCGTGTTCACTTGGCGCTCCCGGCGGCGGTGAGGGCGATGAAGGCGTCTTCGAGGTTGCGCGCGGTGACTTCGACGTCTCGCGCGTCGGTGGAGCCGAGCAGGGACCGCAGGGCGGTGTCCGAGTCTTCGCAGTGCAGCATGATGACGTCGCCGCGGGTCTCGACGCGGTCGACGCCCGGCAGCGCGGCGAGGCCGACGAGGTCGGCGCCGGGAAGGGTGGCGCGGATGGTGCGGCCGGTGACGGCGGCCTTGATCTGGGCGGCGGTGCCGTCGGCGATGACCTGGCCGGAGCGCAGCAGCACGATACGGTCCGCGTACGCGTCGGCCTCGTCGAGGTAGTGCGTGGCGAACAGGACGGTGCGGCCCTGCGCGGTCTCCTGCCGCATCGTGGTCCAGAAGCCGCGGCGGGTCTCGACGTCCATGCCGGTCGTCGGCTCGTCGAGCACCAGCAGGTCAGGGTCGGCGACGAGGGCCATCGCGAAACGGATCCGCTGCTGCTGCCCGCCGGAGAGGCCACCGACCCGCTGGTTGGCGAACTCGGTGACGCCCGCGCGTTCGAGCACCTCCCGTACCGGCCGCGACCGCTGCTGCAGGGCGGCGGTGAGGCGGACCGTCTCGCCCGCGGTCAGGTCCGGCAGCAGGCCGCCGCTCTGCAGCAGCGCGCCGACGGTGCCCCTCGCGATCGCCTTCGCCGGCGACTGCCCGTCGAGCAGGACCGTGCCCTCGTCGGGGCGCAGCAGGCCGAGGAGCATGTCGATCGTCGTGGACTTGCCGGCGCCGTTCGGGCCGAGGAGCGCGACGACCTCGCCCCGGCGGATCGTGAGGTCCAGCCCGTCCACGGCGGTGAGTGCACCGAACCGCTTCGTCAGGCCGGTCAACTGGACTGCTGCGTTCGTCATGCCAGAAGCATCGCCGGGCATCCACCGCGGCGGATCTGTGTGGCGTCACCCGCGACCCCATGACGGATGTCATGCGCGTGCAGGTGCGCAAAAACACGCGGGCGCCTGAGCGGCGGCTGAGGCCGGGCGCGGCGGGCGGACCAGGGCGGGTTAGGGTGCACGCCGCGCGTCCACCGCACAAATCTTTCGTATCGATATTGTCGCGCTCACGCCCTTTGCATCCGCGTGTGTACCGGTATGCGTACGATTCTGTCACCGCGTTCGGCGCGGATGCTGTGCGTTCGGATGACCTAACGGGGTGGTGATCGACTGACCCCGTGCCATACGATCGCGATTCCATACCGTCGATCGAGCAGGTCACGTGCGTAAGCAGTTCTCCGTCCCGGAACGACTCGGTGGCTTCGGCGCCGCCGCGGCTGTCGCCGCCGCGTGCTGGCCGATGTTCACGGCGTCCACCGGTCTCGGTGCCCCGTGCCTGCTGTTCACGTTCACCGGTATCCCGTGCCCGGGCTGCGGCCTGACCACCGCCGCCGTGGCGCTCGTGCACGGACACCTCGGCGCCGCCGCGGCGGCGAACCCCGGCATCTTCGGTCTGGCGGCGGTGACGCTCGTGACCATTCCGCTGATCATGCTGCGGCAGTTCGGCCTGATCGGCGCCCCGGTGCCGTGGTCGGACCGGGCCCGGTCACGGATGGGACGGGCGATGCTCGTGGCCGCAGCCGTGAGCTGGGCCTTCCAGTTGCACCGGTTCGGGTTCGCCTGAGCCGGAACGTTTCGCAATACCCCCAGTTGTTCACGTCCAAGGAGTTCCATGAACCTCGCATCCTGGCCCGTGCGCGTCGGTGCCTACATCATCGACATGCTCCCGTACGCGGTGCTGGTCGGCATCGGCGCCGCTCTCGGCCGCAACGACGACGGCACGCTCGGTGTGCTCTACTTCGTCTTCTTCCTGCTCGGCCTGGTCTACCTGGGCTACAACCGCTGGTACCTCGGCGGCCAGGGCCAGAGCCTCGGCAAGAAGGCGCTCGGCCTGCACCTGATCAAGGAGCAGACCGGTCAGCCGATCGGCGCCGGCATGGCGTTCGTCCGTGACCTCGCGCACGTCGTCGACGGCATCTGCTGCATCGGCTACCTGTTCCCGCTGTGGGACCAGAAGAAGCAGACCCTGAGCGACAAGATCGTCGGCACGGTCGTCACCAAGGCGTAAGCATGCTGCGAGAAGCACCCCGGTTTTCCGGGGTGCTTCTCCATGTACGGGTACCGTCGGCCGGATGAGGCTCGTGCTCGTCGCCGACACCCACGTACCGAAGCGGGCCCGGGACCTGCCGGCGGCGGTCTGGGCAGCGGTCGAGGCCGCCGACGTCGTCATCCACGCGGGTGACTGGGTCGACGAGCCGTTCCTGGATCGCCTCGAGGCCCGTTCGGCGCGGCTGATCGGCGTGTACGGCAACAACGACGGCCCGGCGTTGCGGGCGCGGCTGCCCGAGATCGCCGACGCCGACCTCGACGGGCTGCGGGTGTCGGTCGTGCACGAGACCGGACCGGCGACCGGCCGGGAGCCACGCTGCCAGGACCGTTTCCCGGGCCGGGATCTGCTCGTCTTCGGCCACTCCCACATCCCGTGGGACACCGTTACACCCGCGGGGCTGCGACTGCTCAACCCGGGGTCGCCGACGGACCGCAGGAGCCAGCCGTACGCCACCTACATGACGGCAACCGTGGCCGGCGGCGCGCTCACCGAAACCGTGCTGCACCGAGTGCCCCGGTGAGGGGACAATCGGCGGCATGGACCCGACCGTCACCACCCTGCACGGCCTCGCGACGCTGATCCTGCCCGAGGACGGCCCGGCCGTCGGCACCGAGCTCGACGCCGGCGACCTCGTCGGCGCCGCGCTGGAGCACGACGCCGAGCTGCTCGTCGTGCCGGCCGCCCGGATCGCCGCCGAGTTCTGGACGCTGCGGACCGGGGTGGCGGGGGAGATCCTGCAGAAGCTCGTCAACTACCGGGTGCGGCTCGCCGTCGTCGGTGACATCACCGCACCGGTCGAGGCCAGCACCGCGCTGAGCGACCTGGTCCGCGAGTCCAACCGTCGCCGCGACGCGTGGTTCCTGCCCGACATAGCCGCCCTCGACGAGCGCCTCAGAGGGCCTCGAGGGTGAAGTACTGCTTCAGGAACGGCAGCAGCGTCTGGTAGGCGACGATCGTGTCGGGCTGCTTGTTGTCGTGCGACAGCACGATGGAGCCCTGCCGGATCTGCTTCTTCACTTCGGCGATGACCCGCTTGATGTGGGCGGCGTCATTGGCGTCCTTCGAATGGTTCCAGTCCGCGGGATCGGCGTCCCAGTAGATCGACGCCATCCCCATGTCCTTCGCCTTCGCGATCAGGCCCGGGGTGAAGTTGCCGCCGGGTGCCCGGAAGTACTTGATCGGAACGTTGGCGCCGGCGGCGGCACGGATGGCGTCGTTCGTGTGTTTGAGGTCCCAGTCGATGTACCCCGGCTCCTTCTTCGCCAGGTCCGTCAGGTGCTGCCAGGAGTGGTTGCACAGGGTGTGCCCCTCGGCCGCGATCCGCTTGACCAGGGCCGGGTTGTCCCGGGCGCGGAAGCCGACGAGGCAGAAGGTGGCCTTCACGCCGTTGTCGCGCAGCAGGTCGAGGATCTTCGGGGTGTTGACGGGGTCCGGCCCGTCGTCGAACGTCAGCGCGACCGCGGTGGACCCGGTGCGGCTCTGCGAGCCCGCGGCGCCGTGACCGGTGCCCGGCGGGCGGATCACGAACGTGCCCTCGGGACCCTTCACCGTCGACGCGCTCGGCTTCGGCGACGGCTTTCCTGCCGGCGACTTCGACGCGGACGGCCCCGCCGAGGGCGACGCGGCGGCCGTCGGTGACGGCTCCGCGGACGCCGGCGCGGTGGGTGCGCCGGTGGCGGGGAGGGCGGTCGAATGGTCCTTCTTCTTGTCCGAGCCGCACGCAGTGAGGGCAAGCATCGAGACGACCACCAACGTGACCATGGTCCTGCGCCGGAACACCATGAGCACCCCCTCACACGAACGGCTGACAGCGAACGACAAAACGTAATGCCCGGCCAACCTAGCCGAATCCGGGCACCTTTCACATCCCCCGTCGCACTGCGCACGGAGGTGAATACGGCAGGTGACGGTGCTCCGTGGCGGCGGTACAGTGCTGGCATGACGACGAGGGTGGTGCCCGTGCAGCTCCTGGCTCATCTGCGGCGTGCTCGCGACCACCTCGACCGGCATTATCGCGAGTCGCTCAACCTCGACGCGGTCGCCGCCGTCGCGCGGGTCTCGAAGTATCACTTCGGGCGGAGCTTCGAGTCGGCGTTCGGTGAGCCACCCATGCGCTATCTGACCCGCCGCCGCATCGAGCGCGCCCAGGACCTGCTGCGCTCGGCCGACCTGACCGTCACCGAGATCTGCATGACGGTCGGCTTCAGCAGCCTCGGCTCGTTCTCGTCCCGATTCACCGCGATCGTGGGGGAGAGCCCGACCGCCTACCGGGACCGTTGGCGACCCGCGGCATCCCGCATGTGCCCGGCTGCCTCCTGTTCATGAGCGGCGTGCTGACGCGCGTTGCTAAAGCAGCACCCGGTGTTCACGGGGTTCGGGTGACGGACCAGCCGGTCGCGGTGGCCCACGCTTCGGCCACGACGATCACCAGGTCGACGACGGGGTCCTTGACGTCGCTGTATTCGCCGATGTCGTCAGGGACGCCGGACAGTGCTCTGGCGAGGGCGGTCTTGAAGGCGCCGTAGGCGGGGACGGCCGCGGGGTGCGCGCGGAACCAGTCGCGGAAGAGCAGCGCCAGCCGCTCGTTCGGCGAGCCTGCGAGGCGCACGTGCAGGTTGACGCCCTCGCCGGTCCAAATCCGTTTGACCCACCTGCCGGGGTCGTCGGTCAGTCCGGCGGGGACGTGGTCGTGCACGTGCCGCCCTCTCGACATGCCGAGCAGTTCGAGAGGGCCGTCCAGCGGTGCGTCGAGGTCGGCGACGCTGACCTGCAGATCGAAGATCGGCTTCGCGGGCATCCCCGGGATGGACGTGCTGCCGATGTGCTCGACGGCGAGCGCGTGCGGTGCCAGCTCCTGCCGGATCCGCGCGGCGAGCGCCAGGCCGCGGGCCGCCCACTCCTCCCTCGGCGCGTCGACGACGATCGGCATCAGCCGTCCACCGCCGCGTCGCGTTTGGCCTTGGCCCGGCGTTTTCCTTCATGCATCGCCTGTACGCGCGGCACGGGAATCGTGTGTCCCTCCTCGATCAGTTTGGCGTCGAGCCGTTGCGGAGCAGGCATCCGGTCCGCCCACGGGTCGCCGTCGCCGAGGAGGGCGGGCACGGTGTGGATCGTGAAGTCGGCCGGCTTCACGTCGTCGAGGTCGTCCCACGACAGCGGGAACGACACGGGCGTCCCCGGCCGCAGCCGCGGGCTGTACGCGGCGGCGACGGTCGCCCCGCCGACCCTCGTCGGGTCGAGGAACACCTTGCCCTCCCGGTCCTCGCGGATGAACGCGGTCGTGGCGATCGCCGGGTCGAGCTTCGCGGCCCTGGACGCGACGGCCCGCGTCGCGGCGGCGATGTCCTCCATCGGCGCGTGCGCGTCGATCGGCACGAACACGTGCAGCCCCTTGGCGCCGCTCGTCTTCACCGCACTGTCCATGCCGAGGTCGGTGAGCACCTGCCGGATCAGCCTGGCCGCGCCGGCCGCGAGCTCGAACGCGTCCGGCGACGGCGGGTCCAGGTCGAGGATCATGTGGGTCGTGTGCGCGAAGTCCGGCGCCTTCGACAGCAGCGGGTGAAACTCGATCGACCGCTGGTTGGCGAACCACAGCAGTGTCCGCCGGTCCTCGCACAGCCCGTAGGTGACGTCCCGCTTCGACGACTCCGCCCACACGGTCACCCGCGGCACCCAGTCCGGCGTGTACTTCGGCAGGTTCTTCTGCATGAACGGCTGCTGCCCGCGCAGCATCCGCATCACCGACAGCGGCCTGCCCCGCAGCGCCGGGATGATCCGGTCGCGGACGGCGTCGAGGTAGTCGACCAGGTCGCGCTTGGTCGCTCCCGCCTCGTCGAACAGCGGCTGGTCGAGGTTCGTCAACGCGACCCCGTCGCGCTCCTCATTCGCTGCGGTCACCGTCACACCGTATCGCGGACACCGCCCGCCCACGTCGACACGCACCGTCCACGACGGCCGGAACCGCTGCGCTGCCCCAGCGCCCGGCGCGGTTTCGAGGGCGAGGTGCCGCTCCCGCACGACGACGCGGAGCCGCCCGGGAGGAAGCCGCCAAAGGGAGGCGCGTTATCTGCTCACGGTGCCGAAGGACTGGACGTGCGCCCACGACCCGCGTCCTGGTCCACCCCCGTGTGGTCGGCCCTCCCACGCTTCGGCGGTCTTCCTGAGCACCGTGGCGAGCAGGTGACCGATCGCCGCCGGCTCGATCCGGTCGTGGCCGCCGGTGGTGTACCGGCGGACCGCCGGCCCGACCGCCGCCAGGCTCGGGTCCCGGCCGAGGGCCCACGTCGCGGCGTCGACCTTGCCGCAGTGGACGCCCTCGGCAGCGAACCGCCACATCCTGCACGCCGTGAGCACCATGTGCGCGGCGTGCTCGTCGTCGTCGGTCAGGCCCTGCCACGTCGTCAGCCAGTGGCGTCCACGGTCGCGCAACCACCGTGCCGGCACCTCGCCGATCACCTCAGCGGGCGGTGGCCCGTGCAACGCCCCGCCCGCGGCCCGCGCCATCGCCACTCGACCGCCATGTCGGGATCAGCGGAGACCCGGTGAGTGATCTCCGCCCGCCCGGCGGCCACCCCGGCACCGTCGCAGGCCCGGTGCCGATCCGCGCCCGCGACCTGGCCGGCCGCCTCGATGGCGTCGGCCGCGGCGATGACGGCGCCCTCGGCATAGCGGCCGACGTGCAGCTCCACCGGCGGCGCCCGCTCCGGACGCGCCGCCACGGCCGCCGTGACCACGTGCAGGTCGATGCCGGCGGCGTCGCCGAGGTCGGCCTCAAGGACGAGCCGCTCCAGCAGCCGGGCCCGGTCGTGGCGGAGGTCCGTGACCACCACGAGCAGGTCGATGTCGCTGCGGCCGGCCAGGAAGTCACCGGTCGCGAGCGAACCGTGCAGGATCACCGCTCGGAGGGAATCCCGGACCACGTCAGCGATCCGATCGACGAGCTGCAGCACGGCCTCCATGCCGCCGACGATACCTGAAACCTAGTGTCCTAGGAAACTTCACGGATTGTGGCGCGGCTCAACCAGCGGCCTCCTCGAGCACCAGATCCATGTTGATGAAGCCACCGGCACTGACCCCCGCCGCGGCGGCGGCGATGACCGTGGCCATCGGGTCGGTGACGTTGCCCGCCACGAAGACGCCCGGCACCGACGTCGCGCCGCCCAGACCGGAAGGAACGTGGGTGCCGAGAGGAATGCCATTGGCCTCGAACGGGACGGGGGAGAGCCCCAGTGGCTCGAGTGCCGAGACGCGCGCCGCGATCCGGCTCATCAGCACCAGGGCGTCGACCGGCACGAGAGTGCCGTCCGCGAGTTCGGCGCCGGATTGCCCGTACGCGACGACCTCCCCGGAGACGAGCTTGATCCCGCGTCGCTCCAGCCGCGCGAGCTCCTCGGGGGACGGCGAGGGCGCGGTGTGCAGCAACAGCACCACGTCGGGCGTCCACTGCCGCCACAACAGCGCCTGATGCGCCGCCATCGAGGTCGTGGCGAGGATGGCGACGGGCCGGTCCCGGACCTCCCAACCGTGGCAGTAGGGACAGTGCAGCACCCGGCTGCCCCAGTGTTCGGCGACGCCCGGAATGTCCGGCAGTTCGTCGACGAGACCCGTGGTGACCAGCACCCGCCGTGCCGAGACGGTCCCGCCACCGGCCATCGACAGGGTGAAATGCGGCACCGCGCCGGTGACGGCGGTGACGACGTCGTCGCGGATTTCGCCACCGTACGAGCTGACCTCCGCCCGGCCGGTCGACAGCAGCTCCCCGGGTGGCGTGTTCTCTCTGCCGAGGTAGTTGTGCACGTGTCCCGCGGGAGCGTTGCGGGGTTCGCCGGCGTCGATGACCAGCACCCGGCGGCGGGCCCGGGACAGGGTCAGCGCCGCGCTGAGGCCGGCCGCGCCGCCGCCGATGATCGCTACGTCATATGCGTTGTCCATGCGTCGAGCGTCCGTCGCTCTGGCGCGAACGGCAAGTCGTCTTGCTGAAATGGCAAGCTAGAGGATGGCGGCGCAGGCGCCCCATCCGGAGGCGCGCGCGACGATCCGGCCGCCGGCGAGGCGCAGTGCGATCTCCGTGGTGTCCGGCGCGGGCTCCGGATCGCAGCTGATCCGCAGGTCGGGCCATGCGGCCGGCGGGGCGGCGTGCGACAGGTCGTGCCGCAGCTCGGCCAGGGACAGCCGGACCAGCGGCAGCAGCTCGTCGGGGGTGTCGGTGACCAGGGTCGCGGTCACGGGCAGCCCGCCGCGGAGCGCGTGCTCGATGGCGGTGAGGCGGTGCAGGCCGAGGATGGCGACGATCCCGTCCGGCGGGGCTTCCGCTCGTACGCCATGCAACAGGTCCAATGTGGACGGCTGCGCCCATGGCTCGTCGGTCGCCTGGGCCACTGTCGTGACCTGCGGGGGGATCCGCGTGTCGACGATGTCCGGCAGCTGCTCGACGGCCCGCACGACGTTGAACGGCTCGCCGAAGCCCGGGGCGGCCGCGGCGAGCTGGCTCGCGCCGTGCAGGACGGTGAGCGCCAGCTCGGCCAGCCGGACCTGCCGGTGGTCGTCGTGCCCCAGGCGCTCCAGGGTGAGTCCGAGGACGATCGCGTCGAGCTGCTTGAGCTGCGCGAACGCCGCGCGCGTCGAAGGGTCCGCGACGACCTCGGCCATGAAGTCGGTGGCGAGCGGCGCGGCGTCGTCGGTGGCGAGGGGCAGCCGGGCGATCCATGCCCTGGCCAGGGCGCCGAGCGCCTCGCGAGGGGTCGTGGTGGTGGCGGTCGCGGGGACGGCCGGGACGTCGTCGGTGAGGACGGCGAGATACAGGGCGCGCTTGCCGGGGAAGTTGGAGTAGACGGCGCCGCGGGTGAGCTCGGCGCGCTCGGCGATCGCGTCGATCTTGGCGTCGCGGAATCCGCGCTCGGCGAACTCGGCACGGGCGGCGGCGAGGACGGCCGCGCGGTTGCGCACCTGGGTCTCGGCGCGGGTGAGGCGGGCCATGGGGCTGAAGATATCGTCATCATCCAAATGATGCTATCATCTGAGTCATGCTGCTGGTGCCCGAGATCGACCTCACCGACCCCGAGCTGCCGCACGACCCCGCCGCCGTCTACGGGCGGGCCCGCGAGCGTGCGCCCGTCGCCAGGCTCCTCGCGCCCGGTTTCGGTCCGATGTGGGCGGTGACCAGGCACGCCGAGGCGAGGTCGATGCTCTCCGACGCGCGGTTCGCCAACGGCGCCGCCAGCTATCAGCGCCCCGACGTGCCTGAGCACTGCCGCCGGTTCATGCGGACCATGCAGGAAATGGACGGCCCCGAGCATCAACGGCTGCGCCGGCTCAGCGCGCCAGGATTCACCGCCCGGCGCGCGGCGGCCTTCCGCCCGGCGGTCGAGCGGATCGTCGGCCGGCTGCTCGACGGGGTCGCCGATCGCCTGCTCGACGGCCCGGTCGACCTGCTCGAGGCGTTCGCGGGACCGCTGCCGATGGAGGTCATCTGCGAGCTCGTCGGGGTTCCGGACGCCGACCGCCCCGCGTGGCTGGTGCACGGGCGTGCGGTCGCGGCCGGCAACGGACCGGCGTTCATGGCGGCCGTCCCGGCGATCATCGACGGCGCGCGGGCCGCAGCACCGCACGTCGCGGGCATGTTCGGCGACGGCCTCACCGAGGAGGAGCTGATCACCCTCGTCTGGCACCTGGTCCTCGCCGGGCAGACCCCCGTCAACCTCATCGCGAATGCCGTCGCGACGCTCCTGGAAGACCCCGCCCGCGCCGAGCTCCTGCGCGCCGAGCCGGATCTGCTGCCCGGCGCGGTGGAGGAGCTGACGCGATGGTGCGGTCCTCAGCTGCTGACGATTCCGCGGTATGTGCGGCACCCCACCGACCTCGCGGGCGTCACCGTAGGGCCCGGGGAGCCGGTGACGGCCGCGCTCGTCGCGGTCAACCGGGATCCGCGGGTGTTTCCCGATCCTGAGCGGCTCGACCTGCGTTCGACCGCTGCGGGGGCGCATCTCGGCTATGCGCACGGCCCGCACTTCTGCCTCGGTGCGCCCCTGGCGAGGGTGCAGACGGAGGTGGCGATCGGGGCGCTGCTGGCGCGGTTCCCGGATCTCGCGTTGAGCGACGCGCCGGAGCTGGCCGGGGTCGCGGCCCGCCGGGTGCCGGACCCGGGGACGTGGCGGCTGGCCGCGCTGCCGGTTGTCGCGTCGGTGCTGTCGTGTGCCGCCGCTCCGCTGCCGGGCCTCGTCGCCGGGAAGGACGGCGCGGCCGTGCCGGCCGTCGCCGGGAATGACCCGGGTCGTCCATGAGGTCGTCCATGAGGAGGACGTTCCGCACCGCGGAGCCCGGACAGCGCGACGGCGAGGCCTGAAACCGGATGACCGCCCGGTCATCGCGAGATCCGAATCCCTCGAAGCCCCATGACAGTGTCGACGACGACCGCGTCGGCGGGTGGCGTGCAGGGACGCGCTGAGCCGCGTCGGGCTGGTCGGTGTCCCGTAAGGTCAGCCCATGGGCAACGCCACTTTCACACCCCGGAAGGCGGTGGGGCTGCGCTCGGAGCGCGGACCCGTCCTCGCGTCGGTGATGCTGACGACCGCGCTCGTCGCGCTGGACAGCACGATCATCGCGACCGCGGTGCCGTCGGTGGTCCGCGACCTCGGCGGCTTCTCGCACTTCCCGTGGCTGTTCTCCGTGTATCTGCTGACCCAGGCGGTGACGACACCGCTGTATGGCAAGCTCGCCGACGTCTTCGGCCGGCGGCCGGTGATGTTCGCCGGGATCGCCGCGTTCCTGCTCGGGTCGGTGCTGTGCGGGTTCGCGTGGAACATGGTGACACTGATCGTGTTCCGGGCCGTGCAGGGCATCGGCGCCGGTGCGATCCAGCCGATGAACATGACGATCATCGGAGACCTGTACACGGTCGAGGAACGCGCCAGGGTGCAGGGTTACGTCGCCGGGGTGTGGGGCGTGTCGTCGGTGATCGGGCCGACGCTCGGCGGCGTGTTCGCCGACTACTTGTCGTGGCGGTGGATCTTCTTCGTCAACGTCCCGCTGTGCGTCCTCGCCGCGTGGATGCTCGCCCGCAACCTGAAGGAGAAGATCGAGCGGCGCGAGCACCGCGTCGACTACCTCGGCGCGACGCTGCTCGTCACCGGCTGCAGCCTGCTGATCCTCGGCACCCTCGAAGGCGGCACCACCTGGGCGTGGACGTCGGCGCCGAGCATCGCCGTCTTCGCCGCCGGCACGGTGCTGATGGTCGCGTTCTGGTTCGTGGAGCGCCGCGCCGCCGAGCCGGTCCTGCCGCTGTGGGTGTTCCGGCACCGGGTGCTCGTCGGCGGCAACCTCGTCGCGCTCACCGTCGGTGCGCTGCTCATCGGGCTCACGTCCTTCGTGCCGAGCTTCGCCCAGGGTGTCCTGGGTGCGAGCGCCGTCGTCGCCGGGTTCGTCGTCGCCGCGATGTCGCTGGGCTGGCCGATCGCCGCGACCCTGTCCGGCCGCGTCTACCTGCGTCTCGGCTTCCGTGACACGTCCCTGGCGGGCAGCGTGGCCGTCATCGCCGGCGCCGTCATGTGCGCCGTGCTCGGCCGGCACACCGGTATCCCCATGGTCGCGGTCGCGTGCTTCGTCGTCGGGATCGGGCTCGGGTTCGTGTCGAGCCCGAGCCTCGTCGCCGTGCAGTCGGTCGTCGGCTGGGACCGCCGCGGCGTGGTCACCGGCACCAACATGTTCTTCCGGTCGATCGGCAGCGCGGTCGGCGCCGCCGTCTTCGGCGCGATCGCCAACACGACCCTGGACCGGCGGTTCGCGGCCGCGCCGCCCGGGATGCGGGAGCAACTCGGTGAAGGCGCCGACGCGACCGACGTGGTGCTCAAGGCGAAGGACACCCCGCCGGCCGTCCTCGACTACGCGCGCGACAGCCTGTATGCGGCCACGCACCATGTGTTCATCGCTGTGGCCTGCGTCGCGGTCCTCTGCGTCGGCGCGCTGCTGCTCATGCCGCGCCGCACCGATCCGCTGCCGTGATCCGACACACTGGAGATCCATTTCATATCACCTCGGTGGGTAGGATCGCCGCCATGCGCTCAAGGACCCTTCTCGTCGCCGCCGGGCTCACGGCGGCGCTCGCCACCGCTGGTTGCGCCCCGGCCGACGACGACACCACCGCGACCCCGGCCGTCTCGAGCGGCTCCGCCGCGTGCGACCAGGCGAACCTCAAGACGGTCGCCGCGGGCAAGCTCACGATCGCCACCGACGAGCCCGTCTACGAGCCGTGGTTCAAGGACAACAAACCCGAGTCCGGCGAGGGCTTCGAGTCCGCCGTCGCCTACGCCGTCGCCACCAAGCTCGGCTACAGCAAGGACCAGGTCGTCTGGACCCGGGTCACGTTCAACAACGCGATCGCGCCCGGCAAGAAGACGTTCGACTTCGACGTCAACGAGTTCTCCATCACCGACGAGCGCAAGCAGGCCGTCGACTTCTCCGCCCCGTATTACGACGTCACGCAGACGGTCATCGCGCTGAAGACGTCGAAGATCGCCGGTGCGAAGAGTGTCGCCGACCTCAAGGGCGCGAAGCTCGGCGCGCAGGTCGGCACGACCAGTTACCGCTCGATCACCGAGGTGGTCAAGCCGACGGCGCAGCCGCAGGTGTACAACAACAACGACGACGCCAAGAAGGCCCTGCAGAACGGGCAGATCGACGGGCTCGTCGTGGACCTGCCGACCGCGTTCTACATCACCGGCGCCGAGATCACCGACGCGCAGATCGTCGGGCAGCTGCCGCAGCCGTCCGGCACCCCGGAGCAGTTCGGTCTCGTGCTGGACAAGGGATCCTCGCTGACCACCTGCGTCAGCCAGGCCGTCGACACGCTGCGCACCGACGGTACCTTCAAGACGCTCACGGACAAGTGGCTGTCGTCCGTGCAGGGCGCACCGACGCTCACCTGATGACGTTCAAACCCAGCCCGTTACAACTGGAACGCGACGCGTACCGCCGCCGGCAGACGATCCTGTCGGTGGCGGTCGCGGCCGGGTCCACGCTCGTCGTCGGGGTCCTGCTCTACGCGGCCGTCACCGGCGCGCCCGGCTGGGACCGCTTCCGGGCCAGCTTCCTGTCCTGGGACGTGGCCCGCGACTCGCTGCCGGCGGTGCTGCGCGGCCTCTGGCTCAACGTGCGGCTGCTCGTCGTCTGTGCCGTCGCCGCGGTGCTGCTCGGCCTCGGCATCGCCACGCTGCGCACCATCCGGCCGGCGGTGTTCTTCCCGCTGCGGGCGCTGGCGGCCGGCTACACGTACACCTTCCGCGGCCTGCCGCTGATCGTGACCCTGTACCTGTTCGCGTTCGGCGTGCCGGGGCTGCGCCTGAGCGGCACCCCGTCGGTGCTGGTGCTCGGCGGGATCGCGATCACGCTCACCTACGCCGGCTACATCGCCGAGGTGTTCCGCGCCGGCATCGAGTCCGTCCACCCGTCGCAGCGGGCCGCCGCGCGGTCGCTGGGTCTCACGTACCGGCAGACGATGCGCCACGTGGTCCTGCCGCAGGCGGTCCGGCGGGTCACGCCGCCGCTGCTCAACGACCTGGTCGCGATGCAGAAGGACGTCGGGCTCATCTCCCTCGCCGGGCCGATCGACGCGATCCGGGCCGCGCAGATCGAGACCGCCGGGTCCTACAACTACACCCCGTACGTCGTCGCAGGGGTCCTGTTCGTGCTGCTGGCGATCCCCGTCGTCGCCGTCACCGACTGGGTCACGCTGCGCGCCGCCCGCCGCCAGTCAGGAGACAACCGGCTGTGACCGTGCTGCGCCTCGACGGCGTGTACAAACTGTTCAACGGCCATCCGGTGCTGCGTGGCGTCTCCCTCGACGTCGACGAGCACGAGGTCGTCGCCCTCATCGGCGCGTCCGGCTCCGGCAAGTCGACGCTGCTGCGCTGCGTCAACCTCCTCGAGCAGGTCGACGACGGCACCATCCACCTCGACGGCGAGGACATCACCGACCCGCGCGCCGACCCCGACAAGGTCCGCCGCCGCATCGGCATCGTCTTCCAGGCGTTCAACCTCTTCCCGCACCTGAGTGTCCTGGACAACGTCACCCTCGCCCCGCGGCACGTGCACAGACTGCCGGCCTCGCAGGCCCGGGCGAAGGCGTTGGCGTTGCTGGACCGGGTCGGGCTCGCCGACAAGGCCGCCGCCTACCCCGACCGGCTCTCCGGCGGGCAGCAGCAGCGGGTCGCGATCGTGCGGGCCCTCGTCAACGAGCCGCGGCTGCTGCTGCTCGACGAGGTCACCTCCGCGCTGGACCCGGAACTCGTCGGTGAGGTCCTCGCCCTCATCCGCGACCTGAAGGGCGACGGCGTCACGATGATCCTCGCGACGCACGAGATGAGCTTCGCCCGGCAGGTCGCCGACCGGGTCTGCTTCCTCGACGGCGGCCTGATCGTCGAGCAGGGCCCGCCGGAGCAGGTGTTCGGCGACCCGCGCGAGCCCCGCACCCGGCAGTTCCTGCACCGCATCACCGAGGCCGGCCGGCTGTGACGCCACCGCGATATTCGGATGCCGTGCGGGGTCCTGTGGGCTACGGTGCGGCGATGACCATGACGCATGCACTCCTCGCGGCGGCGGCGATGTCGGCCGTGCCGGCCATGCGCCTGCGCGCCCGGCGTCGCGCCCTGGTCCGCCGGCTGACGCCGCTGTAGAAGCCGTAGTCGCGCGCCAGGGCCCTCCGAGTCCATCTTCGGAAACGGACGGGCCGCGATGCCGCCTGTCCGTGTTTCGCCACCCCTGGAACAGGGGCGGCAGACGGGACCACGGTCATGGCGCCATCATCCAGCAGCAGAAGCCGTCGCGTGTACGGCCAGAATCTCCTCACCGCACCCGGTGCCGTCCGGCGGCTGGTCGACGCCGCCGGGATCGGCCCCGGTGACGTCGTCGTCGAGGTCGGCGCCGGGCGCGGGCACCTCACCGCCGCGCTGGCCGGCCGGTGCCGGCGGGTCATCGCCTACGAGGTCGACCCGGTGCTCGCCGCGGCGCTGCCCGCCCGCGACGGCGTCACCGTCCGGGTCACGGACTTCCTCGCGGCGCGGCCGCCGGCGGAGCCGTTCACCGTCGTCGGCAACATCCCGTACGCGCTGACGTCCGCCGTCGTCGACTGGTGCCTGCACGCGCCGGGGCTGACCGGGGCGACGCTGCTGACCCAGCTCGAATACGCCCGCAAACGCACCGGCGACTACGGCCGCTGGAGCCGTCTCACGATCGCGACCTGGCCGCGGTGGCAGTGGGAGCTCGCCGGGCGGGTGCCGCGGGAGGCGTTCCGGCCGGTGCCCCGCGTCGACGGCGGCATTCTGCGGCTGACCCGCCGGCCCCGGCCGCTCGCCCCGCCGGGGGGCTATGCGGCGTTCGTGGAGCTCGGGTTCAGCGGTGTCGGCGGCTCACTGCACGCGTCGCTGTGCCGCCGGTACGACCAGCGCCGCGTCGCGGCCGCGTTCCGGGCGTTGCGGCTCGAACACGGCACCCCTGTCGGACTGGTCTGGCCCGAGCAGTGGCTGACCCTGTTCCGCCTGCTGCACGCGAGGTCACGCTGAGCTCATGACGCTGAACTCATGACATAGCCGACCGTGGCGGCGGCCAGGCCCAGCACCAGGCTCGCCGCCACGTAGGCGGCCGCGCGCCGGGCCCGGCCCTCCTCGACGAGGCGCAGCGTTTCCAGGCTGAACGTGCTGTAGGTCGTCAGCGCGCCGCAGAACCCGGTGCCCACCAACGTCTTCACGGTGACGGGCAGCGCGTCGCCGGCGCCGATCAGCGCGCCCAGCAGCGCGCTGCCGAAGACGTTGACCAGGAGGGTCCCCAGCGGCGAGCGGCCCTTCAGCGCCCGTTCGGTGAGATACCGCGCGGGCGCCCCGACCGCGCCGCCGAGCAGCACCAGCAGCAGGGTCATCGCGCCCGCACCCGCCGCGCCGACCAGACCCCCAGCGACACGGCCGCCAGGGCGGTGATCAGGGTGCCGGCGACGTACGCGGCCGCGGTCCACACCGCACCCCGCGAGACGAGGACGACCGTGTCGACCGTATACGTGGAGAACGTCGTGAACCCGCCCAGCACGCCGACCCCGAGCAGCGGCCGCAGCAGCGGATGCCGCCCCTCGACGACGACCGAGAGGACCCCGATGAGCAGGCACCCGAGCGCGTTGACGGCCAGGGTCGCCCACGGCACACCCGTGCCGGCGTCGTGCGGCAGCAGCAGCGCCACCCCGTAACGGGCGGCGCTGCCCGCGGACCCGCCGACGGCGACCGCGGTGAGGACACCGGCGGAATGATCACGCACCCGCCAAGGCTAACCCTCCCCGGGCATCCGGGTGATGATCGTGAACCCGCCGGCCGGGACGAGGGCCCGGATCCGGCCGGCCGTCGTCGTGTAGTGCTCCAGTTCCTCGCCGCCGGGGTCGTTGACGGTCACGGTGGCGGCGCCGTCGCCGGGCATGTCGACGTCGCAGATCCTGGTGCTCGTCGCGATGCTGCGCAGGAGCGTCACCCGCGCCTCGGTCCGCGGGTCGCGCAGCGTCCGGCAGCGCACCTCGGCGTCGTCGCGGCAGCTCCCGGGGGCCGCGGACGTGTCGGGGTCGGTCTCGGTGATCCGCGCGACCGCCGCCGCGTGCGGGTCGGCGTCCAGGGCGAGCATCGCCAGGAGTCCGTGGATCGTGGACTCCGCGCCCGCGTCGCGGTGCACGACGCCGCGCCGGCCGAGCTGCCGCGGCGAGCCGTCGACGATGTCCACGCCGTCGTAGGTGCGGCCGGTCGCCGGGTCATACATGGGCGCCCCGGCCGGGTTGTTGCCGAAGAACCACGACCCGGCGATGCCGGCCAGGGTCGACAGCGCCGGACGGCCCGTCACCCTCGCCGTCGCGAGGAGCGACTCGACGCGGGACTGCGCGCCGTACGACAGCTGCACCCCGTCGATCGTGAGTGCCTCCCGCGAGCCGGGCACCGCGACCCGCAGGTTGTCCGGGCCGCCCTCCACCAGCAGGTGCGGGGTGAACGACGCCGCGTCCGCCAGGGCCGCGTCCCGGGCCGCCAGGTCACCGGCGACCTCGTAGACGCGGGCCAGCCCGGCGGGCGCCAGCCCGGCCCACGCGTGCCAGGCGCTGCGTGACAGGGCGCACGGCAGCACCGCCCCGAACGGCCACGTCCACGGGGTGCCCGTCCGCATCGCCGTGACACCCTCCGCGAGCTGCTCCAGGAGCTTCCGCGCGTCGTCGTCGCCGCTGCAGCCGGTGTACGCGCAAAGTCCGAGCAACGCCTCACCGGTGAGGTCGGCACCGTCGCCGATCAGCCATGCGGGCGTGGCCGACTCCTCGACGACGCGCCACTGGCCGTACCGTGGCAGCACCTGACGGCTGATGGCGCTCATCGCCAACCGGAGGCGCCGCCGCAGGAACGCCGCGAAGTCCGGGTCACCCTGCTCATCGGTGCGGAACGCCGCGTAGCCCTCACCCAGTGCCCACACCGTGCGGGCCAGCCACGCCGACTCGCCGCTGTCGGACGGGTCGGGGCTCTCCGCGGGGATGCCGCTGCGGTTGAGGGTGCCGTCCGGCTGCTGCCACAGCACGACGTTGCCGTGCGCCTGGTCGTCGGGGTCGTCGTGCACCGTCTGCAGGAAGCACAGGCCGCGCAGCAGCTGCCGGGCCGCGTCGCGGCTGGTGCCGGTGCCGGTCGCGCGCCAGTGCCGCAGGTAGACGACGGCGGCGCGGGCGATGTCGTCGGCGTTGAACGCGCCCTGGGTGTAGTGGCCGGTGTCGGGGTCGGCGGGCCCGCCGCCGACGGGGAGGTAGCTGCCGTCCGGGAGCCGCTCCGCGTAGGTCCACACGACCTCGACTGCGGGCTCCTCGGCCAGCCGGTACGTCGTGTGCCCCGGCTGCGGCGGCGGGGTGACGCGGACCCGCAACGAGTCCAGATGCGCAAGGTTCGTCAGCACGGCGCGCGAGCTACCCGACAAATCCGGCTTTATGCGGTTGTCCCGACGCGCCGGGCCTTCAGCGGAAGGCGAGGAGGGCCTGGCGGCTCGGCTCCAGGACCATGACCTTGTACGGGCAGGCCCGGTCGGTGATCGCCTCGTAGGCCTTGACCGCGCGTTCGGCGGCGTCCAGCGACTGCGCGAGGGGTGTCTGGCCCTTGCCCTTGTTGCGGAACAGCGCGCCGTAGAACGCCGAGCAGAACACCGTGCCTTCGTGCCAGCCGACCCGCGTCGACGTGCCGATGTAGACGATCTCGCCGTGCAGGCAGTCGCGGATCGCCTTCTGCCATGCGCCGATGCCCGTCTTGCAGCCGTCGGCGAGGACGGTGCTGGCGTTGAGCCCGTGCCCGCGTTCGGCGGAGTAGTCCCCGAGCTCCTCCAGGGCGAGCGTGGTCCTGCCGTCGCTGCTGCTGAACGTCGGGGTCTCGGCGTGGTCGCCGTGTGCCATCACGTGCAGCACGTCGCAGGCGGCGGTGAACGCGGCGAAGATCGTGTCCGGGTCGCGGGAGCGCACGAAGTCGATGTCCACGATCGGGTCCGGCAGGCCCGCGTTGATGCTCTGCAGCGTCGACTGCACGAACGCCATCGAGGCGTCGAACGACTGGTCCAACCCGATGTCGAGCAGGTTCACCCGCCGATTGCGCATCAACACATTTTGGTGGCGTCCACCCGCCGTGTCAGTCCTGCAGCAGTGGCTTCTCCCACACCGAGACGTGCTGGGCGCTGTCGCTGGTGAAGGGCTCCTGCTGCCAGTTCGCCCAGCGGGCCTTCGGGTGCAGGCCGGCCATCTGCGCCATCAGGTCGAGCTCGGCGGGCCACACGTAGCGGAACGGGATCGACCGGAAGCCGCCGCGCCCGCCCGAGATCTCGACGTAGTTGGAGCTCATCGACTGGGTGGCGACGTCGTACAGGTCGTAGGCCCAGCGGGTCTCGCCGACCATGAACGGCACCACGTCCTGCCCCGGCGGCAGCCGGCGCAGGTCGGGCATCATGACCTCGACGGCGAACCGGCCGCCCGGCTGCAGGTGCGCGGCGACGTTGCGGAAGCACGCGACCTGCGCCGCCTGCGTCGTCAGGTTCATGATGGTGTTGAAGACCAGGTACGCCACGGAGAACGACGCGTCGACCCGGGCCGTCGCGAAGTCCCCGATCGTCACGCCGATCGCGTCGCCGCCGGGCTTCTCCCGCAGTCTCGCCACCATCGCCCGGGACATGTCGATGCCGTGCACGGGCACCCCGCGGGCGGCCAGCGGCAGCGCGATGCGGCCCGTGCCGATGCCCAGCTCGAGAGCCCGCCCGCCGTCGGCGAGCTGCACGAGGGTGTCGACGGCCGGCTGCACGACCGCGGGGTCCGCCATCTCCCTCGACGACTCGTCGTACCGGGCCGCGACCCGCTCCCCGAAATAGCCGTCCTGATCGATCATCGCCGGACCCTATCGCGCCGCCCGGTTTCGCCGGTTGCGGGGCCCGTTTCCGTTCTCGCCCGGCGCCGCGGAGGGCCGTGCCGGCGACAGTGGCGCCGGCACGGCCGTGCGGTCAGTCGACCTCGACCGCCGCCGCGGCGAACTGGGCGGAGTAGAGGCGGGCGTAGGCGCCGCCGGAGGCGAGCAGCGACGTGTGGGTGCCCTGCTCGACGATCGTGCCGTGCTCCATCACGAGGATGAGGTCGGCGTCGCGGATGGTGGACAGGCGGTGCGCGATGACGAAGCTGGTCCGGCCGGCCCGCAGGGTGCTCATCGCGCGCTGGATCAGGACCTCGGTGCGGGTGTCGACGGAGCTGGTGGCCTCGTCGAGGATGAGGATCGTCGGCTCGGCGAGGAACGCCCGGGCGATCGTGATGAGCTGCTTCTCGCCCGCCGAGACGCCGGCGCCCTCCTCGTCGATGACGGTGTCGTAGCCGTCGGGGAGGGTGCGGACGAAGCGGTCCGCGTGGGCGGTCTCGGCCGCGGCGACGATCTTGTCCTGCGTCGGGTGGTCGGCGCCGTAGGCGAGGTTCTCCGCGATGGTGCCCTGGAAGAGCCACGTGTCCTGCAGGACCATGCCGATCTGCTCGCGCAGGTCGTCGCGGGTCATCGTGGCGATGTCGACGTCGTCGAGCAGGATGCGCCCGGCCGTGAGGTCGTAGAAGCGCATGACGAGGTTGACCAGCGTGGTCTTGCCGGCGCCGGTGGGGCCGACGATCGCGACCGTCTGGCCGGGCTCGACGGTGAGGGTGAGGTCCTCGATGAGCGGTTCGTCCGGGTTGTACCGGAAGGAGACGCCCTCGAAGGTCACCTTGCCGCGCACCTGGGCGGGCCGCGACGGCTTGACCGGATCGGGGGACTGCTCGGCGGCGTCGAGCAGCTGGAACACCCGCTCGGCGGAGGCCACCCCGGACTGCACCAGGTTGGCCATGCTCGCGACCTGGGTCAGCGGCTGGCTGAACTGGCGCGAGTACTGGATGAACGCCTGCACGTCGCCCAGCGACAGCGACCCGGACGCGACGCGCAGGCCGCCGACGACGGCGACGAGCACGTAGTTGAGGTTGCCGATGAACATCATCGCGGGCTGGATGAGACCCGAGATGAACTGTGCCTGGAACGACGCGGTGTACAGCGCCTCGTTGTGCTCCTCGAACGTCTTCGAGGCCTCCGCCTGCCGGCCGAAGATCTTCACCACGGAGTGGCCGGTGAACATCTCCTCGATGTGCCCGTTGAGCTTGCCGGTGCTGGCCCACTGCCGGACGAACTGCGGCTGCGACCGCTTGCCGATGCGCATCGTGACCAGCACCGACACCGGCACCGTCACCAGGGCGATGATCGCGAGCAGCGGCGAGATCCAGAACATCATGCCGAGGACCCCGACGATGGTCAGCAGCGACGTGAGCAGCATGCTCAGCGACTGCTGCAGGGTCATCGCGATGTTGTCGGTGTCGTTGGTGGCGCGGCTGAGGACCTCGCCGCGCGGCTGCTGGTCGAAGTAGCTCAGCGGCAGCCGGGACAGCTTCGCCGAGACCTGCGCGCGCAGGCGGTAGACGGTGCGCTGCACGACGACCGTGGTGAGCCGGGCCTGGAGCAGGCCGAGGATCCAGGCGCCGAGATAGATCACGGCGACCCACAGCAGGACCCGCTCGAGCCGGTCGAAGTCGATGCCGCGCCCCGGCACGACGTGGTCCATCGCGGCGAGCAGATCGGCGAAGCGGTCCTGCCCGCGCTCCCGCGCCCCCGCGACGGCGTCGGCCTTGCTGATGCCCGCGGGCAGCCCACGGCCGACGATGCCCTCGAAGATGACGTCGGTGGCGTGGCCGAGCAGCCGCGGCCCGACGACGGACAGCACGACACTGCCGATGCCGAAGACCAGCACCGCCGCGATCAGCGCCCGGTCAGGGGCGAGCATCCGCAGCAGCCGCTTGCTGGAGCCCTTGAAATCCTCCAGCTTCGCCGGCGGCCCGCCGGCACCCATCATCATCCGTCCGGGTCCGAACGCGGGCGGCGTCGGCCGTGACCCGCCACCAGCGGGCCGTCCAGGTCCGGTCATGCTGCCGCCTCCGCTGCGCTCCGGCGCCCGCCTGACCCAGGACCGAGCATCCGATGCCCGGTTGTTCCGCTTCGCTCCACACCGGTCATGCTGTCGCCTCCGCTGCGCTCCGGCGCCCGCCTGACCCAGGACCGAGCATCCGATGCCCGGTTGTTCCGCTTCGCTCCACACCGGTCATGCTGCCGCCTCCTGCTCGGTGAGCTGGGAGAGGACGATCTCGCGGTAGGTCGCGTTGTCGTCCATCAGCTCGGAATGGGTGCCCGTGCCGACCACGCGGCCCTCGTCGAGCACGACGATGGTCTGCGCGTCGCGGATCGTGCTGACCCGCTGAGCGACGATGACGACCGTCGCGTCGGCGATCTCGGCGCGCAGCGCGTCGCGCAGCGCCGCGTCGGTCGCGTAGTCCAGGGCGGAGAACGAGTCGTCGAAGAGATACACCTCGGGCCGCGCGACCAGGGTCCGGGCGATGGCGAGCCGCTGCCGCTGCCCGCCGGAGACGTTGGTGCCGCCCTGCGCGATCGGCGCATCGAGGGCCTCGGGCATCGCCCGCACGAAGTCGTCGGCCTGCGCGACCTCCAAGGCCCGCCACAGCTCGGCGTCGGTCGCGTCGGGCCGGCCGTAGCGCAGGTTGGACGCGACGGTGCCGGAGAAGAGGTACGGCTTCTGCGGCACCATGCTCACGGTCGCCGAGAGCAGCGCCGGGTCGATGTCGCGCACGTCGACGCCGTCGACGAGGACGGTGCCGCCGGTCGCGTCCATGAGCCGGGGGACCAGGTTGAGCAGCGTGGTCTTGCCGGCGCCGGTGCTGCCGATGATCGCCGTGGTCTCCCCGGGGCGGGCGGCGAGGTCGATGCCGCTGAGCACCGGCGACTCCGCGCCCGGATACCGGAACTCGACACCGCGCAGCTCCAGCTCGCCCCGGCGGGGGAGCACGGTGACCGCCTTCGCCGGCGCCACGACGCTCGACCCGGTGGTCAGGACCTCCTGGATGCGCTCGGCGCACACCTCGGCCCGCGGGATCATGACGAACATGAACGTCGCCATCATGACCGCCATGAGGATCTGCATCAGGTAGCTCAGGAACGCGGTCAGCGCGCCGACCTGCATGCCGCCGCTGTCGATGCGGTGCGCGCCGAACCACAGCACGAGGATGCTGGAGGCGTTGACGACGAGCATCACGGTCGGGAACATCAGCGACATCAGCCGGCCGACGGCGAGGGAGACGTCGCGCAGGTCGCCGTTGGTCCTGGCGAACCGGACCCGCTCGTGCTCGTCGCGGACGAAGGCGCGGATGACCCGGATGCCGGTGATCTGCTCGCGGATGACCCGGTTGACCAGGTCGATGCGCTCCTGCATGGTGCGGAACAGGGGCCGCATCCGGACCACGATGACGGCGATGACCCCGATCAGGATCGGCACCACGACCAGCAGCAGCGCGGAGAGCGGCACGTCCTGCACGAGCGCGAGGATGATGCCGCCGACGCACATGATCGGTGCGGACACCATCAGTGTGAAGGTCATCAGCACCAGCATCTGGACCTGCTGGATGTCGTTGGTGGTGCGGGTGATCAGCGACGGCGCGCCGAACTGCCCGACCTCCCGCGTGGACAGCACCTGCACATGGGCGAAGATGCCGGCCCGCACGTCGCGCCCGAGCGCCATCGCGGTGCGGGCGCCGTAGTAGACCGCGGCGGCGGAGCAGACGATCTGCACGAGCGTGACGGCGAGCATCCAGCCGCCGATGCGCATGATGTAGTCGGTGTCGCCCTTGACCACGCCGCCGTCGATGATGTCGGCGTTGAGCGTCGGCAGGTAGAGCGTCGCAGTGGTCTGCACCAGCTGCAGCAGCACGATGAGCCAGATCGTCCTGCGATACGGTCCCAGATAGGTCTTGAGTAGTTGGATGAGCATCGTCAGGCGTCTCCCCCGGAGATGTCGGTCGGGCGGACCAGCAGGCCGTCCAGCAGGACGGCGACCACGCCGTCGGCGTCGAGCGCGTCGGGCTCGGCCAGCTCGGGCCGGACCGTCGCGATGACGAGGAGCACGAGCAGTCCGGCGGTGGTGGCCGGGCTGCGTCGCAGCAGTGCGCGGTCGGGCGCGATGATCGCCTCGACCGCCTCGGTCAGTCGCCGCCGGCCCTCCATCAGCTCCTCGACCTGCCGCCGCCCGGTCTCCATTGGCAGCGTGCGGGCGACCATCATGAGCTGGACGTTCTCCTCGAACCGGCGCAACAGGATCGTCGCCGCGTCGCTCATGCGCTCCCGCAGGGGTGCCCCCGGGTCGATCGCACTGAGCTGGCGCAGCACCATCTCCTGGTCGAAGGCGGTGCCGAGCGAGGCGAGGATCAGCGACGCCTTGTCGGGGAAGACGCCGAAGATGGTGCCCTCGGCGACGCCCGCGGCCTCGGCGATCTGCTTCGTCGTGACCGCCGCGCCATGGGTGCGCAGCAGCGGGATGGTCGCGGCGATGATCGCCGCCCGCCGCTCGTCCGGCGACAACGCGGGAACGCGCCGGCGGCGGGTCTGCACAGGCCGTTGGTTCACGCCGACACCTTAATGAGCGAGCACTCACTCGTACAACCGGATTTCACCGTGAGCGGAAGTTCGCACCCGCACGGCAACCGAACACGATGACGCGGGCACCCCGGCGTCGGCGACGCTGAGGGGAGCACAGAGCGAAGCTGGGGGACCGAGATGACGGCACACACGCACGACGAGGAAGCCCGCCTCGCCGCGCTGCACAGCTATGGCGTCCTCGACGGTCCCCGCCCCCGCGCCCTGGACGATCTCACCCGCCTCGCGTCCTCGATCTTCGACACCCCGGTGTCGGCGGTCGCCCTCATCGACCGCGACCGGCAGTGGTTCGCCGGCGGCACCGGCGTCCCCGTCGCCGAGACACCCCTCGACATCTCCTTCTGCGCGCACACCACCGCCGGCCGCCGCCAGCTCGTCGTGCCCGACGCCAGTGTCCACCCGCACTTCCACACGTACAGCAACGTCACCGGAGAACCGCACGTCCGGTTCTACGCGGGCTCCCCGCTGGTCGACGAGGACGGTCACGCCCTCGGCGCCCTGTGCGTCGTCGACGACCGCCCCGGCGACATCGGGCCGCGCCAGCGCGAGGCCCTGGACACCCTCGCCGCGCAGGCCGTCGGGCACCTGTCGCTGCTGCGCAACCGGATCCTGCTCGCCGACCTCGGCGACGAGCTGGCCCGCGCCACCCAGCGCGAGGAGGACCTGATCGCGACCGTCTCGCACGAGCTGCGCACCCCCGTCGCCGCGATCCAGGGCTACCTGGAGCTGCTCGCCGACGAGGAGGAGCTCGCCGCGTACACCCGGCTCGTCGAGCCGATCCAGCGCAACGGCGAGCGGCTCATCCGCATGGTCGACCACCTGCTGACCGGCACCCGGCCGGCGAACGTCCTGAGCGACCCGCACCGCACCCAGGTCGACCTGGACATGGTCGTCGAGGCCGCCTGGCGCGCCTGCGGCGCCCTCGCCGAGCAGCGCGGGGTCGCTCTGGCCGCGGTGCCGTCGCCGGAGGGGGTCCCGGTCCGGGCCGACATCACCCAGCTGACCCACGCCGTGCAGCAGCTCGTGCGCAACGCGGTGCTCTTCACCCCCGCCGGCGGCGACGTCACCGTGTCCGTCACCGGCGGGCCCGCCCCGGCCGTCGAGGTCGCCGACACCGGCGTCGGGGTGCCCGCCGACGAACTGCCCTACGTCTTCCAGCGCTTCTACCGCGGCCGGCACGCCCGCCAGGAGGCCGTCCCCGGTGTCGGGCTGGGCCTGCACATCGCCCGGCAGGCCGCGATCGCGCACGGCGGCACCGTGACCCTCACCTCCAGCGGAAAGGGCACCACGGCGCGGCTGTCCATCACCGGCTGACGTGGAACTTTCACCGGCCCGCCCTAGTCCCGCCGCGCGGGTGGCGTCGATGCTTGCCAATGGCTGGAGGCCGTGGGAACACTGCGCTCACCTCATGTGAGGAGGAGCACATTGCGCCCAATCTGGAGCGTCTTGGCGGCCATCGCCGTCGGCGCTGTCGCGGTCCTCGTGGTGCCCGCCCCGGCGGGCGCCCACGGCGTCGCGATGGTCCCCGGCAGCCGCACCTACCTGTGCTACGTGGACGGTCTGCGCGCCACCGGGCAGATCATCCCCACGAACCCCGCCTGCGCCGACGCCGTCGCGCAGGGCGGGCAGCAGCCGCTGTACGACTGGTTCGGCGTGCTGCGCTCCGACGCCGGCGGCCGCACCACCGGCTTCATCCCCGACGGGCAGATCTGCGGGGCGGGCACGACGAAGTACGCCGCGTACAACGCCGCCCGCGCCGACTGGCCCGTCACCCACCTGACCGCCGGCTCGACGATCCAGCTGCGCTACAGCAACTGGGCCGCGCACCCCGGCACGTTCCACCTCTACGTCACCCGCGACGGCTGGTCGCCGACGACGCCCCTCGCGTGGGGCGACCTCGAGCCGTTCTGGAGCAGCACCGACCCACCGCAGTCCGGACCGCCGGGCGCGCTCAACTACTACTACTTCAACACCACCCTGCCGTCGGCGAAGACCGGCCGGCACATGCTGTTCGTCCAGTGGGTGCGCTCCGACAGCCAGGAGAACTTCTTCAGCTGCTCCGACATCGCCTTCGACGGCGGGCACGGCGAGGTCACCGGCATCGGCAACCAGCCGCCCACGTCCCCGTCGGCGTCCGTGTCGCCGTCGCCGTCCCGGTCCGTGTCGCCGTCACCGTCCCGATCGGTCTCGCCGTCGCCTTCGCGCTCCGCGTCGTCGTCGCCGGCACCGTCAGGCGGGACCGGCGCGTGCACCGCGACCTGGCGGATCGTGCCCAGCTCGTGGGCCGGCCACTTCCAGGCCGAGGTCACCGTCCGCAACAACGGGTCCGGCAGCCTCAACGGGTGGACCGTGCGGTGGGCGTACCAGGGCGGCCAGGGCTTCGAAGGGGCACCCTGGAACGGCACGCTGGTCAGCCAACCGCCGAACGTCGCGGTGAGCAACGTCGACTGGAACAGGGTCCTCGCCGCCGGCGCCACCACGGCGTTCGGCTTCAACGCCACCGGCACCGCCCCGGCGACCGCCCCCACGTTGAGCTGCACCAGCCCATGATCAAATCACCCTTGCTGAGGCTGCTGACCGGTGTGGCGGCGATCGCGCTGGTACTGGTGGGGCTCGTGATCGCCACGACCCGGACCAGCAAGCCGGACGCGCCGGCCGCCCAGGAACCGGTGCACACCGTCACCGGCACCCTCGACGGACGGCAGGCGGCCACCCTGGAGGTGGTCACCGGCGCGGAGTCGGTGATCATCCACAGCGAGCCGATGGAGGGGTACCTGTACCGCGCCTCGACGCTCCCCGGCAGCCGGGTCGAACCGGCTGCCGCGGTCGACGGCGACGTGGTCCGGCTCAGCCTGAACGGCACGGAGATCGCCGGGCAGGCCACCGTCCACGTGTATCTCAACTCGACCGTCCGCTGGCAGCTCCGGCTCGCCGGCGGCGGGCTGCGGCAGGTCGTCGACTTCGCCTCCGGCCGCCTCGCCGCGGTCGACGTGGTCGCCGGCGTGCAGGAGCTCGAGGTCACCGTCCCGAAACCGGAGGGTGAGCTGCCGATCCGGGTCGGCGGCGTCGGCAAGCTGCTCGTGCACGCGCCGGCCGGGCCGCCGGCCCAGCTGACGCTCGGCGCGGGCAGCACCGTCGGCAAGGCCACCCTGGACGCGTCCGCGAAGCAGAACCTCGCCGGCGGCACCGTCCTGGCGCTGCCCGGCTGGCAGCAGGCGGCCGACCGGTACACGCTGCATGTCGACGGCGGCGCCGCGGAGGTGCTGCTCGACCGCAGGTGAGAGCGCCATCGACAGACCCTCGGAAGAATTTTTCCGGGGGTCTGTCGATCGTCGGCCGGGTCGTTCGACCTTGGGGTGAGAGGGTCGAGGAGCGAACCCCAAGAGCAAGGAGAACGACGATGGCGAAGTACATGCTGATCATGCGCGGCAGCGACGAGACAATGGCGAAGATGATGGAGACGCCGTTCGAGGAGATGCTCGACGTCATGGGCCGGTTCAACGAGGAGCTGATCAAGGCCGGGGTCCTCGTCGCCGCGGAGGGTCTGGACGACCCGACGCAGGGCGTCGTGGTGAGCCATGACGGCGAGATCCCGGTCGTCACCGACGGGCCCTACGGGGAGACGAAGGAGCTGTTCGGCGGCTTCTACATCCTCGAGGTCGCCACCAAGGAGGAGGCGGTGGAGTGGGCCAAGCGCATCCCCGCCATCCCCGGCTCGAAGACCGAGATCCGCCGGGTGCCCAGCATCGAGGAGTTCCCGCAGGACAACGAGTGGATCGTCAAGGAGCGGGCGTGGCGTGAGCGGACCGGCCAGGTCTGATGTCCGCCCTCGACAGCGACGGCCCGCCCCCGGGAAGTGAGGCGGCGCGGCGGGCCGTCGAGGCGGTGTGGCGGATCGAGTCGGCCCGCATCGTGGCGGCGCTCACCCGCTTCACCGGCGACTTCGAGCTCGCCGAGGACGTCGCCCAGGAGGCGGTCGCCGAGGCGCTGGTGAGCTGGGCACGGGACGGCGCGCCGGACAACCCGGTCGGCTGGCTGCTGTCGACCGCCCGGCGCCGCGCGATCGACAGCTTCCGGCGCAGGTCCACCCGCGACGACCGCTACGCCGCGCTCGCCGGGCAGCTCACCGAGGGGGAGGCCGCCGCCGGCGCGGTCGCCCCGCAGCCCCACGAGGAGCTGCCCTGGGACCCGGACCGCATCGACGACGACATCCTCGCGCTCATGTTCGTGGCATGCCATCCGGTGCTCGCGCCGGAGGCCAAGGTCGCCCTGACCCTGCGCACCGTCGGCGGCCTGTCCAGCGAGGAGATCGCCCGGGCGTTCCTGGTGCCGGTGCCGACCATCCAGGCGAGGATCACCCGGGCGAAGAAGACGATCGCCGCGGCCCGGGTGCCGTTCGAGCTGCCGCCCGCGCAGGACCGCAAGGGCCGGCTCGGCGGCGTCCTCAGCGTCCTCTACGTGATCTTCACGGAGGGCTCGACGGCGACCGCCGGCGACAACCTGCTGCGCACGGATCTCGCGTCCGAGGCGATCCGGCTGGCCCGGATGCTGTCCGCGATGCTGCCCGGCGAGCCTGAGGTGCACGGGCTGCTCGCCCTGTTCGAGCTGACCGCGGCCCGGTTCCCGGCGCGCACCGGCCCGGACGGGGAGGCCGTGCTGCTCGAGGACCAGGACCGGCGGCTGTGGGACCGGTCCGCGATCCGCCGGGGGCTGGCCGCGTTCGGCGCCGCGTCGAAGAAAGGCCTCGGCCCGTACGGCCTGCAGGCCGGGATCGCGGCCTGCCACGCGGCGGCCCCGTCGGTCGCCGACACCGACTGGGACCGCATCGTGCTGCTCTACGAGGCGCTGGGGCGGATCGCGCCGTCACCGGTCGTCGAGCTCAACCGGGCCGTCGCCGTGGCCATGGCGAGCGGCCCGCAGCGGGCCCTCGACATCGTCGACGACCTCGTCGCCACCGACCGGCTGCCCGGCTCGCACCTGCTGCCCGGGGTCCGTGGCGAGCTGCTCATCCGGCTCGGCCGCACCGCCGAGGCGCGGGCGGAGCTGGAGCTCGCCGCCCGCCTGTGCCGCAACGCCCCGGAGCGGGCGGTGCTGCTCCGCAAAGCGGAAGCGCTGCCCTGACCGTGCTGCCCTGACCGTGCTGCCCTGACCGTGCTGCCCTGACCGTGCTGCCCTGACCGTGCTGCCGTGACCGCGCTGCTTTGCAGTGCACGTCACCGCTGCGCCGGGAATAGCCTCGTCAGGGGCGAATTCCCGGCCGGCACGAATTCTCCGTCACGCTGCGCCGCGGGGCGGTCCGGTCCTACCGTCAGCACATGAAGATCGCATTGACCGGTGGGACCGGCTACATCGGCTCCGTGGTGCTGGAGCAGCTCATCGCGGCGGGCCACGCCGTCACGGCCCTGGTGCGCAGCGACGAGGCGGCGGCGAAGGTCGCCAAGGCGGGCGCGGAGGCCGCCGTCGGCGACGTCTACGACACCGCGTGGACGGCACGGCTGTTCGCGGCCGCCGACGCCGTGGTGCACACCGCGGCGCCCGGCGACGGGACCAGCGAGCAGTTCGACCGGGCGATCGTGGCGGCGGCGGTCGAGGCGCTGTCCGGCACCGGCAAGCCCTACGTGCACACCAGCGGCGTGTGGATCTACGGCGACAACGCCGACATCACCGAGGACACACCGCCCGCGCCGCCGGCCCTGACCGCGTGGCGGACGGCGGTCGAGCGGCTGGTGCTCGACGCGGACCTGGTGGCGACGATCGTCGCGCCCGGCATCGTGTACGGCCACGGCGGCGGCATCCCGGCAGGGGTCCTCGCACCGGGGCGGGACGAGGCCGGACGGGTCAGGCTCGTCGGCGACGGCTCGCAGCACTGGACGACCGTGCACGTGGAGGACGTGGCCGCGCTGTACGTCACCGTGGCCGAGCGCGGCGAGCGGCTGGGCTACGTGCTCGCCGTGTCCGGGGCCAACCCGACGGTGCGCGAGGTCGCCGAGGCCGCGTCCGGCGGCGCCGGGGTGGCACCGGAGACCGCCGAGGACTCCCGGGCCCGTTTCGGCGCCCTGTTCGCCGACGCGTTGCTGCTGGACCAGCAGGCCACCGGCGCGAAGGCCCGCTCGCTCGGCTGGACGCCGGCCCGGCCGACGCTGCTGGAGGAGCTCAGCAGGTAGCGGCGCAGAACTCGTTGCCCTCCGGGTCGAGCATGACGATGTGGCCGGGCTGCCCGCCGTAGGACTCCTCGCGCACGAGCGTGGCGCCCGCGGCGGCCGGCCCGGCGGCCTTGTCGCGGATCAGGTGCGGCCCGGCACCCCGGACGGGTTCCTGGCGGTCTTCCGCTCCGGCACGCGCAGGAAGCCGATCGCCGGGCCGGCGCCGTCCGGGTCGACGATCGACGCGCCGTCCGGGTCGTCGTAGCCGGGCTCGGACACAACGGCCGCCCGACCGGCGAGCAGGTCATCGCGGCGGTCCGGAAGGCCCGACCCGGCCTGCCCCGGCGTAGCCGAGGGCGGCCGTCCAGGAGGCGGCGAGGGCGTGCGGGTCGGCCGCGTCGCAGCCGAGCGTCCGGCGGGTCGCCGTGGCGGTGAACCTAACGGTGGCGGGGCGGGACGCCGAACAGCGGCATCCGCCACAGGGGAAGGTCGTCGACGGTCTCGCCCGACAGGGTGAGCAAGCGCCGCAGGCTGAGGCGGATCAGGTGGTGCGCGATGTAGAACAGCCACGCCGCGAGGGGCAGCTCGGCCAGCAGCGCCGTGCCGAGGCTGATCCAGCGGTCCGGCCCCGCCGCCGTCATGATGTCGAACCAGGCGTCGCAGACCAGCAGCGTCGCGCTGACGATCGCGGTCAGCAGGACGACCTGCCGGCGGCGCACCGCCGCCCACGCGGTGCCGGCGAGGGCGGCGGCGAGGACGAGGTCGAAGCCGACCCAGGTGGCCGGCCACTGCCCGGCGAGGTACCGCGGCGGCAGCGTCCACGCGAGCGCCACCACCCACGGGACCATGAGCAGGGCGGCGGTCACGGCCACGACGACGAACCGGCGCCGGACCCGCTCACCGGCACGCGGTGCCGGGACGAGCAGGGCCAGCCGCCGGGCCAGGTCGGCCCGCTCGGACAGGGACATCCGAGTGAGCTCGTCGTCGGTGACCTGCACTCAGCGCCCGCGCTGCGCCCGGTAGCGCTTGACCAGGGCGGCGGTCGACGGGTCCAGCGCGGACGTGTCGCCGCCGCCGGTGAGGGCCGGCTCGATCCGCTTGGCGAGGACCTTGCCGAGCTCCACGCCCCACTGGTCGAAGGAGTCGATGTCCCAGACGGCGCCCTGGACGAAGACCTTGTGCTCGTACAGGGCGATGAGCTGCCCGAGCACCGACGGGGTCAGCTTGTCGGCGAGGATCGTCGTGGTGGGCCGGTCGCCGCGGAACGTGCGGTGCGGCACCTCCTCGGCGGCGACGCCCTCCGCGGCGACCTCCTCGGACGTCTTGCCGAACGCGAGGGCCTGCCCCTGCGCGAACAGGTTGGCCATCAGCAGGTCGTGCTGCCCGGCGAAGACGCCGAGGCCGGGCGCCGGCTGCGCGAAGCCGATCAGGTCCGCCGGGATGAGCATCGTGCCCTGGTGGATGAGCTGGTAGTAGGCGTGCTGGCCGTTGGTGCCGGGGGTGCCCCACACGACCGGGCCGGTCTGCCACTCGACCGGGTGACCCTCGTGGTCCACCGACTTGCCGTTGGACTCCATGTCCAGCTGCTGCAGGTAGGCGGTGAAGCGGGACAGGTAGTGGCTGTAGGGCAGCACCGCGTGCGTCTGCGCGTCGTGGAAGTTGCGGTACCAGACGCCGAGCAGCCCCAGCAGCAGTGGCGCGTTGGACTCCGGCGGCGCGGTGCGGAAGTGCTCGTCCATCGCGTGGAACCCGTCGAGCATCTCCCGGAAGCTGTCCGGGCCGAGCGCGATCATGAGCGAGAGGCCGATCGCGCTGTCGTAGGAGTACCGGCCGCCGACCCAGTCCCAGAACTCGAACATGTTGGTCGTGTCGATGCCGAACTTCGCGACCTCGCCGGCGTTGGTCGACACGGCGACGAAGTGCTTCGCGACCGCGGTCTCGTCGCCGCCGAACGCGTCGAGGACCCACTGGCGGGCGGCGGTCGCGTTGGTGATCGTCTCGATCGTGGTGAACGTCTTCGACGACACGATGAACAGCGTCCTGGCCGGGTCCGCCGCGCGGACCTCCTCGTAGAGGTCGGCGCCGTCGACGTTGGAGACGAAGTGCATAGAAAGGTTGCGGTCGGTGTAGCCGCGCAGCGCCTCGTAGGCCATCGCGGGGCCGAGGTCGGAGCCGCCGATGCCGATGTTGACGATCGTGGTGATCCGCTCGCCGGTGTGGCCGGTCCAGCCGCCGGAGCGGACCCGCTCGGCGAACGCCGCCATCCGGTCCAGCACCGCGTGCACCTTCGGCACGACGTTCTCGCCGTCGACCTCGACGACCGCGTCGCGCGGGGCGCGCAGCGCGGTGTGCAGGACCGCCCGGTGCTCGGTGAAGTTGATCCTGTCACCGCGGAACATGGCGTCGCGCAGCTCGTCGACGTTGCAGGCGGCGGCCAGGTCGCGCAGCAGGCCGAGGGTCTCGTCGGTGACCAGGTGCTTGCCGTAGTCGAGGTACAGGTCGCCGACCTGCAGGGAGTACTTCTCACCGCGGCCCGGGTCGTCGGCGAACAGGTCCCGCAGGTGCACCTCACCCAGCTCGGCGCGGTGTTTCGCCAGCGCGGCCCATTCGGGCAGTTGGTTGAGTCGGCCGTGAGGCATTCAAGTACTCCTTCAGCGAGGTCACACTCTCACTGGGATTGTGCCCCTTTCGGGTGCGTCTCGTCCTCCGTGCGCCGATCTTGCGGTTGGTCCCGCCCCGTGACGAGGGCCGCTGCCGGTTCGGCGGGCGTTGGCGGTACCGACGCGGCAACCGCGGAACGTCGGCGCAGGCCGATCAGGACGGCCGCGACGGTGGTGGCCGCGACGACGGCGCCGACCGTGGCCGTCGGCACCTCGAACAGCTTCAGCGCGCTCGCGATCAGCACGATGACCAGCGCGGCCCGCACCACGCCGGCGGGGGCGCGGGAGGACAGGCGGGCGCCGATGAGCACGCCGGGGATCGAGCCGACGAGGACCGCGGCGGCGAGGTCGAGCTTGAGGTCGCCGAAGAACGCGTGGCCCAGCGCCGCCGCGGCGACCAGCGGGATGGCCTGCACCAGGTCGGTGCCGACGAGATCGTTGGGGCGCAGCATCGGGTACAGCGCGAGCAGGATCACAATGATCAGCGAGCCGGATCCGACGGACGTCATCCCGACGACGACCCCGCCGAGCGCGCCGAGCAGGACGGTCGGCACGGGCCTGACGATCAGTGGCTTGTCCGACTTTTCGCTTTTGCCGCTCTTGTACGACTTGAGCAGCAGTCCGACGACGGCGAGCAGCAGTGCAACGCCGAGCGCCACACGGACGATGTCCTGGACCTCCTCGCCGTTGCCGAGCGCCCGCATGAGCAGCACCCCGGCGAACGCCGACGGCACACTGCCCAGGCACAACCAGCGCACGAGCGCCCAGTTGACGGTGCCGCGGCGGGCGTGCACCCAGCCGCCGAACGGCTTCATCACCGCGCTCGCCGCCAGGTCGCTGGAGACCGCGGCCAGGGGAGGGACCCCGAAGAACAGCACCAGGATCGGGGTCATCAGCGCGCCGCCGCCCATGCCGGTCAACCCGACGACGATGCCGACGCCGAGCCCGGCCAGGGCCATCACAGGATCCACCGGCGAATTGTGCACTATGCCGGTCGCCTTTGTCGGTGCCAAATGGGGCTGCGCGGCGCAGGTCACGCCGATAGCGTGTGCCGATGCAGGTTGGCAACCAGGTCAGGCTGGTGTTCTGGTCCGTCGCCGCAGCCGCCGCGCTGCTGGCCGTCGACACGTTCGTGACGGCCGTCGTCACGCGCGACCTCGCGGCGCTGCACACCGTGCTCATGTCGCCCAGGTCGCTGCGCCAGGTCGAGGCGGACTACCACAACAACCTGCTGGTCGCGGCGGTCGGCACGGTCCTGCTCGCGGCGCTGACCTTCGTCGTGCGGCGGCACAGCCCGAAGGTCAGGGCGGCGCTCTGGGTGATCGGCCCGCTGCTCGGCCTCGCACTGCTGTGCGGGCTCGTCGGCGGCCCCGAGTGGGCGGTGGCGCCGACCGGCGAGGAGCCGGAGCTGCTGCGGCAGGAATACGCCCGGGCCGTCCCGGAGTGGTACCTGTGGGTGCACGGCGTCGCCGGGCTCATCACGGCGGGCCTGCTGCTTTTCGTCGCCGGCTTCCTCACCCGAAGCGACCTGCGCGAGTACTACACGGAAGGGCACGGCACCGGCGACAGCTACCGCTCCTGGATCGACCGGACCAGCGCCTAGCATTTGAACCGGGCGGAGCGCCTCGATCGTCGCGTTGAGCGCGAGCAGGTCCGGTCGGGACCGTGATGCCGGCCGGCGGCGGCTGCCGGAACGCGGCACCGTCGCGGGCGGCCTTCTCGAAGGCCCGCACGGCGTCTTCGTTGTCGCCGTGCTTCACTGAACGGTGGGCGGCGATGGACTCGTCGACGATCGCGTCGTCGGCGTGGACCATCCGCACGAACTCCGCGATGCTGGGGCCCTGCCCGCCGGTCCCGCCCGTGGTGGCGAAGAAGATGACGACGGCCAGGTAGATCTTCCCGCCGACCCGCATGTCGTGGAACACGCGCAGCGGAGGGGTCACGGCGGGGTGCTCCTCAATCGGCATCGGTGAGGAAAGTGCGTGTGTCCGGCACATCGGCGCGGGTCGTCCGGCAGTTCGGGTTTTCGTGACGGACCGTGCGGGCACGCGGAAAGCCTGTTGTTCCGGCGTGCTGCCTCGTGTTTTGAGGCGTCGGGCGCCACATCCGGCGAGGGTGCCACGGAAATGTCAGACCCTGCGGCTACGCTCGCGGGCAGCAGCGCACCAGATCATTGGAGAGCATCGAGTTGACCGCACAACCCGAGACCTTGTATGGAGCTGACGACCTCACGCTCCTCGAAGGGCTGGACGCTGTCCGCAAACGGCCCGGCATGTACATCGGCTCGACCGACAGCCGGGGCGTCGCTCACCTGTTCAACGAGATCGTCGACAACTCCACCGACGAGGGCATCGCGGGCCACGCGACCCGCGTCGAGGTGACCCTGCACGCCGACGGCTCGGTCCAGGTCGACGACGACGGCCGCGGCATCCCCGTCGGCGTGCACGCCAAGTCGGGCATGTCCGGGGTCGAGCTGGTGCTGACCCGGCTGCACGCCGGCGGCAAGTTCGGCGGCTCCGGCTACAAGACCTCCGGCGGTCTGCACGGCGTCGGCGCCTCCGCGGTCAATGCGCTGTCGCACCGCTTCGACGTCACCGTGCGCCGCGACGGCAAGGTCCACCACATGGCCTTCCAGCACGGCGTCCCCGGCGACTTCGACGGCACCGGCCCTGCGGCGCCGTTCACCCGCCGCTCCGGTCTCAGCGTCACGGGCCGCATGAAGCGGGGCTCGTCCACCGGCACCTCGACCCGCTATTGGCACGACGCCCGATACTTCGAGACCGGCGCCGCGCTCGACGTGGAGACGGTCCGCGCAAAGCTGCGCAACACCGCGTTCCTCGTCCCCGGCGTGGCCTATGTGCTCAAGGACGCGACCGGCGGGCAGATCTCGACCGAGACGTTCCACTATCCCAGCGGGCTCGCCGACATGGTGGAGTTCCTGGCACCGTCCGGCGACCGCGCGGTCTGCGGGCAGCTGCACATCACCGGCGAGGGCACCTACAAGGAGAATGCCGCCGACGAGAACGGCGTCATGAAGGCCAACGTCGAGCGCCGCGCCGAGGTCGAGATCGCGCTGCGCTGGGGCACCGGCTATGAGCGGGTCGTGGAGTCCTTCACCAACACGATCCGCAATGTGCACGGCGGCACGCACCGCCGCGGCTTCGAGCGTGGTGCGCTGCGCGCCCTCGCCGACGCGATCCGCAACACCCGCGGCCTGCTGCGGCCGAAGGAGGACCTGCCGACCCTCGACGACGTCCTCGAGGGCATGACGGCCGTCATCCACGTGCGGATCCCCGAGCCGCAGTTCACCTCGCAGACCAAGGACGAGCTGTCCACGGCGCCGGTGACCCGGGTCGTGCAGGCGATCGTCGAGCAGCAGATCAAGGCGTGGGTCGAGGCCCGCAAGACCAAGGTCGAGGCGCGCACCGTCCTGCAGAAGATCGTCGACGCGGCGCGGGTCCGCCTCACACAGAAGCAGCAGAAGGACGCCGCCCGCCGCAAGACGGCCCTCGAGGGCGCGTCGATGCCGGCGAAGCTCGTCGACTGCCGCTCCACCGGCGTGCAGCGCAGCGAGCTGTTCATCGTCGAGGGCGACAGCGCCCTGGGCACCGCCCGCATGGCCCGCTCCTCGGAGTATCAGGCGCTGCTGCCGATCCGCGGCAAGATCCTCAATGTGCAGAAGGCCAATATCCAGCAGGTCCTGGACAATGCCGAGTGCTCCGCGATCGTGCAGGTGCTCGGGTCCGGCTCCGGCCGCACGTTCGACCTCGATTCGATGCGCTACGGCCGGATCCTGATCATGGCCGACGCCGACGTCGACGGCTCGCACATCCGCACCCTGCTCATCACCCTCTTCGCCAAATACATGCGGCCGGCGATCGCCGACGGCCGGCTCTATGCCGCCGTCCCGCCGCTGCACAAGATCGTCACCAAGGGCCGCAACCCTGAGACGATCTACACGTATACGCAGCAGGAGATGGTCAGCACCGTCACCCGGCTGGAGAAGGCCGGTAAGCAGGTCGTCACGCCGATCCCGCGGTTCAAGGGCCTGGGCGAGATGGACGCCGACGAGCTGTGGGACACCACGATGAATCCGGCGACCAGGGCCGTGCGGCGCATCACCCTCGAAGACGTCGACAAGGCCGAAGAGGTCCTCGAGCTGCTCATGGGTGAGCGGGTCGAGCCCCGGCGCAACTGGCTCATCGAGGCCGCGCCGCGGGTCGACCAAGAGAACATCGACGCCTGAGTCAGGAAGGGTAGTTCGCCGACATGGCACGCAAGGCCACACCAGTGAAGGCCGACCTGTCCGCTTTCGACCAGGCGGGTGCGCGGGTCCTCAACAACCCGCTGATCACCGAGGTCGAGGACTCCTACCTGGAGTATGCGTATTCGGTCATCCACTCCCGCGCGCTGCCCGACGCGCGCGACGGTCTCAAGCCGGTGCACCGCCGCATCCTGTTCTCGATGAGCGAGCAGGGGCACCGCCCCGACCGCGGCCACGTCAAGTCGTCCCGCGTCGTCGGTGACGTCATGGGTAAGTACCACCCCCACGGCGACAGTGCGATCTACGACGCGATGGTCCGCATGGCGCAGGACTTCTCGCTCAACGTGCCGCTCATCGACGGCCACGGCAACTTCGGGTCGCCCGACGACGGGCCGGCCGCCTCGCGGTATACGGAAGCGAGGATGTCGCGGGAGGCGATGCTGCTCGTCGGCGAGCTCGACGAGGGCACCGTCGACTTCCGGCCCAACTACGACGGCTCCCTCGAAGAGCCCTCGGTGCTGCCGGCCGCGTTCCCCAACCTGCTGGTCAACGGCTCCTCCGGCATCGCCGTCGGCATGGCGACCAACATGATCCCGCACAACCTCGGCGAGGTCGTCGCCGCGGCCCGCTGGCTGATCAACCACCCGGCGGCCACCCTGGACAAGCTCATGGAGTTCGTCCCCGGCCCCGACCTGCCGACCGGCGGCCTGCTGCTCGGCCTCGACGAGGTCCGCCGCGCCTACGAGACCGGCCGCGGCGTCGTGCGCATGCGCGGCCGGATCGAGATCGGCCTGCTCGAAGGCAGCCGCGGCCGCCAGGCGATCACGGTCACCGAGCTGCCCTACGGCATCGGCGCCGAGAAGGTCATCGAGAAGATCACCGACGAGGTCAACAAGACCAAGCGCCTGCAGGGCATCGCCGACGTCAAAGACCTCACCGACCGGGAGAACGGGACCCGCCTCGTCATCGAGTGCAAGGTCGGCGTCAACCCGCAGGCGCTGCTCGCCGACCTGTATCGGCTGACCCCGCTGGAGCAGTCGTTCGGCGTCAACAACCTCGTCCTCGTCGACGGCCAGCCGCAGACCCTTGGCCTCAAGCCGCTGCTGGAGGTCTTCCTCGCACACCGCTATGAGGTCGTGACCCGGCGCACCGAGTTCCGCCGCAAGAAGCGCCAGGACCGGCTGCACCTCGTCGACGGCCTGCTCGTCGCGCTGCTCGACATCGACCGCGTCGTCGCCCTCATCCGCGCCAGCGAGAACGCCGCGGCCGCCAAGGCGTCGCTGATGAGCGAGTTCGGCCTCAGCGACATCCAGGCCACGTACATCCTCGACACCCCGCTGCGGCGGCTCACCCGGTATGACCGCATCGAGCTCGAAGCCGAGCAGGCCCGGCTCAACGAGGAGATCGCCGCGCTCAGCCAGATCCTCGACGACGAGAAGGTCCTCAAGAAGGTCGTCTCCGACGAACTCGCCGCCGTGGTCAAGGAGTTCGCCCAGCCGCGCCGCACCACCCTCATCGACGGCGACCTCAAGGAGGTCCTCGCCGCGTCCGTCCCCGCCGGCCCGCTCGAGGTGTCCGACGACCCATGCCAGGTCCTGCTCTCCGCGACCGGCCTCGTCGCCCGCACCGCCGCCGAGTCGGAGGAGGCCCCCGAGGGCAGCCGCAAGGCCGGCCGCGACAAGCACGACATCGTCCGCGCCGTCGTGCACACCACGGCCCGCGGCCAGGTCCTGCTCGTCACCAGCCTCGGCCGCGCCTTCAAGGTCGACGTCCTGCCCCTGCCCGTCCTGCCCGAGCAGACCGGCACCGTCTCTCTGCGCGGCGGCATGTCCACCGCCGAGCTCGTCTCCCTCCAGGCCGGCGAGACGGTCGTCGCCCTGGCCCCGCTCGGCGGCCCCGGCGCCGAAGGCTCACCCGGCCTCGCCCTCGGCACCCGCAACGGCATGGTCAAGATCTGCGCCCCCGAGTGGCCCGTCCGCGCCGACGAGTTCGAGGTCATCGGCCTCCGCGACGGCGACGAGGTCGTCGGCGCCACCTGGCTCGCCGACGGCACCGAGACCCTCGCCTTCGTCTCCTCCGACGCGTCCCTGCTCCGATTCCCGGCCAAGCTCGTCCGCCCCCAGGGCCTCAAGGGCGGCGGCATGGCCGGCATGGCCCTCCCCGACGGCGTCCAGGTCCTCTACTTCGGCGCCGTCAACATCCAGGACCCCCAGCACGGCGAGCCCATGGTCGTCACCGCCACCATCGGCAACGCCAAGCTGACCCCGCTGCGCCTCTACCCGGCCAAGGGCCGCGCCACCGGCGGCGTCCGAGCCCAGCGCTTCCTCAAGGGCGAGACCCGGCTGGTGCTCGCCTGGGTCGGTCCCCGCCCCGCCGCCTCATCCGCCAAGGGTGAACCCCGCGACCTCCCAGCCCCCGACCAGCGCCGCGACGGCTCAGGCGCCCAGCTCCGAGCCCCAGAAATCGTCGGCCACATCGTCGAACGCGGCTGACCCACCGCCCGGGGCCGCCCATCCCTCTCGGATCGGCGGCCCGGACCACTGCCCTTCCACCCCTTCCCCGCCGCCCGCACGCTGGTTCGATTGGTCGGTTCAGGTCGGTTCAGGTCGGTTCGGCTCGCTCGGCTCGCTCGGTCCGGCTCCGTCCGGGTTGGTTCGGTTCCGCTCGTTCGGCTCGGCTCGGCTCGGTTCGGTTCGGTCGGTTCCGCTCGGTCGGTTCCGCTCGGCCTCGGTCCGGCTCCGTCCGGGTTGGTTGGTTCGGGTTGGTTCGGGTTGGTTCGGGTTGGTTCGGCCGGGTCGGGTGTGCCGGGTCGGGTCGCTCTGCAGCGGGCCTGGTCGTGGACTGGCCGGCGACGTCACGGGCGTCCGCTGCAGCGGCCTGCGGTCGGCGCCGCATCGCGCGGCCAGGGCCGGCAACGGCGCGGGCCGCCATAGGTGGGCAGCGGGCATCCGCGGTATCTGCGCGGGCGCCGCTCCCGGGCTCGCCTCGGGGTGCCCTTCCGTCGGCACGGATGTGGTGGCGTTGGCCGAATCAGCTTGGGCGCCGGCTTCGAACATTCGTGTGGATGGGCCGCCCGGCAGCGTTCGCCGCGTCGGGCCGGGTGCCCGTCGCTCTGCCCGCTGTTGGTCACGTCGCCGCGGTGGTGCACGAGTGGCATCAAACGGCAGCTCGAGCCGCCGGTTCCGAGGTCGTCGTCGCGCTCTGCGTCTGTGGTGGGTAACCGGTGTGCACAGGGGGTCCGGTCTGGCCGCGACTGCTGGAGTCGTGGGTGGTGGTGCGCGGATGATGGGTGCCTCGGCGGTGATGCTGGGGCGGCCGGGGGATGTTGGTTCGGGGCGTTTCCATGATCCGGAAGAGCTTGTGCTGCCCTGGCGCAATGCCGGTGAGTTAAGGATTTGCGTCGAGGGTTGTCGATGCCGCGTGGCGGCTTGCGCAGCAACGAAGCTCCCGTTACACATGCTGTCGAC
>NZ_JBEXDG010000005.1:0-63050 GCF_040605635.1 Dactylosporangium sp. NPDC005555
CCCGGACCTGGTCCGCAACGACTTCGGCGCAGGCTTGCCCAACCCGTCCGACGACGGAGGCTTCGACGAGTTCGACGAATCCTGCCCCAACCGGGCTCTCAGGTCCGCGTTCTCCGCCCGCAACACCGCGTTCTGCTGCCGCAGCCCGGCATTCTCCACCCGCACCACGGCGTTGTCCCGCTCAAGCTCACCGACCCGGGCCTCCAACCGGGCAAGCCGCTCCAGCAGCTGCTCGATCGACGAAGTCCCAGACACCCGACCATGATCCAGACATCAATCGACCCAAGTCAAACCGACCCGCCGACCAGCACCTGACCAGTAACAGAAAAGTAAGGTCGTGGCACGGGCCGCCTCCCCCCGGTAGGCGCTGCCCCTTCATTGTCCCGGTTGCGCAACACCAAGTCCAGCGCAGGCGTCAGAGCGTCCGAGGGCACGATAATGGCGCGCAGGCCGGCGGTGGACGGCTGGGGATCGGGGATCTTCGCTTGACAAGTGGGTGGGGGAGACGGGCAGGATTCGGCGTGCGGATTCTTGTGGTGGGTGGCAGCGGGTTGATCGGGGCGCATGTCGTGGACGTGCTCCGCGAGCGGGGACACCAGGTGACGACCGTGGCGCGGAGCGCGCAGCCCGGGGTGGACCATCTGCTCGACATGGACAGCGCGTCGGCCGACGAGTTGCGGGCGGTGCTCGCCGGGCATGACGGGGTGGTGTATGCGGCTCGTACCGACGAGCAGAAGCCGCTGCGCAAGCCGATCCATCCGCAGTTCCGCCGCGACATCGTCGACCCTGTGGTGCGGCTCTTCACCGCGGCCCGGGAGGAAGGGCTCACGCGCGGGGTCGTGATGGGGTCGTACTACACGTACTACGACAGGCTGCGTCCCGAGCTGCGGTTGACGCAGCGGCACACGTACATCCGCTGCCGCGTCGAACAGGCCCAGGAGGCACGCGAGGCGGCCGGGCCGGGACTGCCCGTCGCCGTGCTGGAGCTGCCGTTCGTGTTCGGCCGGGCGGGGGACCGGCTGCCGAACTGGGCCGGAGCGCTGGACCGCTGGGCCAGGTCGAGGTCCCCGCTGCTCGCTCCTGTCGGCGGGACGGCGGTGACGTCGGCGCGGGCCGTCGCGGTGGTCGCCGCCGACGCGCTCGAACGGGGCAGCGACGAGGACATTCCCGTTGCCGACGAGAACCTCACCTGGGACGAGATGCTCGGCCGGGTCGCCGCCGCGGTCGGGCGGCCCCGCAAGGTGCGCCGCATGCCCGCCGCCGCGGTCCGGGCGTCGCTGCGGCTCGGCGGGGCGATGCAGGCGTTGGGGCGCAAGGAGCCCGGCGTCAACCCGTCGTACCTCGGGGACGTGCTGCTCGCCGAGCTGTACATCTCGCCGCTGACCGGGCGGTCCCTGGACGGCTCCGTCGAGGAGACGTTTCCGCGTGAGCCGTGAGCCGTAAGCCCGCCGACGCCTGGCTCGCGCGTGTCGGCGGTGAGGGCGGCCCGCTGCTGATCTGTGCCGCCGACGCGTTCGCGGCCTGGGGCGGCGCCGTCCTGGCCGACGACCACGAGCTCGACCCGGGCTGCGACCTGGCCCGCGCCACCACCGTCCTGTACCCGTCGGACGACGACGAGTTCGACGCCGGGCTCGTCCGCTTCGGCGATGGTGGCAAGCACACCGGCCTCGTGTGGGAGATGGACGGCCCCGGCACCGCGGAGGTCGCGGCCACCGGCGACGGCGGCCTGCTCGTCATGCGCTCATGGGTCCGCAACGCCGACGGCCCGCGCCGGTACGTGACCACGCCCGTCGCGCGGGCGAGGGAGCTGCCGGTCGCCGGGCTGGACCTCCCGACCGGCCGCGTCGCGATCGTGTGGGCCCCGGTCGCCGCCACGGACGTGACCGGCCTGCCGGACGGCCGCTCGAACGCCGGCCCGACCGCACTGGACCTGGAGCACATGCTCGGCGTCGGCACCGTGCTGCCGCTGCCGTCCGGCGCCTACCGGGTCAGCTGCGGATGGCTGGACGGGACGCGCGGCCGGTACGCGCCCGCGGAGGAGCAGCACGGCCCGCCGGTCCCCGGCAACGACGACGACTGGAGCTGCCGCTGGCTCCGCCTGACCCCGGCGGGCTAGGCCTCGGGAGCCGTCGGCTCCGCGCGACGGTTGCGGGCCTTGTTGCGGTTGCCGCAGCGCTCCATGGAGCACCAGCGGCGGTTCCCCGGGCGGGACGTGTCGAGGAAGATGAGCTCGCAGGGGTTGCCGGCGCACTCGCGGAGCCGGGCGCGCAGCTCGGCGGTGCCGATCACGTCGAGCGCGTCGCGGGCGAAGGCGCCGAGCAGCTGCCGGCCGGTGATCGGGGTGACCCACCGCCGGCTCAGGTCCGCCGGGTCGACGCGGAAGCGGGGCGGCGGCGCCGCGTAGCCGTTGATGGTCTCGATGTCGGCGGCTGCCACGGTACTGCGCTGGGCCAGCGCCGGCGCGACGGACCAGAACGTGTCCCGCAGGTGCCGGATCCGGTCCAGGTCGCCCGCGCTGATCCGCACGTCACCGACGGTGAGCGGAGCGGTCGCGGCGAGGCGGGTGCGGGTCAGCCAGTCCGCGAGGTCCTCGGGCCGGTGCAGGATCTCCCAGCGGCGCCCCGCGCCGGGCCCGCCGGTGGCGAGCAGCTCGATGCTGAGACTGCCGGGATCGAACGAGAACCGCTGACCGTCGGCGCTGGTCAACACGTGGATACCGGGGTGCACGTAACCAGTTTAACCGGTGCAGTCCGCGGGTAATCGACGACCGGAAGGGGGCGACATGACTATCGCAACTGAGTTGAAGCAGCTCGAGAAGGAGATGTGGCGCGCCAACCGCGAGGGCGACGGCGGCTTCTACGAACGGGTGGTACGAGATGATGCCCTGACCGTGAGTAAACACGGGGTCGCCGGGAAGGCGGACATCGTCCCGAACGTCACCAAGAACGAGAACCCGTTCCTCAAGACCGATCTGACCCACCTGAAGGTCGTGCAGATCAGCGAGGACAGCGCCCTGGTGACCTACAAGGCGACGGTGACCGCGCTGATCGACGACGAGAAGCAGAAGTTCGAGGTCTTCGCCACGAGCGTCTACGCCCGCGAGGACGACGAATGGCGCAGCGTGTTCCACCAGCAGACCGAGGTCTGACCCTGGCGGCACGACGGGCCCCGGCCGACCGGCCGGGGCCTTACAGTCTGCGGGTGGTCACGTTCCCGGTCGATGCCGTCACGCCCGCCGGCGCCCCGCTGCCGACCCGCGCGGATCTGCCGGCGCGCTCCAGACCGCGCGTGGCGGACGCCCTGCGGGGCGTTCCGGTGCTCGGCAGGTCCCTCGCGTTCCTGCTCGACGCCGGCGGCGACGTCAGCCACGTCGAAACCGGCCGTCTCGCCTAACAGTGCCGCGCCGGCCAGGCCACGTACGGCAGGCCACAACCGGCGCACATCCGGATCCGTGCCGCGAGGGGGCCGCCGAACAGGTCGATCGCGTCGCGGGCCAGCAGCGACAAGACCTCCGGCACGGGCACCGGGCGGTCCACGGAGCGGCGGCCGTCGGGGCGGAGCACCGGCCGCGGTGGGGTGACCGCCGCGGCGGCGTTGAGGGCCAGCCGGTCGACGATGCTCGCGGGAGCTCCTGCCGCGGCCCTCGCCGCGGTGCGGCGCACCGAGTCGCGCAGCGCGTGCACCGGCGCGATGTCGGCCGCCGTCGTCGTGATGCTGTCGAGCCCCGTGACGGCACCGAGCCATCGGGCCGGGTCCTGAGCGCCGGCGGGGTGCAACAGGTCGAGGGACATCCGCCCGGTCAGTGCCGCCATCCGTCCACCCTAGGCGACGGCCCCCACCGAAGAGCCGACCGGCGGAGGCCGTCTAAAAGAGGCCGTCTGAGAGGAGGAGCAGAGGTCAGGTGGCGATGGTGGCCGCCAGGGCGCGGACCGTCGGCGACTCGTACAGCGACCCGACCGTGACGGGTGCGCCGAGCCGTTCGCTGAGCGCCTGCGCGAGCTGCAACGCCCGCACCGAGTCGCAGCCGAGGCTGAAGAACGAGTCCTCCCGCCCGATCCGGGGCACCGACAGCACGTCGGCCGCGGCGGACGCGACGAGCTCCTCCAGGCGGCCCTCCGGCGCGACGTAGCCCGCCGCGCCGGACCCGATCGCCGCGAGCACCGCCGACGGGTCAGGGGCGCCGCCGCGGTCGCGCTCGATCCGGGTCGTCACCGCGATCCGCGCGAAGATGCCCTCACCCGCGAGCCGTGCGGCGACCGCGGACCGGACCCGCTGCGGGTCCTCCCCGGGGCCGGGCACCACCGCGACCGCGATCGTGCCGCCCCGCAGCTGGTCCGCCGCCAGGAACGGTTTGATCTGCTCGTTCGACGGGTCCGCGCCGATCAGCAGGTGCACCACCCCGGCGTGCAACGCCCCGAGGAACGCCAGGGTCCCGCGGGCCGGGTCGATCAAGGTGAGCCCGCGGTGCCGCGCCGCGGCGACGAGGGGGCTGCCCTGGTTCATGCCGGGCCCGTCCCACATGCTCCAGCCGAGGCTCTGCGCCCGCCGCCCGGTCGCCGACCACCGCTGCGCCCACCCGTCGAGGACGGCGTTGGCAGCGGCGTACGCGCCGAATCCGGTGCCGCCGAAGACGCCGTTGACGGACGAGAACACCACGACGGCCGTGTCCGGACGGGTCTGCAGGAGCCGGTCGACGACGGCGCACCCGCCGGCCTTCGGGCGGAGCATCCCGGCGAGCCAGTCCGCGGTCTCGGTCCGCAGCTCGTGGTCCGTCAGGTGCTCCCACTGCGGCGCGACCGGCGCCCCGGCCAGGTGCAGCACCAGGTCGAGCCCGCGGCCCCAGGCGGCCTCCGCGTCGGCGACCTCACGGGCGAGGGTGTCGGCGTCGGTGACGTCGGCGGTGCGGTACCGGACCTCGCCGACCGACGCGAGAATCTCCAGGGCCTCGCGGGAGCCGTCGTCCAGGCGCGACGCGGGGGTGCGCCCGACGATGAGCAGCCGTGCCCCGTGCGCGGCGACGAGGTGCTCGGCGATCGTCCGGCCGAGGCCGCCGAGCCCGCCGGTGACCAGGCAGGTGCCGCCGCGGGGCAGGACACCGGCCGGGACGTCGAACGCCTCGGGCAGCGACGTGGTGCGCAGCCGCTGGACGAGCGGGGCGCCGTCGCGCACGGCGACCACGTCGTCGTCGTGCCGCAGCTGCGCGAGCGCGGCCAGATCGGCGCCGGCGGGCGCGTCGAGAAGGCTGACCCGGGCGGCGACGCGTTCCGAGGCGGCGGTCCGCACCAGCGCGGTCAGCCCGGCGAGCTCCGGCACGACCACGTCGCCGTCGGCGGCCCGCACGGCGCCCTGGGTGAGGACGGTGAGCTCGGCGTCGGGCCCGACGGCCGCGGCGACCGTGAGGAAGTCACCGAGCGGGTCCGGGGAGGCCGCCGTGGCCACGAACAGCACCTGCGTGGCCGGGCCGAGGTCGGACAGCGAGGCGACCCGGTCCAGCCAGGCGGGACGCGGCCCGCTGACGAAGACGGCGACGGGACCGGACGGGCGGGGGCGCAGCGGCGCGGCGGCGGACTCCCAGACGACGGACAGCGCCGGGAGATCTGCGTCGTCCTCGACAGCGGCGGTGGGCCCGGTGGCGTCGGCGTAGCAGCGGTCGTCGAAGGTGCCCTCGCGCCAGCCCTCCAGGAGCCGCTCGCGCTGGACCTTGCCGCCGTTCTGCCGAGGGAACTCCCGCTCCGTCACCGGCACCAGGAAGGTCGGGCGCAGCGCCAGGTCGCGGGACAGCGCGGTGCGGATGTCGTCGACCACCGCCGGCACGTCGTCGGTCGCCGGGACGAAGAACACGACGAGCGCGTCGGTGCCGGTGTCCTCGTCGGGCACGCCCGCGACGGCCGAGCACGCCGGTCGTACACCGGAGACCTGCTCGACGACGGCCTCGATCTCGTGGGCCGGGAAGTTGGCGCCGTTGACGATGACCATGTTCTTCTGCCGGCCGGTCAGGAAGAGCCGCCCGTCGCGCAGGAAGCCGAGGTCGCCGGTGTCGAACCAGCCGTCGCCGGTGAAGCTCTCCGCGTTGGCCCTCTCGTTGTGCGCATATCCGTTCTGCACCGTCGTGCCGCTGATGTGCAACCGGCCGACCCGCCCCTCGGGCAGCACCGCATCGGACGGGTCGACGATGCGCAGCGCGACGCCCGGGATGGGCCCGCCGACCTCGGTGACGACGACCGCGCCGGGGGTGCCGGCGGGCAGCTCACGCAGCGCGCCGTCCAGGGACGCGGGCACCAGCGCGATCGTGCCGGCGCCGGGGTCGTCGCGGTGCATGCGCGAGTACGTGACCCCGGACGACGTCTCCGACATGCCCCAGCAGGGGATCATGGCGTCGGCGGGCAGGCCGTGCGGGGCGAGCAGCTCCACGAAGCGGCGGGCGGTGCGGGCGACGACGGCCTCGCCGGCGTTGCAGATGTTGGTGAGCGTGCGCAGATCCCAGGACCCGGCGGCGATCTCGTCGGCGCGCTGCACGACGAGGGAGAAGGCGAAGTTCGGCGCCCACGTGCAGGTCGCCCGGAACTTCTCGACGCAGTCGAGCCACAGCAGCGGGCGGCGGATCACCGACCCGGTGCGGACGTTGACGTGCTCGCAGGTGAGGAACACGTCCCGCAGGTTGAACATGATCATGCCGCCGACGTGGTCGAGCGGCATCCAGTTGAGCGAGACGTCGTCCTCGGTGAAGCCGTTGGCGGCGATCGTGGCGTACGTGCGGGCGACGATCGTGCGGTGCCGGTGCTGGACGCATTTCGGGGTGCCGGTGCTGCCGGAGGTGAGCAGGTTGACGATCAGCGACTCGGGGTCGGGCACCGACCAGTCCGCAACGACGTCGCCGGAGAGCGAGTCCGCCGCGAGGACGCGCAGGCCCGGCAGCCGGTCGCCGAGGGACCGCACGCCTTCGGACAACGCGGCGTCGGCGATCACGGGGGGTCTGCCGAGCAGCTCCCACGCGGAGGCGAGCTTGCGCACGGCGGCGTTGTCGCCGCTGTACTCCGGTGCGGCGGCGACCGCGGTCGGCATGAACCCACCGAGGACGCACGCCCACCAGGCGGTGACGAACGTGCGGCTGTCGGCGCACTGCAGCAGCACGGCGTCGCCGGGGGCCAGGTCGTGCCGGCGCAGGCCGCCCAGGACGCGGCGGGCCTCGTCGTAGAGCTCGGCGTAGGTCTGCCGGTCGGTGCCGCCGTCGGGGAGCACATACGTGGTGCCGCGGCCGGGCGCGATCCGGGCGGCGCGCTCCAGGGCCTCGGGCAGCGTGGCGACCGCGTCGGGCGGCGGCACCGGCTCCGGGCCGCGGACCAGCGCGGGACGGTCGGCGGGGACCTCGACGCCACTGGGCAGCCCGCCGGAGTCACGGGCGGCGGACCTGCGGGCGTTCGGGGCGCGGAGCTTGCGGTCGAAGACGGCGGCGGCGTCCTGCACGCCGGCCGCGCCGGCCGCGATCCGGGCGATGGTGTCGGTGGTGCTCACGGAGACGTCCTTCCCTCTGGGGGGCCCTCCAGGGCGGCGGCGATCTGTCCGGCCGCCGCCGCGGTCAGCCCGACGATGAAGTAGTGGCCGCCCTCGACGGTCACGCCGGTGCGCCCGGCGGTGGTATGGCGGTCCCAGCCGGCCATCGCGGTCTCGTCGACCGAGCCGGTCGTGCCGCGCACGGTGGTGATCGGGACCGGCAGCGGCGGGCGCGGGCGGTGCCGGTAGGCCTCCCAGAGCGCGAAGTCGCCGCGCAGCACGGGCAGCAGGAACTCCAGCAGCTGCGCGTTGCCGGCGACGGCCTCGGGCAGCCCGCCACGGTCGCGGATGGACGCGAGGAGGTCCTCGTCCGGCTGCCGGTGCAGCGGCTCGGCGGGCGGCGGGGCCTGCGGTGCGGGCTGCTCGCCCACGACGAGCCGCTGCGGCCAGGTGCCGAAGCGCTTGCCCATCTCGTGCGCGACCTCGTAGGCGAGCAGGGCGCCGGCGCAGTGGCCGTACAGGGCGTAGGGCATCGTCGTGTACGGCCGCAGCGCGATCGAGCACGCCGTGACGAGCCCGGGGATGCTTCCCGGCAGGTCCTCACGGGACCGGTCCTCGTGCCCCGGGGGCTGCACGGCGATGACCTCGACCCACGGCGGTAGGTGCGCCGCCATGCCCTGGTAGACGGACGCGCCGCCGCCGGCGAAGGGCAGGCAGATCAGCCGGAGCCGGGCGCCTTCCCGGGGCACCCGGCGCACCCACTGCGAGTCGGTGGCGAAGCTCACCGTGGAGGTCGTCATCGCGCGTCCAGTTCCGCGGCGAGCTCGGCGATCTCCTCGTCGCTGCGCCCTTCGACGGCCGCCAGGGCCTCGGCGAGGGCGTCGCGCTGCGCGCCCTGGGCGGAGCCGGCCGCGTCGACCAGCGCCGACAGGCCGGACACGGTCGGGGTGGCGAAGAACTCGGCGATCGGCACCGCGACCCCGAAGACCGCGTTGACCCGCGACGACAGCTGGATCGCCTGGAGGCTGGTGCCGCCGGCGGCGAAGAAGTTGACGTCGTTGCCGATGCGGGCGCCCAGCAGTGGGGCGAACACCTCCTCGCGCATGGTGCGCTCGGTCGGGGTGCTGTTCTCCTCGTCGGCCTCGGTGAGCTCGTCGACGGCGGCGAACTCCACGGCGGGCAGCCGGCGCCGGTCGATCTTGCCGCTCGGCGTCAGCGGCACGGCCTCGAGGGGCACCAGCACCGAAGGCACCATCGCCGAGGGCAGCCGGCCCGCGACGGCGGAGCGGACCGTGTCCAGCTGCAGCTCCCCGGCGCGCTCCGGCACCACGTACGCCATGAGCAGCGCACCGGTGCGAGGATCGTTGGCGACCTCGGCGACCGCCTGGGCGACCCCGTCGACCGCCTGCAGCGCGGCCTCGACCTCGCCGAGCTCGATCCGCACGCCGCGGACCTTCACCTGCCGGTCGGCACGGCCGACGAACTCCAGCTCGCCCTCGTCGTTCCAGACGGCGAGGTCGCCGGTGAGGTAGCGGCGGGAGCCGGGCGGGCCGTCCGGGTCGGGGCGGAAGCGGTCGGCGGTCAGGTCGGCGCGGCCCAGGTAGCCGCGGGCGACACCGAGCCCGGCGACGGCGAGCTCGCCGATCGCGCCGACCGGGAGGACCCCGGCGCCGGCGGTGTCGACGACGTAGGCGCGGTGGTTGGCCATCGCCCGGCCGATCGGTGGCGACGACGTCCACTCGCCCTCGCATTGCTTGGCGACGACGGTGACGGTGGTCTCGGTCGGGCCGTAGCCGTTCCAGAAGCCCCGGCCGCGGGCCCACCGGGTGGTGAGCTCGCCGGTGAACGCCTCACCGCCGACGAACGCGATCCGCAGGTCCGGGTAGCCCTCGGGGGCGAGCAGCTCCATGATGGCCGGCGGCAGGTCGACGACGGTGATCCTCCGCTCCCGTAGGACGGTGTCGAGGGCGTCGACGTTGCGGCGCTGGTCCTCGTCCATCACGTACAGCTCGGCGCCGTTGAGCAGCGACCCGAAGATCTCGAACACGGACACGTCGAAGCCGGGCGACGCGAAGTGCAGGACCCGGTCGGCGGGGGTGAGGTCGAACATCCCACGGACGGTCCGCACGAAGTTGGCGGCGTTGCGGTGCTCGACGATGACGCCCTTCGGCCGGCCGGTCGAACCCGACGTGTAGATGACGTACGCGGCGGACGCGGGCGGCACGACGGCCGGCGCGCCGCGGTGGCAGGCCACCTCCTCCGCAGGTGCGACGTCGGCGGGGTCGGTGCCGACGACGAGCCGCAGCGGCTGCGGGATCCTCTCGGCGGTGCCGGGGGAGACGACGACGGTGCCCGCGCCGGTGTCCTCCAGGATCATCGCGAGCCGCTCGTCGGGCTGGCCGGTGTCGATCGGGACGTAGGCGCCGCCGGCGCGCATGATGCCGAGCACGGCGGCGATGAGCGCCGGGCCGCGCTCCATGACGACGGGGACGAGGTCGCCGAGGCCGACACCGGTGGTGACGAGCTCGTCGGCGATCCGGCACGACCACGTGTCGAGGGTGCGGTAGGTGAGGCTGCCACCCTGCCAGGACAGCGCGGTGTGGTCCGGGCCGGCGGCGACGACGTCGGCGAAGAGCTCGTGCAGCGTCGTGTCGGCCGGGTCGCCGATCGGGGCGTTCCAGCGCTCCAGGACGTCCGCGCGCTCCTCGTCGGTGCCGATGCGGGCGTCGCCGAGCGGCCGGTCCGGCCGCGCGCACAGCGCGCCGAGCGTCTGCAGGAACCGCTCCAGCAGCCGGGTGGCGGTGCCGCGCTCGTACAGCGACGTCGCGTAGCGGACCGCCGCGGTGGGCCGCGCGCCGCCGCTGACCTCGAGCGCCAGCTCGAACGTGCCGGCGCCGGCGTCGACCTGCTCGCAGCCGATGCGCACGCCGTCGGCCTCCACCGGCGCGGCCGGCTCGCCGGTGTCGGCGAAGCCGATCTGCACCAGGGGCAGCCTGCCGGCGTCGGGTTCGACGCCGAGCGCGTCGAGGATCAGCTTGAACGGCAGGACCGCGTGGTCGGCGCCGGCGTGCCGGGCGGCGCGGATCTCGGCGACGACGGCGGCGAACGTGTCGGCCTCGTCGAGCTCGACCCGCAGCGGCACGAGGTTGCCGCAGTCGCCGACGAGCAGGTCCGGGTCGAACGGGCCGGGCACGTCGGTGGGGACGCCGATGGTGAGGTCGCTGCGGGCGGTGTGCCGGGCGACGACGACGAGGAACGCGGCGAGCAGCACGTCTCGGCGCTCGTGCCCCGGCAGGCCGTCGGCGGCGGCCAGCAGTTCGGTGGGGACGGGGACCCGGACGACGTCGCTGGTCAGGTCGAGCAGGCGCGGGCGGGCGTGGTCGGCGGGCAGCTCGGTGCCCTCCCAGCCGGCGAGGGTGCCGCGCCAGTACTCGGCGGCCTCGCGGGCGGCGTCCTGCCCGGCCCACTCGCGCTGCCAGGCGGCGTAGGCGCCGAAGTCGACCGGCTCCTCCTTCCACTGCGGCGCGCTGCCCGCGACCCGGGCCTCGTAGGCGACGGCGAGGTCGCGCTGCAGCACGCCGGCGGAGCGCGGGTCGAGCACGATGTAGTGGCTGGTGAGCACCAGCAGGTGGCGCTCCTCGTCGGCGCGCAGCAGCCTGCACCGCACCATCGGCCCGGAGTTGAGGTCGAGGCCGCGGCGCAGCTCGTCGTGGACGATCTCGTCGGCGCGTCCGCGCAGCCGGTCGGCGGGCACGTCCTCGACGTCGAGGCGGAGGTCCTGCGGGGTCTGCTGCACGTGCTGGGTGCCCTGCTCGTCGTCGTCGGGGAACGTCGAGCGCAGCACGGTGTGCCGCTGCTGCAGGTCCACGAGCGCGGCGCGCAGCGCCTCGGGGTCGAGGGGGCCTTCGATCGGGAAGGCGAAGCCGAGCCCGTACGCCCGGCTGCTGGGGGCGAACCGGTCGAACAGCCACAGCTGCTCCTGCCGCAACGACAGCGGCGCCGATCGGATCCCCGACGAGACGCCCTCCAGCCGGGCCAGCAATTCGTCCCGGCGCTCCCCGGGGAGCCGGCGCAGTCGACGAAGCAACTCGCTCTGTTGAGGCATGGAACGGTCCTCCCAGTCAGCGTGCGGTTGAGTACAGGCTATACAGACTTTGCCGAGTTTGCCATTTGAGACCATGGATACTTCACAGTCAGCACGAGCCGAGGGACCCCGCCGTCGCCGGGGTCCCTAGGTGCGCGAAGGTGCGCGAAGGTGCGCGAAAGGGCCGGTCAGCCGGCGCGCATTCGTTCGGCCAGGACGTCGATGAGCTCGGCCGGAGCCTCCAGGAAGCTGTAGTGCGTGCCGTGCAGGAGCACCTTCTCGTAGGGCGCCCACAGCGGCCAGCCGGTCATCAGCCCGTGCGGCACCTCGACGTCCTCGTCCCAGCCGATGCCCGTGATCGGGCAGTCGACGGTGCCGGCCGGGCGCCAGTACACCCGGTTGGCCTCGACGTCGGCCTCCATGGTGTCGATGAAGAGGTCGACGAGCTCCTCGGCCGCGGACCCGGCGGCGCCCATCGCGCTGAGCAGACCGGCGATCTCGGCGCGCAGCCCGTCCTCGTCGAGGCTCAGGAACCGGCCCCACGGGCCGTCCTGCGGCGCGACCTGGCTGGACATGAAGCACTGGTGCGGCGGCGTCAGGCCGCGTTCGCGGGCCTGGATCACCGTCTCGAACGCCGGCAGCGCGCCGCCGCAGTGCCCGAACACCGCCCACGGGCGGCCGGTGACGATGTCGCCGATGTCGTCGAGCATCATCTTGGTGACGTCCTGGTAGGTGCCGAAGTGCGGCTCCCGCATCCGGTTCTCCCGGAAGGGCTGCTGGATCGGCACCACCTCGGCGTCGCCGACGCTCGTCGGCCAGCCCTTGTACATGGAGGCGCCGCAGCCGGAGTACGGCATGGCGAGCAGGAGCATCTTCGCATCGGGTGACGGCTCCCGCAGGAACCAGCGTCTCTGCCGCGGGTCCATCACGCCTTCTCCCCGATCACCACGCCGTTCGCGCCGGGCGAGTCGAAGCGGACCGTGCGGACCCGGGCGCACCCGGCGTCGCGCAGCCAGCCGCTGTACTCGGCCGCCGTGTAGTTGCGTCCCCAGCAGCCGACGAGCATGTTCATGCTCATCAGTGCCGCGTCGACCGGTCCGGACTTGTCGTCGTCGACGAGCAGCTCGCTGATGAGCAGCGTGCCGCCGGACGGCAGCGCGTCCAGGCACGCGGCGATGATCTTCCGGTTCTGCGCCTCGTCCCAGTCGTGCAGGATCATCGACAGCAGCACCGCGTCGTGCCCGGTGGGCAGCGGGTCGTCGAAGAAGTCCGCCGCCGTGGTGCCGACCCGCCCCCGCAGGCCGGCCGCGTCGATGCGCTGCCGCGCGAGTCCGCACACGTGCGGCAGGTCCAGCACGGTGCCGTTGAGGTGTTGGTACTGCCGGCAGAGCTCCAACAGGGTCGCGCCGGCGCCGCCGCCGACGTCCAGCAGGCGGCGCACCCCCGACAGATCCACGGCCCGCGCCAGGTGCCGGGCGGTCAGGGTGGAGAAGGCGAAGAGCCCGTCCCAGAACGAGTCCGGCCGGTTGCCGTCGGCGAACATGTTGCGGTCCGGGTCCGGCACCGGCTTGGTCGGCGCGTCGGTGCGCACCGCCTCCGTCGCCTTCAGCCAGCCGGGCGCGGTGTATTTCGCGACCATCTGCACGTAGTCGGCGAAGTAGTCCGGCCGGCCCGGCACCAGATAGGCGTCCGCGACGGCGCTGTTGTAGTAGCGGCCGTCGCGCTGCTCCAGCAGGCCCAGCGCGGTGCACGCGGTCAGCAGGATCTCCGCCGGGCGCGGCGCGATGCCGAGCCGCTCGGCCAGCTCCGGCGCGGTCGCCCCGCCGTCGGCGAGGGTCTCGAACGTCCCGGTCTCGATCGCCGCGGTCAGCGTCTGCGACCGCCACAGGCCGGTCGCCAGGTCGATCAGCAGCGTCGGCGGCGGTGCCGTCGTCGTCTCCACGGTCATCTCAGCGCTCCTCCCCGGCCCGGAACCGCACCGGCACCTGGTCGAACATGATGTGCCGGCCGTTCTCGAAGTGCAGTTCGCTCGGGCCGGCGAGGTCGAACACCGGCAGTTCGGCGAGCGCGTCCAGGACCGCCGCGAACTCCGCCCGGGCGAGATGCACGCCCATGCAGTGGTGGATGCCGTGCCCGAAACCCAGATGCTGGTGGGAGTTGCCACGGTCGGGGTCGAACGCGTCGGGATCCGGGAACTTCTCCGGGTCGCGGTTGGCGGCGTCGAACAGCAGCACCACGCGGGCGCCTTCCGGGATCGTGGTGCCGGCGACGGTGACCTCGCGGGTGGTGATCCGGGTGAACCGGTCGGTCGGGCACCAGCGCCGCAGCGTCTCCTCGGCGACGGCCGCGCGCAGCTCCGGCTCGTGCCGCAACCGCAGCTGCAGCGCGGGATCCTGGCCCAGGGTGTGCACCAGGCGGGTGATCGAGTTCATCGTGTTGTCGTGCCCGGCGACGCAGAAGCTGACGATGATGGAGTACAGCTCCTCGTCGGGCAGCGGCTCGCCGTCGCGGGTCATCGCCGCCAGCCGCGCGATGTAGCCGCCGTCGGGCTCGCGCCGCACCCGCTCGATCTCCTCGGCGAGGATGTCGTGGAACGCGGGCCAGAACTTGCTCGCGTCGCGGTCGGTGGAGATGTAGGTCCACATCGTCTTCGTCGCCGCACGGACCCGGCCGCGGCACTCCTCGGACAGTCCGAAGGCGACGCCCAGCACCTCGATCGCGAACGGCTCGGCGAGCTCCTTCATCAGGTCGCCGTGCCCGCGCTGGGCCACCGGGGCGAGCAGCCGGTCGGCCATGGCGCGCAGCTGCGCCTCCAGGTCGCCGATCGCCTCCCGGGTCATCGGCGCGGCCATCCGGTCACGGATCTCGCGCTGCTGCGGCGGGTCGAAGTCGATGGGGGAGAACATCGGCATCCCCTCGGCGCGCGGGAAGTGCACGCCGCGGGCCGAGCTGTAGGTCTGCCAGTCGGTGAGGGCCGCGCGCACGTCGGCGTACCGGGACAGGATCCAGACGCCGCCGTACGCGGGGGAGTAGGTGACGCCGCGGTCGCGGATCCCGCTGTTGACACGCTGCGCGGTCTCGGGGGTGTATTCGGGGTCGTGATGGTCGAACGCGGTCACCAACCTGTCGGTGGCTTCCGCAGCCTCTGTCGTCATGCCAGCCTCCAAGCCGGGTCGGTGGGCCCATGGGGGTTCCCGTGGGCCCTTGACGTTCCTGGGGTCTCCGGTGGTGCTCAGCGCCGCCGCGGGGTGATCTGGGGGATCGCGGGCGCCACGGTGGTCGGGCCGGCCGCCGAGACCAGCTGCGCCAGGCCGCTGACGGTCGGGTCGGTCACCAGGTCGTTCATCTCGACCCGGGTGCCGAGGTCCTGCTCGATGTGGCCCTGCAGGCGGGCCAGCAGCAGCGAGTCGCCGCCGAGCTCCAGGAAGTGGTCGTCCGCACCGACCCGGTCGACGTGCAGCAGGTCGGCGAACAGCCGCGCCAGCTCCGTCTCCGCGCCGGGGGCGGGCGCCCGCCACGCGCGCACCGGACGGCCCCGGGCCCAGTCCGCCGGGGGGAGCCGGCGGCGGTCGATCTTGTTGGACGTGTTGAGGGGCAGCTCGTCCAGCTGGACGAAGGCGACCGGGATCATGAAGTCGGGCAGTCGCTCCAGGGCGTGCTCGCGCAGCTCGAGCGGCGACACGCCGGTCTCGGCGGTGAAGCAGGCGACGAGCCGGCGCTGATCGCCGTCCATCGTCGGCACGACCGCGACCTGACGCACGGCGGGGTGCCGGCCGAGCACCCACTCGACGTCGCCGAGCTCCACCCGGTGGCCGCGGATCTTCACGATGTCGTCGATGCGGCCGTGGTGCTCCAGGACGCCGTCGGGGCGGAAGCGGCCGGCGTCGCCGGAGCGGTAGAGGCGGCTGCCGGGCGCGCCGAACGGGTTGGGGCGGAAGCGGTCCGCGGTCTGCGCCGGGTCGCCCAGGTAGCCGAGGCTCAGGCAGTCGGAGTCGATCCAGACCTCGCCGATGCCGTCGCCGACGGGGGTGCGTCCGTCGTCCTCCAGCAGGTGCACGGTGACGCCCTCGATCGGGCGGCCGACGGGCGGCGCGGCCTGCCGGTCGGCGTCCGTCGCCGTTGCCGGCGTGCACCGCCGGTCCCACGGGTAGCTGGAGTTGGCGACCTGGAAGGCTTCGAGGCTGCCGTACGACACGGCGATCTCGAACGGCAGGCCGGCCGGACCCCACTGGTTGAGCCGGTCGCCGCCGAGGGTCAGCAGCCGCAGGGCGGTCTCCCGCGGCCACGGGAGGTTCTGCAGCACCTCGCCGACGGGGGTGATGACGAAGCTGAGGGTGATCTGCTCGGCGAGGAGCCAGTCGCGCAGCGCGGGCGGCGACGCGATCACGTCGTGCTCGCCGATGACGATCTCCGCTCCCTGCCAGAGCAGGCCGCCGACCTCGTGGATCGCGATGCCGGCGCCGGCCGCGCCGAGCCAGGAGCCGCGGTCGGCGGCGGTGGTGCCGTTGATGGTGGCGCTGCGGGCGGCGCTCAGCGCGAGCCAGGAGTGCTGCGCGAGCACGATCTTCGCCGCGCCCGTGGAGCCCGAGGTGAACATCGCGTAGGCGAGCTCCTCGCGCCGCGCCGCCGGGCCGGGGTCGGGTAGCTGGTCGCGGGCGGGCACGCCGGCGTCGATGGTCACCACGGGCAGCCCGCTGGGCACCGGCGGCGTCGGGTTCCCGCCGCCCGGGCAGGGCGCCACGGGCACCCCGACCGGGACGGGGGGCACCTCGGCCGCGTTCGGGCAGTGCGCCGCTGCCACCACGGCGGTGGGGCGTCCCGCCGTGACGGCCCGGTGGAACCGCTCGGCCGGCACCGAAGGATCCAGCGGCATGCAGACACCGCCGGCCTTCAGACAGCCGAGCATGCCGACCACCCATTCGATCGAGCGGCCCAGATACATGGCGACCATGTCGCCGCGCCGCACACCGAGGACCGACAGCTCGTGGGCGAGCTGGTTGGCCTGCTGGTCGAGCTCCCCGTAGGTCAGCGCCCGGTCGCCGTGCCGGACGGCCGGCGACAGCGGTGCGGTGCGGGCGAACTCCTCGATCCGGGAGACCAGGGTCGTGGTCGCGGCGTCACTGTCGCGGACGACCGGGGTGTCCTGGTGGGTGATCATGTCTGTGCACCTCCTGATGGCTGGATGCTCGCTGGGCGGCCGGACGGACGTGGCCGGGTGCTCGCTAGGCGGCCGGGACGACCACTCGCTCGTTCTCCGGGACGTCGTCGATCAGCCTGTTCACCCGGCCCAGCAGGACCCAGATCACGGCGATCACAGCGAGCGCGGCGGCCAGGTAGAACGCGGTGATGTTGGCGAACGTCACGGCGACCGCGCTGCCCAGCAGCGGGCCGGCGGCGTTGGCGCCCCAGACGAACGGCAGGGCGACCCCACCGACGCGGCCCATCGCCTGCGGCGGCGTGGCCTTCTGGATCAGCGTCATGACGCCGACGTTGCCGACCGGGGTGGTGAACGACGAGATGCCCTGCGAGACGATCAGGATCGTGACGGCGACCGCGGTGCCGCCGAACTGCGCGAACGGCAGCAGCAGGAACGCGAGCACCAGCATCGAATGGGTCAGCAGCAGCGTGCGGCCCATGCCGAGACGCTCGTTGATCCGGCGGGACAGGATCGCGCCGAGGATGACGGGCGTGCCGCCGACGCCGAGGACCAGACCGATCTGCGCGGCACTGAGGTCCAGGTCCTGGTAGCCGAACACGATGATCATCGCGAGGACCATGGACACGGCGGTGTTGCCGAACGTGGCCATCAGCGTCAGGTAGCGCAGCAGCCGGTTGCCGAACGTCATCGACACACCGCCGCGCAGCTCCTTGAGCGTGGCGCCGACACCGCCGGGCCGGGGCTGCGGCGCGGGCTCGCGGAACTTCACGAACATCAGGCTCAGACCGGCCAGCAGATAGGTGACCGCGTCGGCGGTGATCGCCCGCGCGGCGCCGAGCAGGCCGACCAGGGCGCCACCGGCGCTGCGGCCGAAGATGAGCGCGACGGACCGGCTCAGCTGGGTCTTGGCGTTGCCGTCGACCAGGTCCTCCCGCGGCAGCAGCTGCGGCAGGTACGCCTGATAGGCGAGCTGGAAGACGACGTCGAAGATGCCCTTCAGCACCGCCGCCGCGTACAGGTGGGTGACCGTCAGCCCGTCCAGCGCCCACAGCAGCGGCAGCGAGCCGAGGATGAGGAAGCGGGCGAGGTTGGCGACCTGCATCATCATCCGCCGGTTCAGCCGGTCGGTGAGCACCCCCATGATCGGGGCGAGCAGCACGAACGGGATCCACTGCAGCGCGATCAGCAGACCGACGCCGAGTGCGCCCTCACCGAAGACGAGCACGGCGAGGGACGGCAGCGCGACGACGCTGATCTCGCTGCCCAGCAGGCTGATCGACTCGCCGCTCCACACCAGGGCGAAGTCGCGGTTGCGCAGCACCGAGGGCCGGCGGCCACCATCGTCGGCAGGCTTCGCGGCGCCCGCCGGGCCTTGCTGTGGCGTCTTGAGGGCCGCGCCCCCGGGATGCCCGGCCCGTGCGGTTGGTGTCCTGTTTTGCGCGTTGGTTGAGGTCATGCCCCATGACTCCTCTGCGGGAATTCGTGCGAGACGCTCGTATTCCGGTGCGCGGGTCTGCGCTGTGTGTCGGCATGAGTCTTCACCCACACACCACAACTGCCGACGGCTTCACGGTAACGCGACTCTGCAGACAGCGCATCTTGCCGGGGCAGAAGCCACCCGAACCGGTCACTCTCGCGCGCCTGGAGGCGCAGTGAGTTACCGTATTTCCATGAGAGACTACGAAGACTTCATGCCGCTCGCGGTCATCCAGGAGCACTTCTGGTCCTCCGACGCGTCGGCGGCGGAGCAGGCCCCGCTGACGGAGTGCGTGGCACTGGCCGTGCCCGGCCGCCTCGACGAGACCGCGCTGCGCACCGCGGTCCGCGCGCTGCTGACCCGGCATGAGGTGCTGCGCACCGCGCTGCGGCTGCGGGACGGGGAGCCGGGCCAGATCGTGCGGCCGGTGCCGGACCCGCTGCCGGTGACCGTGGTCGACGAGCCGACCGGCGCCGAACTCGCCGACCTCGCCGCCCGGGGCATCGACCCCTCCGCCGGCTGCGGTGTCGCGTTCCTGCTGGTGCACGGCGGCGGCCCGGACGGTGACGTCCTCGCGCTCGCGGTGCACCACATCGTCGCCGACGCCACCGCCGTCCGGCTGCTGCTGGCCGAACTGGCCGCCGACTACACCGCCGCGTCGGCCGATCTCCCGTCGACCGTGCCGGAGCCCGAGCTGCAGTACGGCGACTTCGTCTTCTGGGAGCGCGAGGCACTCCTGCCGGCCACCCAGGACGCCGACACCGCGTGGTGGAGCGAGACCCTGCGCGACGCGCCGACGAGTCTCGACGTGCGGCCCGACCGGCCACGCCGGCGCATCCGGCGCGGGGTCGGCAGCCGCGTCGAGTTCGTCCTGCCCGGCGTCGGCGGGCCCGCGCTGCGCGCCACCGCCCGCGACCTGCACAGCTCGCCGTATGCGCTGTGCCTCGCCGGGTGGGCCGCCACGATCGCCCGTTCCACCGGCCGCGACGACCTGATCCTCGGCGTGCTCGCCGCGAACCGCGGCGCTCCGCAGCTGGAGTCGCTCGTCGGGCAGCTGTCCAACACCGTCCCGCTGCGCCTGGACCTCGCCGGCGCACCCGACCTGACCGAGACGGTGGCCCGCTGCTCGAAGCGGGTCGCGGCGGCGATCGAGCACGTCCGGCTGCCGTTCAACCGGATCGTGCGGGCCGCGTCCGCGCCGCGCCCCACCGACCGGACCCCGCTGATCCAGCACCTGTTCCTGCCGCGGGTCGACGCCGTCGGCGACCTGCGCTTCGGTGGGCTGCCGGTGCGGGTCCTGGACGTGGAGCGCGGCCGTGGCCGCTTCGACACCGTCGTGGAGATCGAGTTCGCAGGCGGGCAGGTCCGGCTGTGGCTGGAGTACGACGGGGACCTCTACACCCCGGCCGGGGTCCAGGCGCTGGTGGACGACTACGGCCGGGTGCTGCGGCAGTGGCTGGAGCGCCCGGAGCTGCGGCTGCCGGAGCTGGAGCTGCACGCGCCGCAGGCCGCGCCGCTGGACGGCGACGCCGGGGAAGCGACGCGGATCGACCTGCCGGACGGCACGCCGGTGACGGTGCGGCTGGACCGGTCCCGCGGCGAGGAGGACTGGCCGGTGCTCACCGCGTTCGACGGTGCCCGCGCCGAGGACCTGGCCCTGGCCGGCGGGCTGTCGCCGCACCACCCCGCCGCGCTGCTCCTCGCGGGCGCGCCCACCGGGCTCACCGCTCGGCGCAGCGTCGACGGCCGGCTGGAGGTCGTGGACGGCCTGCCCGCCTCTGCGTTGCGGACCGAGTCCGCGCCCGCCGTTTCGCAGGTGGGGCCCGACCGGCTGCTCGACCTGGTCACCGAGATCTGGGCGCAGGCCCTGGAGCAGCCGGAGACCGGACCGGACGACGACTTCTTCGCCGCCGGCGGGCACTCACTGCTCGCCACCCGGCTCGTCGCCGATCTCCAGGAGGCGCTCGGGGCGCGGGTGCGGGTCCGGGCCCTGTTCGAGAACCCGACCCCGGCGCAGCTGACCGCCGAGCTGCGGACCGCGAACCCCGAGCTGGACGGCATGCTGGAGCTCGTCGCCGACCTGCCCGACGCCTCCGACGAGGGGCCGGCCACCGCCGCCGCCGACGCCCCCGACGATCCCGCCGCGGTGGTCGACGTGCCGCTGCTGTCCGGGCAGCGTCAGCTGTGGCTCGCCGAGCAGGCCGACCCGGGCTCGCTCACCCACACGATCCCCCTGGTGCTGGACCTGACCGGGCCGCTGCGGGCGGACGCGTTCGCCGCCGCGGTCAACGACGTCGTCTCCCACCAGCCCGGACTGCGTGGCACGTTCGTGGAGGTCGACGGGCAGCCGGTACAGCGGATCCAGCCGCACACCGGCATCGACGTGCCGGTGCACGACCTGACGGGACTCGACGACGCCGCCAGGGAGGCCGAACGGGAGCGGCTGGAGCAGGAGATCGCCTACACCGGCTTCGACATCACCCGCGGGCCGCTGCTGCGGGCGCGGATCATCCGCCTGACCGCCGAGCACCACCAGGCCCAGCTGCTGTTCCACCACCTGGTCACCGACGAGGTGTCGATGACGCTGCTGATGCGGGGGCTGGGCACCGCGTACGAGGCGAGGGCCGCCGGTCGCGCGCCGGTCCTGCCGCGGCACGAGGTCGGCTTCGCCGCCCTGGCCAGGGCCGAGCAGGAGCTCCTCGACGGACCGGAGGGCGAGCGGCTGCGCCGGTTCTGGGCCCGCGAGCTCGCCGGTGCGCCGGCGCTGCGGCTGGAGACCGACCACCCGCGCGGCGACAAGGCCCGCTTCCGCGGCGAGTTCCTGGAGCGGCCCGTCTCCGCCGGCGCGGCCCGCACGCTGCGCGACGTCGCGGCCGCGGGGCGCACCACCCCGTTCACCGTGTTCTGCGCGGCGGTCGCCGTGCTGCTGCACCGCCTCAGCGGCCAGGACGACATCGTCATCGGCATCCCTACGGCGAACCGGACCGTCCGCGGCGCGGAACACCTCATCGGCTGCTTCCTCAACGTGATCCCGATCCGGCTGGATCTGTCCGGTGACCCGCGCTTCGACGAACTGGTCCAGCGGGTCGGCGCCGCGGTGCTGCGCTCCTACGAGCACCAGCAGGCGCCGTTCGCCGACATCGTGCAGACCGTGCAGCCGGAGCGGGTCACCGGCGTGCACCCGATCTACCAGGTGACCTGCGAGCTGCAGCTGGAGTCGTGGATGCCGGCCTCGTTCGCCGGCCTGGGCTGCGAGTACCGCTTCATCTCCCACGGCACGGCCCGCTACGACATGGCGTTCCACGGGTTGCTGCGCCCGTCCGGCCTGTCCGCGATGGTGGAGCTCAACACCGATCTGTGGGACCAGGCGTCCGGCTACCGGCGCATCGATCAGGTGCTCGATCTCCTGGCGGCGGTCGCCGAGACGCCCGGCGCGCCGATCGGGGAGCTGGCGTTAACCGGCGCGCCCGGCCGGGGCTGACCGGCGAGGTCCGTCACCCTACGGTGTGAGTCGGTGGCACAGGGTCGAAAAAATCTGCGCATGCTCCGCGATGGCGAGACGTCGCAGACTGCGACTCCCGATGGTCGGGCTTCGGCGAATTCCCAGGTCAAGCGCTATGCGGTCGCCGCGCGTGGCCTTCGAAGCCTCACTCCTTCGGGGCAGCCTTCGAAGATTCGACCGGAGTATAGTATCCGCAGGATGGCTGTGCCAGTCGACATGCACCTTTCCCTCGGCTCGCCCCGAGAGGAGCAACAGAATAAGGCGGTCCCGATGGAACCCGATCAGGAGTTCGTTGAAACGCATTACACGGTCAAGATCGTGGCCGAGAGCCCGGACAGGGACAAGGCGCCCGCCACCATCACCGCACGCGTCCGGATCAACCAGAACTTCGAAGCGCAGGTCGTCGAGCTGTCCGTGATGGCCCCCGAGGGCGGGGCACTGCCCACCAACGCCGCCCGGTCGATCGACTTCGACATGCTCGCCCGGTCGCTCAGCAGTGCCGTCGCCGCGACCGTGCTCCCCGGCACGGCGGTCCCGGAGACCGAGGAGCGGCAGGCCAGCCGCGCCAAGCCCGACCGGCCGTACCGGCGCATGCCCGACGCTGAGCTGGTCGCCGCCGAGCTGCGCCGCACCGGCAGCGTCGGGCAGCTCGCCCGGCACTTCGACGTCCCCCGCTACACGGCGCAGGCGTGGGTCGACCGGCTGCGCCGCAACGGGCAGCTCGAGTTCTTCGACAACTGACTGCGGACTCTGCAGAGTCCGGCAGACACTGGGATACTCGAGACATGACGACGGACATGGTCGCGCAGCGACTCGGACCCTATGTCGAGCACCTGGGCCTGCAGTTCGAGCAGGTCGGCCCCGACCGGGTGGTCGCCGCCTGGTCGGCCCGCGAGGACCTGCTGCAACCGCACGGCATCCTGCACGGCGGGGTGCACTGCGCGGTCGTCGAGTCCGTCGCGAGCGTGGCCGCCGACCGCTGGATCGGCGACCGGGGCACCGTGGTCGGGGTCAGCAACGCCACCGACTTCTACGCCCCGGTCACCGCGGCCAACGGCCGGCTCACCTCGACGGCGGTGCCCGTCCACCGCGGCGCCACGCAACAGGTGTGGGTCGTGGAGACGGTCGACGCGGCCGGCGGGCTCGTCGCCCGCGGGCAGGTCAGGCTGCAGAATCTGCGCTGATCGGCAGGCATTCCGGCGCGCTTCTCCCGAACGGGGGAACGCGCGCCGATCCCGGCAAGGCGGTTGTCGCGGCAGTCCTACGGTGCAGGAAGGGCCGCAACGACCGGACGGGAGCCCGTGCATGGACTGGCGCGCAGAGGTGCTCGATCAGCTGGACCTCTACTGGGAGCACAATCTCACGCCCCGCCTCGGCGGTCTCACCGACGACGAGTACTTCTGGGAGCCGGTCAAGGACTGCTGGTCGGTCCGCACCGCCGCGGACGGCCGCGCGACGCTGGACGGCACGAGGGAGACGCCGGAGCCGCCGCCGGTGACCACGATCGCGTGGCGCCTGACGCATGTCGCCTTCCAGGTGCTGGCGATCCGCACCAGCACCCACTTCGGCGACGGCTCGCTGACGATGGCGACCGCACAGCTGCCGGTCAGCGCCGACGCGGCCGTCGCCGCGCTGCGGGCGCACTACCAGGACTGGCGCGACGCCGTGAGCGGCCTGGACAAGGCGGCCCTCGAACGCCCGATCGGCGAGGCCGAGGGCCCGTGGGGCGACCGGCCGATGGCGACACTGATGCTGCACGTCAACCGCGAGGTCATGCACCACGGCGCGGAGGTCGCACTGCTGCGCGACCTCCACCGTGCCCACTTCTCCTGAGCCTGTCGCTGCCGCGCGCCTCCCGGCGCCCGCTTCCGCCGTGCGCGTCGGCGCGCGCCGCCTCCGCCCGCGTGCTAGGCGATGCGGACCTTCAGGCCGCTGATCCCGTTGGCCTTGCCCACGTGGGTGGCCTCTTTGTCGAGGTCCTTGCGCGGCAGGCTCACGCCGTCGAACGGTGTCACGACGAGCTCCTTGCCGTCGATCTCCCACACGGCCTCGACGCGGCCGTCGACCACGACGATGGGGGAGATCCAGCCGGCCGCCCGGCTCACCTTGACCCGGTGCTGGGCGTCCAGCAGCGCGTCGTCCTTGGTGCCGGGGCCGAGCACATACTGGTCGAAGTGGCCGAGCAGCTTGACGCCCTTGCACTCGGTGGTGCCGGCGAGCTCATCGGCGTGCTCGGCCAGGATCAGCGCCTTGCGGCCCTCGACGTCGACCTCGGTCACCTTGTCGCCCAGGTCCGCGAACCACTTGCGCAGCTTCGGCTTGCTGGTGCTGTTGAGCGTCAGCCAGCGGTCGAAGGTGTCCGGGGCGGCGGGCCCGTAGGCGCCGAGATAGGCCTCGATCGCGAGGGGGGCGGCCTCGTCGGGCTCGGGGATGCCCTGCCAGTCCTTGCCGAACTTCTTCGCCGGCGACGTGAACGTGATCTTGTTGCCCTGGTTGACGCCGTGGCACAGGGCGCCCCGCCAGGCGAGGGGCTTGAGCACCGAGCCCCAGCCGGACCGCAGCCGCTCCTCCATGCTCTGGAACCGCTTGTCGGCGATGAGCTTCGTGACGAGCTGGTCGCGGGTGAGCTCCGCGCCGTCGTCGAGGATGCCCGAGACCTCCTCGGTGAGCTCGTCGACCTGCTTCGGGCTGACCCCGGACGCCTTGGTCCACGAGGGTTTGAGCCAGCTGCCCGCGTCGGCCATCAGCGACAGGAACGCACCTGCGTCCTGGGGACGCAGCAGGTGCAGCGTGCCGCGCATCGCCCACGTCTTCATCAGCGTCAGGTCGGCGACGTCCCGGTCGACGGCGTCACCGTCGGGTGTCGTCTGTCGCAAGGCGACGGCCAGCTCGGCGGCGCTCCACACCTGCGCCTGCACACCACACAGCCTGCCGACGATCTCGCTCGCGCTCCGCTTCGTGCGCGGGTGCACGTATTGGCGCTGCATCCGCCAGGTCGCGACCTGTTTCCAGGTGACTTTCACGTTGCCCCCTCTGCGGTCGTCCTCACCCTACCCTTGCCCGAAACACACTGCATGAGACGCGATGAGGCTCCCACCCGCACGGGTGGGAGCCTCATCGATGTTCAGCCCCTGTCGGCCCCGACAGCCTCGGGAGTTTCGCGTTTCGCCGCCGGGCGGCTCCAGTGCCGCATGATCGGGCGCTCCACGAGTGTGTAGAGGAGCCAGGCGAGCACGAGGCTGGTGACGATCGTCAGCCCCGAATAGGCGAGCACGGTGCCCCACGTCGTGGGTGCGTCGGCGGGGTCGGCGCCCCAGGTCGGGGAGTGCCGGCCGATCCAGCCGTAGGCCACGACGAGCCAGTGCACCAGGTACAGGGCGAAGGAGATCTCACCCAGGAACACCATGGCACGGCTGCCGAACGAGGTGCCGCGGCCGTTGATGTCGGCGGTGGCGGTGGCGCCGACCAGCAGCGCGAGCGGCAGCGCGGAGACGGCGACGAAGCCGAGGATCGGCGGGGTGGCACCACCGGCGGCGATCAGCGCGACGAACGCGACGATCACGGCGACGGGCATCGGCCACTTCTTCCAGCGGCCGTTGATGACGATCAGCGCGGTGAAGATGCCCAGCACGAACTCGAGCATCCGCACCGGCGGGAAGAACGTCATGAACCACATGTGCAGCCAGGGCAGGCCGGTGCCGCGGTGCAGCTCGCCGCCGCTGGGCAGCAGCAGCGCGATGAACGGCACGGCGCAGATCGCCGCGAACGTGAGCCAGAAGCCGCGCCACAGCCGCTCGGGGCGGACCTTGCGCAGCAGCGTGAGCACGAACGGGAACGCCAGGTAGAACAGCAGCTCGCACGACAGCGACCAGGTCGGCGTGTTGGACCACAGGTTGAACAGCAGCTGCTGGTCGGGGATCCAGGCGTGCACCAGGAACAGCGTCGCCAGGGTGTCGCGGGTGGACAGCGCGTGCGCGGCGGTGACCGCGAGGATGATCGCCGCGACGAACATCACCAGGTGGTTCGGGTAGATCTTGAAGAACCGGCGGCGCCAGAACTGCGGCACCGTGTCGGTCCGCCGGGCGACCCAGGTCAGCACGAAACCGCTGAGGATGAAGAAGAACGACACCCCGACGGATCCGAAGCCGTAGAAGACGTGCAGGACGAAGACCTGGTCCTTGGCCACGTTGGGCAGCAGGTTGATCCCGACGTGGCACAGCACCACGAGGAACGCGGCGATGAACCGCAGACCGGTCAGGGAGTGCAGCTTGGACGTCGACTGTCCGGGTGAGGGCGCGCCGGTGGCCTCAACGGACGTCCGGCCGTCCGCGGCCGTGCTCGCCCCTGTGCTCGCCTCAGGGCGAACCTCGGTGCTCGCCTCGGCGGCGAGTCCTGCTCTCGGCCGCATCATGCGGCACCTCCGTCTGTGTCGGTGGCGGGCGTGAGCTCGCCGGCGAGTTCACGGACCACGGTCGCCTGGTAGAAGTTGCGCACCGCCAGACGCCGGCCCTGTTCGGCCTCGATCAGGTCGATCACCTCCATCGCCGTCAGCGAGGTGCCGCCGAGGGCGAAGAAGTCGTCGTCGGGCGTCACCCCCTTCTCGACCTTGAGCACGCGCTGGAACACGCTCTGCACGTAACGGATCCGGTCCTCGTCGTGGATCAGGGCCGTCCCGGCCATCGTCATCACCTCGTCCTCCGGTCGGCGGCCCCGTGGCGCGCCGGTGTGTCGTCGTGGTCCGTGCGGGCGAGGAGGGCGTGGGCGGCGTCGACGACCGCGCTCGTGCTCACCCCGTGCGCTTCGAGGGCGTCGCGCTGGCCGGCGACGCGGGCGCCGGGCCGGCCGCGCACGGCGATCCGGCGGATCGGCACGGCCAGGTCGGCGGACACCACCTCGGCGGTCGCGTCGCCGGCGCCGCCCTGCGGCCGGTGCTCCTCGACCGTCACCACCCCGGCGCGGCCGCGGCACGCGGCGAGCAGCCCGTCGCGGTCCAGCGGATGCAGCGTGTGCAGGTCGAGGACCTCGGCGGCGATCCCGTCGCCGGCGAGCCGCTCGGCCGCGTCGAGCGCGAACAGCAGCGGCATCGGCCCGGTCGCGACGATGGTGACGTCCGTGCCCTCGCGCAGCGTCCTGGCCTCGCCGAGCCGGAACTCGGGCGCCGGGCCGGGCGGGACGGGCGTGGCCGAGCGGCCCAGCCGCAGATACACGGGGCCGGGCAGCTCGTGCAGCTGCCGGGTGGCGGCGGCGATCTGCCGGCCGTCGCCGGGCACGACCACGGCCAGGTCGGCCAGGGCTCTGGCGACCGCGAGGTCCTCCAGCGCGAAGTGGGTCGTGCCGAAGTGCGCGGCGGACAGCCCGCCGTGGGTGGCGATGACCCGCACCGGCAGCCGGTTGCCGACGACGTCGACCTTCAGGAACTCCGCGGCGCGCATGGTGGCGAAGGTCGCCATGGTGTGCACGTAGGGGATGAAGCCGCGGCGGGCGAGCCCGGCGGCGACGGTCATCAGGTTGGCCTCGGCGATGCCGACGTTGATGTACCGGTCGGGGAACCGCTCGGCGAACGTGTCCTCCAGCCCGCCGGTGTCGGAGTCCAGGCAGATGACCCGGGGGTCCGAGGCGGCGAGGTCCATCAGCGCGTCCCGGTAGGCGGTGCGCGGGTCCGGGCCCAGCTCGGGCGTCTCCTGCACCGGCCGCGGGTCGGCAGCGGCGGCGACGGTCTGGGTCATGACGGTGCTCCCTTCGCGCTCTTGGCGAGGGCCGCGAGCGCGCGCTGCACCAGGGCGGGCTTGAGCTTGGCGTAGTGCCCGGCGACCTTGCGCTCCAGGAACGGCACGCCGCGGCCCTTCACGGTCTCGGCGATCACCGCGACGGGACCGTCGGCCGACGGCCGCAGCGCCTCGCGCAGCGCCGCCAGGTCGTGCCCGTCGACGGTGCGCACCTGCCAGCCGAACGCCGCGAACTTGGCGTCGAGCGGTTCGAGCGCGACGCAGCCCTCGGTGCCGCCGGTGATCTGCAGTCCGTTGCGGTCCACGGTCGCGACCAGCCCGGACAGCTTGCGGTGCCCGGCGAGCAGCGCCGCCTCCCACACGCTGCCTTCCTGCAGCTCGCCGTCGCCGAGGACGGTGTAGACGCGCCGGTCGCCGCCGCGCAGCCGCTCGGCGAGCGCGAGCCCGATCGACAGGCCGAGCCCGTGGCCGAGGGAGCCGGTGGCGAACTCGACGCCGGGCAGGTCGTGGGCGGGGTGGCCGAAGAGCCGGCTGCCGGGCCGGGCGTAGCTGTCGAGCTCCTCGGCGGGCAGGCGGCCGAGCTGGACCAGCGCGCTGTAGAGCGCCGGCGCGGCGTGGCCCTTGCTGAGCACGAACGAGTCGCCGGGGCGCAGCAGCTCCGCGTGCAGGACGGCCATCAGGTCGGCGCAGGACAGGCTGCCGCCGGCGTGTGCGCCCTCGGGGCCGCCCGCCATCCGGATCACGTCCTGGCGGATCCGCTGCGCCATCGCCGCCGCCCCGCCGGGAAAGCCTGTCCCGCCGGGTGTGTCCACAATGGATACGTCGGCGCCGGCGGTGTCTGCTGCGGACCTGCTCCGGTCCACTTCGGACCCGGGCGCGTCCTCGTCGGAGACGGGTGTTCCACCCGCCCGCACAGGGGAGTGCGGCGGGCCGGTCGTGGTCGGCACGGCCATGTCTGGCTCCCTTCGGTGAGTTTCGGTCTGGTCAGCCTTTGCGGAGCACCTCTCGCCAGCCCGGCGCGGGGCGCGAGCGGGCCATCTGGCGGATCAGGTCGAGGTGCTGCCAGACCTTCTCGAAGCCGTCGGCGTAGCGCTCCAGCAGCGGCCCGGCTGCCGGGTCGAGGTGCCGGCGTTGCAGGCACAGGGATCCGTCGACGACCGCGGCGGTGACGGGGAAGCGTTCGGCGACCCGGTCCAGTGCGTCGGCCTCCGACATGCCGGCGGGCCGGAAGGCGGGATGCGCCGGCAGCGGGGCGACCTGGTACTGGGAGACCGGCACGCCCTCGGCGCGCAGCACCCGGTGCAGGGCGGCGCGCAGCCCGGTGCGGTGCTCGGGGCCGAGCCCGAGGGCCTCCGGCTGCGGCATCAGGCGGAGGATGTGCCAGGCGTGCGTGCGCCCGGACGGAATCAGCGGCACCCGCAGGCCGGGCAGCTGCGCCAGCCGGTCGACGAACGCACGGATTCCCGGCTCGCGCCGCCGGGCGTAGTCGTCGAAGCGGGCGAGCTGCGAGTGGGTGAAGGCGGCCGCGACCGGCGCCATCCGGGCGTTGAACGCGGCGCGGTGGCTGATGTAGCTGCGGGTCTCGGCCGGCGCGTGCTCGCCGAAGTTGCGGAGACCGACGAGCTGCTCGTGCAGGTCGTCGTCGTCGGTGGTGATGAGCCCGCCCTCGCCGCACGTCGGCAGGTTCTTGTGCGGGTGCAGGCTGAAGCAGCCGGCCGTGCCGAGCGCCCCGGCCCTGCGCCCTTCGAGCCGCGCGCCGTGCGCCTGCGCGGCGTCCTCCACGATCGGCACGCCGAGCCTGGTGGCGAGACGGTGCAGGGCGGGCATGTCCGCCGGCAGCCCATGCAGATGTACCGGCAGCAGCGCCGCCGTCCTGGGACCGGTCGCCTCGGCGGCGGAGCGGGGATCCAGGTTGTAGGTGCCCGGCTCGATGTCACCGAACACGGCGGTGCCACCGGCCGCGTGGACGGCGTGTGCGGTCGCGTTCATCGTCAGGGCCGGCACGACGACCTCGTCGCCGGGGCCGATCCCGCAGCCGCGCAGCGCCAGGTGCAGCGCGACGGTGCCGGAGGCGACGGCGACGCAGTGCCGGGTGCCGGTGTGCTCCGCCCATGCCGCCTCGAGCCGGCCGATCTCGGGCTCGCCGGGCGACGCGGCGTTCAGCGGCTGGTCGCGCAGCACACGGAGCACCGCCCGCTCGTCGTCGGTGGTGACGATCGGCCAGTCGCCGCCGGCGATGTCCTTCGGCACGGCGCGGTCGCCGCCGAGCAGCGCCAGCTCGGCGCCGCGGGTCCGTGTGGGGGGCACAGTGGGGGTCACGGTGCGCGTGTCAGCCATGAACAAACACCTCCGGACGGTGCTCTCGGGTGCCGGGTCGCCGCTCGGAAGGGCGTGCGCGAGGAGACCGATGCTGCAGACTTTCATCGCCTTGCGATGCAGAGTCTGCGTAGTCCTCAATCCGGTGTCGCCGGGTCGGCGGAACAGTGTCGAAGGCCAGCATCACCCCGTCCGGGGTGATCCGCAACTCGATCATCGCGGCTCCTCCCTTCCTTGTGCTGTGCGACAAAACGCGACGTGGGGAAGGCACATCGATCCATCTTCCCAGATATTCGATCACCCTTGCCGTGACCTGCGAGAGCCCTTCCCGGCAGATCTCCCCGCGTCGTCTTCATCGCGTCTCTCGGGATGTGGTGCCGTGAAGCATGTGTTAGTTTCTGCAGTGTTGGCCAAACAGTAGTCACACAATCTGCAGGAGGCAACTCGTGACTGTTGCACTGACCGTGCAGTGCCCCGAGTGTGGTGGCGCAGTGGGCGTATCGGACGAACTCATGGTTGCCGAGATCGTGATCTGCCAGCACTGCAGCAGTGAGCTCGAAGTCGTGGCGACCGGGCCGGTCGTGCTGGCCCTGGCGCCGGAGGTCGAGGAGGACTGGGGCGAATAGCCGCCCGTTCGCCGGTCGGTGGCGGGCACGCCGAGGCGGACCCTCCACCACCGCGCGATACCACCGCGCGATACCACCGCGCGATACAACCGCGCGATGCCGCGGTGCCCACTCCGGAACTCTGACGAAACGTTGACAGCACAAACGACAAAGACTGCACGAGGTGGAAGGGGCGGCACGGTGAAGGTGAGCGTTGTCGGTGCGGCCGGCTACACGGGCGGGGAGCTGTTGCGGCTCGTGCACACCCACCCGGAACTGGACCTGGTGCAGGCGATCTCGCGCCGGCACGCCGGCCGGCCCGTGGCCGAGGTGCACCCCAACCTGCACCACCTCGGGCTGACCTTCCACCCGCCGCAGGAGCTGGCCCCGGTCGACACCGCCTTCCTGGCGCTGCCCTCCGGCGCGTCCACCGAGGTCGAGGCCGGCGTCGGCGAGCTGGCCGGCACGATCGTCGACCTCAGCCCCGACTTCCGGGCCGGGGCGACCTCCGCGTCCGGCGACGTCTACAGGACCGGCCTGCCCGAGCTGTACGCCGACGAACTGCCCGGTGCCGAGCGCATCAGCGTCCCCGGCTGCATGGCGACCGCCGCGATCCTGGCGCTCGCCCCGCTGAGCAGGGCCGGCCTCGTCTCGGGAGACGTGGTGGTGGACGCCCGGACCGGCTCGTCCGGCTCCGGCGCCGAACCCGGCCCGTCGTCGCACCACGCGGAGCGCGGCAACGCGTTGCGGGTCTACAAGCCCGCCGGGCACCGGCACGAGCAGGAGATCGCCGCGCACGCCGGCGTCCGGGCCCGCATGACCGTGACGGCCGTCCCGTCGGTCCGTGGCGCGCAGGTGATCTGCCACGTCACGCCGCCGGAGCCGGTCGAGCGCCGCGACGTGCTGCGGGTGCTGCAGCGGGAGTACCGGGACCGGCCCTTCGTCCGGGTGGTCGCCCGCAGCCGCGGGGTGCACCGCCTGCCGGACCCGCAGTTCCTGTCCGGGACCAACTTCGTCGACGTCGGCTGCGCGGTGGACGAGGACGGCGGCCGGATCGTCGTGGTCGCCGCGCTCGACAACCTCGTCAAGGGCGCCGCCGGCGGCGGGGTGCAGAGCCTGAACGTCGCCCGCGGCCTGCCCGAGGACGCCGGCCTGGAGTTCACGGGCCTGCACCCGGCCTGAGCCGTGCGGCACGGGCACGGGCGGGAACACCGGCGGCGGGACAGCAGAGGAGGTGAACGGGCATGGCACAGGACGTCACACCCACGTCCGACGGGGTGATCGTGGTCAAGATCGGTGGTGGCGCCGACCCGGGGCCGGTGCTGGACGAGGTGGCCGAGCTGGCCGCCGCGGGCACGCCCACGGTCCTGGTCCACGGCGGCGGAGCCGTCGCCGACCAGCTCGCCGACGAGCTCGGCGTGCAACGTGAGGTCATCGAGTCGCCGGACGGCACCCAGAGCCGGCGCACCGACCGCACCATGCTCTCCGTCATCACGATGGCGCTGCTCGGGCGGGTCAAGCCGGAGCTGGTCAGCGGGTTGCGGGCGCGGGGCACGCGGGCGGTGGGCCTGAGCGGGGCGGACGGCGCACTGGCGACCGCGTCGCGCAAGCCGGCCATCCGGTCGGTGCGGGAAGGCAGGACGGTGCTGATCCGCGACGACCGGTCGGGCCGGATCGAGCACGTCGACCCCGCACCGGTGCGGGCGATCCTCGACCGCGGCGAGGTGCCCGTCGTGTCCCCGCCGGCCAGCGACGCCGACGGCAACCTGCTCAACGTCGATGCCGACGAGATGGCCGCGCGGCTCGCCGTCGCGCTGGACGCCGACGCGCTCGTCCTGCTCACCGACGTCGCCGGGGTCTACGCCGACCCTGACGACCCGGCCACCAGGATCGCCGAGGTCGGCCCGCAGCACCTCGAGGGCGACACCGTCCGCGGGCGGATGCGGCACAAGGTGCGGGCCGGGCTGCGCGCCAGCCTGACCGTCGCCCGGGTCGCCATCGGCGCCGCGAGCCAGAAGCGCCCGATCCGCCAGGCCCTCGCCGGCCGTGGCTCGAAGGTCCGCGAGCGCGGCACGGGCGGCGTGGCATGAGTGTGGCTGAACAAAGGGAGCAGGCGGCGGCGTGGGCCGCGCGCCGGACCCGGCCCGGGGTGCTGCGCGAGGACTACCCGGCGTGGCTGCTGCGCGCCGCGCTGAGCATCCCGTCGGTGTCGGGTCAGGAGCTGCCGCTCGCCGGGTTCCTCGCCGACCAGCTGGACACGCTGGGCTTCGACGCGCACGTCGACGAGGTCGGCAACGTCCACGGCGTCATCGGCCCCGGCGACGCCCCGACCGTCATGCTGCTCGGGCACATCGACACCGTGCCGGGGCAGGTCCCGGTCTGCCAGATCGGCGACCTGCTGTACGGACGCGGCTCCGTCGACGCGAAGGGCGCCTTCGTCACCATGATCTGCGCCGCCGCCCGCAGCCACGACGTGCGCGTGCACGTCATCGGCGCGGTCGGCGAGGAGGTCGCCGGCGGACTCGGTGCCCTGCACGTGATGGACACCGTGCCGAGGCCGGCCGCCGTCGTCATCGGCGAGCCGAGCGGCTGGGACGGGGTCTGCCTCGGCTACAAGGGGCGCATCGGCCTCGGGTACGAGATGCGTCAACCTCCGCTGCACACCAGCAGCCCGGAGCCGACCGCCGTCGAGCGCGCCGCCCGCTGGGCCCACGACGTGCAGGACTACCTGCGGGGGCTGTCACCGGACCAGGACGACCCGGTCGCGTTCGGCGTCGCCGCCGGCACACTCATCCGGCTGTGCGGCGACCTCGCCGACGCCGAGGCGTTCCTGACCTGCCGGGTGCCGCCGGGCTTCGACTTCGCGGCCCTGGAGCGCTTCGCCCGCAGCCGCACGCACAGCCGGATCTGGGTCGACGAGCGGGTGCCCGGGGTGACCCGGACCCGGTCCGACCCGGTCGTGAGCCAGCTGCGCGCGGCGATCGCCGCCCAGGGTGGCCGCCCGACGTTCAAGCGCAAGGCCGGCACCTCGGACATGAACACCCTCGACCCGTGGGGGGTGCCGATGGCCGCGTACGGGCCCGGCGACGCCCACCTGGACCACACCACCGACGAACACATCCCGATCAGCGAGCTGTACCGCGCGATCGACGTCCTGGCGCTCGCCCTGCCCCGGCTCGGGCGGCACCTGGCCGTGACACCCGCGCCGGCGGATCCCAGACCGATGGAGGCATGATGTTGCTCGACGGGAACGTCGCCATGATCACCGGTGCGGCCCGTGCGCTGGGCCGCTCCCACGCGCTGACCTTCGCCCGCGAGGGCGCCGACCTGATCCTCGTCGACCACTGCGACCCCGACGCCGGACCGTACGAGATGTCGGGCCGGCGCGATCTGGAGGAGACCGCCGACAAGTGCCGGCGCTTCGGCAGCCGCGTGCTGACCGGCGTCGCCGACGTGCGCGACCAGGCCGGCGTCGACAAGGTCGTCGACGAGGGGCTCGACGAGTTCGGCCAGATCGACGTGCTGCTCAACAACGCCGGCGTGCTCGGCCCCGGCGGGGTGCGGGCACACGAGCTGACCGAGGAGCAGTGGCAGCTGGCGCTCGACGTCAACCTCAGCGGCACCTGGCGCTGCTGCCGGGCGGTGCTGCCGCACATGGTCGGGCAGGGCGGCGGCCGGATCGTCAACACCGCGTCGACCGGCGGCCGGGTCGCGTTCGAGATGTACGCCAACTACGTCGCCTCCAAGCACGGCGTGGTCGGGCTGACCAAGTCGATCGCCCTGGAGTACGGCCGGCACGGCGTGCGGGCGAACGCCGTGTGCCCCAGCACCGTCGCCGACGACGCCGAGCTGGGCACCCGCAGCACCCGCGCGGTCGCCGAGTCGCTCGGCTCCGGCCTCGACGACTACGAGAGCACCTCCGCGTCCCTGCACGCGCTCGGCCGCCTCGTCACCGCGGCCGAGGTGTCCGCCGCCTGCCTGTGGCTGGCGAGCCCCAACTCCGGCGGTGTCACCGGCACCGAACTGGTGGTCGACGGCGGTTTCACCGCCCGCTGACCCTGCGGGCGACCGCAGACCTGGCGGACGACCGCACCCGCAGCCGGCCGCTGACGACAGGTACGACCGCGGCGAAACGACGAAAGAGCACCGGGACGACGGAAGTGCACCGGGACGACGAAAGAGCACCAGGACGACGACCGGACAGCCGACACGGACGCAGACGACGGACAAGGAGTTCCCTGCCATGGACCAGCCGACCGAGCTGCAGACGCGGCCGGACGCCGACCTGGACGCCGCGCCGGAGACCCCGTCGAACGGGCAGCCGGACGCCGCCCCGGCGGACCTCGCCGCGCTGCGGACGCGGCTCGCGTCGCTGCCCCCGCAGAAGCGCCGCCTGGTGGAGCGGATGCTCGCCCGCCAGGGCGCCGACCTCGGCATCACCAGCCGCGCCGCCGACACGGACGAGGCGCCGTGCTCCTTCGAGCAGGAGCGGCTCTGGTTCATGTACGAGCTGCTGACCCGCCGCGAGATCTTCCACGTCCCGGTCGCACTGCGCATCGACGGCGACCTGCACCCCGAATCGCTGCGGGAGGCGCTGCAGCAGCTCGCCCTGCGGCACGAGTCGCTGCGCACGGTGTTCCGGCAGCGCGACGGCAAGCCCTACCAGCTGGTCCTGGACCGCATGACGCTGCCGCTCGACGAGGTCGACTGCACCGGCGAGACCGACCCGGCAGGTACCGCGAAAAAGCTCGCCTCCGGGCTCGTCGCCGAGGACTTCGACCTGGCCGAGGGGCCGCTGGTGCGCTGCACCCTCTACCGCGTCGACGAGCGCACCCACCTGCTCGCCCTCGTCCAGCACCACATCGTGTCCGACAACTGGTCGCTGGGGATCCTGCTCGACGACCTCGGCCGTCTGTACGCCAGGGAACGCGGCGTGCCGGTCGAGCTCACACCGCTGGAGGTGCACTACCCGGACTTCGCCGAGTGGCAGCGGGCCACCGTGGACGGCGCGTCGATGCAGCGGCTGCTGGAGCACTGGCGCGAGCGGCTCGACGGCGCCCCCGAGGCCCTCGACCTGCCCACCGACCGCCCCCGCCCGGCGATCCGCGGCAGCCAGGGACAGTTCCAGCACGTCAGGTTCGGCGCCGACCTCGTCGACGGGCTGCGCGACCTCGCGAAGCGGCACGACACGACGCTGCTCGGCGCGTTCCTCGCCGGCTACATCGCCTTCCTGTCGCGGATCGTCCGCTCGGAGTCGCTGGTGGTGGGTGTACCGGTCGCCGGCCGCCCCCGCGCGGAGACGCAGCGGATGATCGGCTACTTCCTGAACTGGCTGCCGATCCACGTGCGGGTCGATGACCGGCCGGACCTGCACACCCTGGTCCGCCGCACCGGCGTGGCCCTGGGCGAGGCGCTCGGACACCAGGAGATCCCGTTCGACATGCTGGTGCGGGAGCTGCAGACCTCCCGCCGCCCCGGCGTGACACCGATCTTCCAGACGTCGTTCTCGCTGCGTGACGGCGCGCCGACCCCGCCCCGGATGCCCGGCGTCGAGGTGTCGTTCGCCGAGCTCGACGGCGGCGCGACCCACTACGACCTGATGGCCGAGCTGTGGTGCGAGGGCGACGAGGTCGTCGGCTACCTGCCGTTCGACGACGAGCTGCTCGACGCGTCCACTGTGGACCGCTGGGCCCGCTGGCTGGAGACGCTGCTGCGGGCCGGCCTCGCCACGCCCGACGTCCCGGTCGCGGACCTTGCGATCCTCGCCGACGACGAGCCGGCGGTCATCCCCGCGCACGAGCCGGCGAATGCGCCGGCGGCGACGACCCTGCACGGCGCGTTCGCCGAGCAGGCCGCCCGGCATCCCGACGCGGTCGCCGCCGCCGACGACCAGGACCGGCTCACCTACACCGACCTCGCCGAGCGGGCGAACCGGATCGCGGCCGCCCTGCGCGACCGCGGCGAAGGACCGGGCAGCATCGTCGGGCTCGTCCTCGAACGCGGCGTCGACCTGCCCGCCGCCATCCTCGGCGTGCTCCAGGCAGGCGCGGCGTACCTGCCGATCGACCCCGAGAACCCCGCCGACCGCACCGCCGACCAGTTCGCCGAATGCGGGGTCAGCACCGTCCTGGTCACCCCCGCGACCGCGAAAGCGCCCGCACTCGGCGACGACGGCCCGCAGACCCTGGTGCTGGACTGGTCCGAGATCGCCGAGGCGCCCGAGCCGGTGACCGTCGACGTGCCCGCGAACGCCCCCGCGTACGTGATCTACACGTCCGGCTCGACCGGCAGGCCCAAGGGCGTCCTCGTCGCGCACGAGCACGTGCTGCGGCTGCTCGCCGCCTGCGACGAGCACATGACCTTCGGCCCCGACGACGTATGGACGCTGTTCCACTCCTACGCCTTCGACTTCTCCGTCTGGGAGCTGTGGGGCGCGCTGCTGCACGGCGGCCGCCTGCTGGTCGTGCCGCAGTGGGCGACCCGCGCCCCCGACGTGTTCGCCGAGCTGGTGCAGACCGGGGGCGTCACCGTGCTCAGCCAGACGCCGTCGGCGTTCGGCCAGGTGAGCGCGGCGCTGCTCGCACGCGGCGGCGGCACCGCGCTGCGCTACGTCGTCTTCGGCGGCGAGGCCCTCAACCACGCCGCGCTGCGCCCGTGGGTCGCCGCGCACGGCGACGAGCAGCCGGAGCTCATCAACATGTACGGGATCACCGAGACCACCGTGCACGTCACCTTCCGTCGGGTGCGCGAGACCGACCTGGCGGAGCACGCGTCGCTGATCGGCCCGCCGCTGCACGACCTGTCGCTGTACCTTCTCGACGGCTCGCACCACCCGGTCGGCCCCGGCGTCCCCGGCGAGATCTTCGTCGGCGGCGACGGCGTCACCCACGGCTACGTCGCCAACCCCGCCCTCACCGCCGAGCGGATGCTGCCCGACCCGTTCACCGGCCGGGCCGGCGCCCGCATGTACCGCAGCGGCGACCTCGCGATCCGCCGCGCCGACGGCGAACTGCTGTACCTCGGCCGCGGCGACGACCAGGTCAAGGTCCGCGGCCACCGGATCGAGCTCGGTGAGGTCCAGGCGGCGCTCAGCGCCCTGGACGACGTGGCCCGCGCCGCGGTGCTGCTGGAACGCGACCGGGTCGGCGCCGCCACCCTCGCCGGTTACGTGGTCCCCGCCGGCGACGCCGAGCCGAGCGGCTCCGCGATCCGCCGCGCGCTGCTGCGGACCCTGCCCGAGTGGATGGTCCCGGCGAAGGTCACGGTCCTTCCCGAGCTGCCGCTGACCCGCAACGGCAAGCTCGACCGGCAGGCGCTCGCCGACCGCGGCGACCAGGGCACCGCGACCGGCCCGCGCGGCGCGACGCCGGCCGAGGGCACCGCGCGGGAGCTCGCCGCGATCTGGCAGGACCTGCTCGGCGTCGCCACGGTCGGCACCGAGGACAACTTCTTCGAACTCGGCGGGCACTCGCTGATGGTGATGCACCTGGTCGCGAGGATCCGCACGTCGCTCGGCGTCGAGATGCCGATGGAGACCCTGTTCCGCACGCCGCAGCTGCAGCCTCTCGCCGACGCCGTCGACGAGGTCCGCGCCGGCACCGCGGATGTGGTTTCCGCCGCCGGTACCGGCGACGACGACATCACCGCGATGCGCGCCGAGATCGCCGAGCGGGTCGCCGGCATCCCGCGCCCGGCGGAGCGTCCCGACGCCGACCATGGCGTCGTGCTGCTCACCGGCGCGACCGGCTTCGTCGGCCGGTTCGTCCTCGCGCGGCTGCTGGCGGAGGAGACGACCCGCGTGGTGTGCCTGGCCCGGGGCGGGGAGGCCCGCCGCGACGACCTGGTCGCGGGGATGACGGCGCTCGGGCTGTGGCGCGACGGGCACGCGGCCAGGGTGGAGCTCGTCGACGGCGACATCGCCGCGCCGCGGCTCGGTCTGTCCGTCGCCGACCACGACCGGCTCGCCGACCGGGCGGGACGCATCGTGCACACCGCCGCGTGGGTCAACCACGTGTACCCGTACGAGCAGCTCGCCGACGCCAACACGCACAGCCTCGCCGGGCTTCTGGAACTGGCCGCCGCCGGGCGCCGCACCGCGCTGACCGTCGTGTCGACCAGCTCCGTCTTCGACTCCGCCGGCTACCCGGCCGGGGGGACGGTGCCACCGGGCCCGCTGCACACGCTGCCGTCCGGCGTGAACGGCTACGTGCGGTCCAAGGCGGTCGCCGAGCTGTACCTCGAGCACGCCGGCGAGCTCGACGTGCCCGCCGCCGTGGTGCGGATCCCGAGCGTCTTCGGCGACCAGGACCGCCACCAGATCAACGCGGCCGACGCCGTGTGGAGCTGGTCCCGGGCGATGATCGAGACCGGTCAGCACCCGGAGAGCTTCGCCCTGGACGGCAACGAGCTCTTCCAGGCGCTGCCCGCCGACGCCGCCGCGGAGGCGGTCCTGCTGGCCGGCGACGGCCGCACCGAGGCGGGTGTCAGCTACGTCGACGCCGTCCCCGCGGCCGTCGGCAGCACCCAGGACCTGCTGGCGGCGATCCGCGCCGCCGGGCACGAGCTGCGGCCCTGCCCGGACCGCGAATGGTACGAGCGGGCCGGCGGACTGGACCCGGACCGGGTCTGGGTGGCCGGCATCGCCGGTCAGGTCGCCGCCCAGCTGGCGGCGGACCCGTCCGCCGCCGGGCCCCGGACGTTGCGCCGCTGCACCGCCCCCTCCGGTGCAGGCGGGCTGAGCGAGCTGCTGCGGACCCGGGCCCTGCACACCCCGGCGCACCTGGCCGGATACATCCGGACGCTCAGCGCGTCCTGAGCGTCCTGAACTGCCGGCCGGGACACGGGTCCCGGGACCGGAACACACGGGAACGGGCCGGGAGGATGCCCGGCGCCGGCCCCCGCACGGCCGAAACGGACGAGACCGAAACGATGGGAGTGACAGTGAGCACGGACGAGCGCACGTATCTCGTGGTGCGCAACCACGAGGACCAGTACTCGATCTGGCCCGCCGGGCAGGACGTCCCGGACGGCTGGGCCGCTGAGGGCTTTGACGGCCCCAAGGACGACTGCCTCGCGCACATCGCCGAGGTATGGACCGACCTGCGGCCGCTGAGCCTGCGCCGCGCGGTCGTCGCCGAAGGAGGTGTTCACGTTGGCTGAAATGGTGCACACACCGCAGACCGCCCCGGAAACCACCGAAGAGCCGCTCGCGGTGATCGGCATGAGCTGCCGCTTCGCCCCCGACCTCGACACACCCGGCCAGCTGTGGGAGTTCCTGCGGGCCGGACGCAGCGCCGTCGGCGAGATGCCCGCCCGGCGGTGGGACCCCTACGAGGCCGACCCGAAGACCCGCGCCATCCTGCGCCAGACGACCCGCAAGGGCTCGTTCATGCAGGACATCGAGGGCTTCGACGCGGAGTTCTTCCAGATCACCCCGCGCGAGGCCGAATACATCGACCCGCAGCAGCGGATCATGCTGGAGATGGCCTGGGAGGCGCTCTGCGACGCCGGGCTGCCGCCGACCTCGCTCGCCGGCACCGACGCCGGTGTCTACGTGGCCGCGAACACCAACGACTACGGCCGCCGGCTCCTGGAGGATCTGGACCGCACCGGCGCCTGGGCCGTCAACGGCACCACGTTCTACGGCATCGCCAACCGCATCTCCTACTTCCTCGACGCGCACGGGCCGAGCATGGCGGTCGACACCGCCTGCGCCGGCTCCCTGACCGCGCTGCACGTCGCGTGCCAGTCGCTGCGCACCGGTGAGACCAGCGTGGCGATCGTCGGCGGCATCAACATCATGTCCTCGCCGGCGCTCGTGGTGGCCCTCGACGCGGCGTCGGCGACGTCGCCCGACGGGCGCAGCAAGGCGTTCGACAAGTCCGCCGACGGCTACGGCCGCGGTGAGGGCGGTGGCGTCGTCATCCTCAAGCGTCTGTCCGACGCGACCCGCGACGGCGACCCGATCTACGGGCTCGTCATGGGCAGCGGCGTGTTCCAGGACGGCCGCTCCGACGGCATGATGGCCCCCAACCCCGAGGCCCAGCAGCGGATGCTGGAGGAGACCTACGAGCGGGCCGGCATCGACCCGAACACGGTGCAGTACGTCGAGGCGCACGGCACCGGCACGCAGCTCGGCGACGCCGCCGAGGCGAAGGCCATCGGCAGCGTCTTCGGCCCCGGCCGCGACAGCGACGACCCGCTGCTGATCGGCACGCTCAAGCCCAACGTCGGGCACGTCGAGGCCGCCTCCGGCATCGCCGGCGTCATCAAGGTGCTGCTCGGCATGCGCCACGGCGAGCTGCCGCCGAGCCCGCACGAGGAGGTCAACCCCGAGCTGGGCCTCGAGGACGGCGGGATGCGCCTGGTCGGCGAGACGACGCCGTGGCGCGCCGGTGAGCACGGCCGCCGGGCCGGTGTCTCCAGCTACGGCGTGGGCGGCTCGATCGCGCACGCGATCCTGCAGCAGGCCCCGGCGAAGCACCCGCCGGCCAACGGCCACGGCGTGGACCGGCGCGAGCGCCCCTGGGTGTTCCCCGTGTCGGCCGCCTCGGAGCAGGGCGTGCGCGGCCTGGCCGGCGCGGTCGCCGACTGGGTGCGCACCAACCCCGGCACCGACCTCGACGACCTCGCCCACACGCTGACCGACCGCCGCTCGCACCTGGCCCGCCGGGCCGTCGTGGTGGCCGGCAGCGCCGACGAGCTCCTCGACGGGCTGGAGGCCCTCGCCGACGGTGGGCACTCGCCCGGCGTCGTCACCGGCGCCGCCCGCGCCTTCGGTGAGCATGGCGCCGGCGGACCCGTCTGGGTCTTCTCCGGGCACGGCGCCCAGTGGTCCGGGATGGGCCAGGAGCTGCTCACCACCGAGCCGGCGTTCGCCCGCGTCATCGACGAGCTCGGCCCGGTCTTCGCCGAGGAGCTGGGCTGGACCCCGCGTGAGGCGATCGACGCCGGTGGCCCGTGGACGGTGACCCGCACCCAGGCGATGACCTACGCGATGCAGGTCGCGCTCGCCGAGGTGTGGGCGGAGCTGGGGCTGGTCCCCGGCGCCGTCATCGGTCACTCGGTCGGTGAGATCGCCGCGGCGGTCGTCGCCGGCAGCCTCGACCGGATCGAGGCGGCCAGGTTCGCCTGCCGCCGGGCCCGCGCCCTCGAACGGGTCGCCGGGCAGGGCGCGATGGCGATGGTGCCGATGTCCTTCGCCGACGTCGAGCAGCGGCTCGCCGGCCGCGACGGCGTCGTCGCCGGGATCGCCGCCAGCCCACTGTCCACAGTGGTCTCCGGTGACATCGGCGCGGTCGAGGCCTTCGTCGCCGAGATGGAGACCGACGGCATCCAGGCCCGCAAGGTCAACACCGACGTAGCGTTCCACAGCCCGCACGTGCGGGGCGAGGTCCTGGCCGAGGTCGGCCGGGCCGCCGCCGAGCTGCACGCCGTCGAGCCGAAGGTGACGCTGTACAGCACGGCCATGGCGGACCCGCGTTCCACCGCGGCCCGCGAGGGCGGCTACTGGGCGACGAACCTGGCCGACCCGGTGCGCTTCCACCAGGCCGTCCGGGCCGCGCTGGACGACGGCGCCCGGGTGTTCCTGGAGGTGTCCTCGCACCCGGTGGTGGCGCACTCGATCAGCGAGACCGCCATCGACGCCGGCGTCTCCGACGCGCAGGTCGCGATCACCCTCAAGCGCGAGCAGCCGGAGCAGCGCACGGTGCTGGCCAACCTCGGCCGCCTGCACTGCCTCGGCAGCCCGGTGCGCTGGTCGTACACCGGCGGACTCGTCGACGTGCCGGCCGTGCGCTGGCAGCACCGCCCGTTCTGGATCTTCCCGGACACCCCGGCGGAGACGAGCGGCGGCCTCGGCCACGACCCGGAGAAGCACACGCTGATCGGCGGGCACACGACCGTCGCCAGCGCCCCCGTGCAGCGGGTCTGGCAGACCGAGCTGAACATGGACAACCGGCCCTACGCCCAGTCGCACAAGGTCGTCGGCGTGGAGACGGTCCCCGCCTCGGTGGTGCTCAACTCGTTCATCGGTGCCGCCGCCGGCGACGGTGACGTGCCCTACGGGCTGCGCGACATCGTGTTCCGCATCCCCCTCGCGGCGCACCCGACCCGGGTCGTGCAGGTCGTCATGGAGCAGGACAAGGTCCGGCTCGCCAGCCGGATCAAGCGCGAGGACGGCAGCGGCGGTATCGGTGGTGGTGTCAGGGACGACGAGTGGCTGACCCACACGACCGCGACCGTCGTGCCCGAGCCCGAGGTCGGCGTCACCCCGCTCGAGGACGTGGACACGATCCGCGCCCGCTGCCCGGTGTCGTGGACGTGGGCGAAGGTCGACGGCATCTTCCGCGCCATGGGTGTCGACGGCTACACGTTCCCGTGGGTCGTCGAGGAGCTGCTGCGCGGCGAGGACGAGCAGATCGCGACGGTCACCGTCGACCACACGCCGAAGCTGCACCCATCGAGCTGGACCGCGGTCGTCGACGCCGCACTGACCGCCAGCGGCGTGCTGGTGATGTCGGAGGACTCGACCGTCCTGCGGACCTGCTCGCACCTGGAGTCGCTGCAGTTCAAGGGGGAGTCGCCAGCGCGCATCTACGTGCACACCACGCGTGACCCGCGCACCCCGGACACCATCAACATGCGGGTCGCCGACGAGACCGGCGCCGTCGTGTGCGAGGCCCGCGGGCTGCGCTACGTCAAGGTGCAGGACATCGGCTCCGGCGCGGTCGGCCCGCGCGACCTGGTGCAGGAGCTGGCCTGGGAGCCAGTCGAGGTCCGCGCCGACGCGCCGCAGCCGCGGCAGGCGCTCCTCGTCGGGCAGCCCGAGGGCGGACCGGCGCTGGTCGAGGCGCTCAACGCCCGCGGCGTGCAGACCCGCGTGGCCACCGACCCGGCCGCGATCAGCGACGGCCTGCTGGCCGCCGGTGACGTGGTGATCGTGGCGCCGCCGGCGCTGCTGCCCGGCGAGGCGCCCGAGCAGGCGGCCCGGCGGTGCGCGCAGGCGCTCGTCGACGCCACCCAGCGGGTCGCCGCGATCGAGGACGAGCAGCGCAGGCCCACCATCTGGGCGCTGACCCGGGGCGTCCGCGAGGGCACCACGGAAGGCGCGCTGGCGCACGCCCCGCTGTGGGGTGCCGGCCGCATCGTCGCCGGCGAGCGTCCCGACCTCTGGGGCGGCACCGTCGACGTCGACGCGGGCACCGACCTGGCGTCCGTCGCGGCCGTCATCGGCGCGCTGCCGCCGAACGAGGACGTGCTGTCCGGCACCGCCGACGGGCTCTTCGCGGCCCGGCTGCGCAAGGTGGAGCGGCCCGCCGAGCGGGAGCCGGTCGACTGCCGCCCCGACGGCACCTACCTGGTCACCGGCGGTCTCGGTGCGCTCGGTCTCGAGGCCGCGCGGTACCTGGTCGAGCGGGGTGCCCGCAGGCTGGTCCTGGTCGGCCGCCGGGGGCTGCCGCCGCGTTCGGAGTGGGACACCGTGTCCGACCCCGCCGTCGCCGCCCAGGTCGCCGAGGTGGTCGCCCTCGAGGCGGCCGGCGCGACCGTGCGGGTGCTGCGGCTGGACATCTCCGACCCGGAGGCGACCGCCCGGGCGCTGGACCCCGGCAACCTGGACCTGCCGCAGGTGCGCGGCATCGTGCACTGCGCCGGTGTCGTGTCCGACGCGCTGGTGGAGAAGACCGGTGCGCAGAACCTGGACACCACCATGGGTCCGAAGGCCGACGGTGCGATGGTCCTGCACCGGCTGTACCCGGCCGGCACGCTCGACTTCTTCACCATGTTCTCCTCCTGCGGCCAGTTCGCCCGGCTCACCGGCCAGGTCAGCTACGCCTCGGCGAACTCGTTCCTGGACGCGCTCGCCGCGCTGCGGCACGCCCGGGGCGAGACCGGCTCGACGAGCTTCGCGTGGGCGCAGTGGATCGGCCGCGGCATGGGGGAGACCACCGGCAAGGCCACGATCCTCGAGGCCGAGTCGCGTGGCCTCGGCGGCATCACTGTCAGCGAGGCGCTGCGCAGCTGGAGCTACGCGGACCGTTACGCGCTGCCGTACGTCGCCGTCATGCGGGTCATGCCCGGGCACACCCTGCCTGTGTTCTCGCACCTGTCGGTGACCGACGCGGAGGCCGCGGACACCGGCGGCGGCGCCGTGGACTGGGCATCGGTCCCGGCGGACGAGCTGGTGGAGAAGGTGACGGCGGAGACGCACGAGCAGGTCGCCGCCGAGCTCAACCTCGCACCGGAGGACATCGCGATCGACCGGCCGCTGCTGGAGCTCGGGGTCGACTCGGTGCTCACCGTGGCGCTGCGGGTGCGGCTGCACCGCTGCTTCGCGGTGGACCTGCCGCCCACGATCCTGTGGAGCAACCCGACGGTCCGCGCCCTCGCCGAGTTCCTCGCCGGCGAGGTGGGCGGTGCCGCTGAGGACTCCGCCGAAGACACGGCCGCCGAGGCCGCCTCGCAGACGCCTCCTGCCGAGGAGCCCGGCACCGACGCACCGAGCCTGACCCGGCAGGTGCCGCAGGTGCGGGTGGAGACCCCGGTAGCCGCCGCATGAGACCGGACCGGGTGCGGCGATGACCTCGTCGCCCCGGTCCGCCCCGGGCCCGGGACGGTGCGATCCACCCGTCCCGGGCCCGTTGTATCAACAAATAGACTCCGACAGTCAACAGGACACGATGCAGACTCCATAGTATTCTGGCGGTAATGACTGTAGAGCCCCCGAGTGTGCGTACGCGCCCACGTCGACCCATCGAGGGGAAACCACTGATGGACACCTCCGAAGACCTCCGCGCCGGTGACGTCGCGCAGCGCGGTTGGGCACACGGCCGCCTGCCGCTGCCGACCGAGGGACACGACTGGCAACGCTTCACGGCCGCCTGGGACGACCTCGTCCCGGACGCCTATCTCGGCCCCGCCAGGTGCCGGCGCAACCGCCGGTACGGTCGCGTGCTCGCCCACCGCGACGGCACCCTCGAACCGCTGCTCGGCACCGAGTTCTTCCAGAGCAAGAAGATCAACCGGGCGTTCGGCGACCAGCTGCGCGTCTTCGAGCCCCTGACCGACGACGCCCTCACCAGCAGCCGCTTCAGCGAGATCCTGCAGGAGTCCGTCGGCCTGATGAACGACGCGGCCGGCAGCCGGGACTGGGAGCTCGGCATCCACTTCATCCGCGTGATCGCCGAGCCCGACGAGGGTTCGGAGCCGGCGCCCGAGGGCCGGCACTCCGACGGCCACGAATACGTGGCGATCCACCTGATCGGCCGGCACCACTGCGTCGGCGGCGAGAGCCAGGTCTTCCGCCGCGGCGAGGACCGGGCCGAGCACCGCGTCACGATGACCGACCCGCTCGAGGCGCTGGTGCTGTCCGACACGACGATGGAGCACGCCGTCAGCGAGATCCGCACCGAGGACCGCGACGTGCCTGGCTGGCGCGACACGATGATCGTCGACTTCAACACCGTGCCGGACCTCGCCGAGGTGGACGGGCGCACGCACAGCTCCCTGCAGGCCCTCTCGCTGTACTGATCGGAGGTTCGTATGAGCAGCCAGGTTTCCAGCGCGCCCGGCCGCGTCGTGCGGCGGCTGCCCGCCACGACGACCCGTCCGGAGTTCTGTCTGATCAACATCGACGACCTGCTCAACAACCGGGCGACGAGCGGCGTCGACGAGCTGACGGCCGGCCGCGTCAACGCGTGGGGCAACTCGTTCCCCGCCGAGGAGCTGCCCGCGCCGCGCACGGTGATCGAGGTCGCCGGCATCCCGTTCGTGTGGCCGGACGCCGGCGCCGACGGCGACAACGTCCGCGCCGAGGGGCAGGTCATCGACGTCCCGCCGGGCCGCTACGACTGGATCTACCTGCTGGCCGCCTCCGAGCGGCGCAGCGAGGACGTCCTGTGGGTGCACTACGACGACGGGTACGCCGACCCGCTGCGGGTGGGTGTCTCGGACTTCCTCGACGGCACGCCCGCGTTCGGTGAGGAGCCCGCGTTCAGGACCGCGCGGATGCACTACCCGCACCACGTCCAGCAGGGCCTGCCCACCACGATGTGGCTGTCCCGGATCGGGATGCCGCGCCGCGGCACGGCCCAGGCGCTGCGCCTGCCGCGGCTGGTCGCCCTGCACGTCTTCGCGGTCACGCTGGTGACCGGCGTCGACGTGCGCCTCGCGGACGGTGCGACGGCATGATCACAGCCGACTCCCTCGACCAGGTCCGGCTGTGGACCCGCGACCTCGGCAGCTGCCTGCACGGCACCATGGCCACCGTGCTCCTGCACGACGGGCACGACCCCGTCACCGTGCTGGGCGCACCGTGGGAGTTCCGCCGCAAGGCCGGCGCCTGGACGACCGAGGAGTACTACTACCACGCGTCGCCCGACTCCCTCGCCAAGCGGCTCGCGCTCTACCACCCCTTCTCCTCGACGTGGCACCAGAGCAGGGACGCGGGGCTCGGCGAGCTGCGCGACGCGCTCGCCGCCGGGGTGCTGCCGATCGCGGCCGTGGACAACTTCCACCTGCCGTTCCGGCCCGCCTTCCACGACGTGCACGCCGCGCATCTGCTGGTGGTGTACCGGATCACCGACACCGAGGTGTTCGTGTCCGACGCCCAGCCGCCGGCGTTCCAGGGCCCGATCCCGATCGCGGACTTCCTGGCGAGCTGGGGCTCGGCGAACCCGGCCGACGACGGCGACGTCTTCTTCAGCGCCAGTCCCAGCGACCGCCGCTGGCTGCACGCCCGCATGCGGGGTGAGGTGCCGCGGCCGGACCGCGAATGGGTGGCGGCCGCCATCCGGGAGAACGTGGCCCGCTACCGGCGGCCGTCCGAGGGCGACACCCTGTCCGGGGTGGAGGGCCTGCGGGACTACCTCGACGAGCTGTGCGCGCTGCCGCCCGGATCCGGCGCGGCCGAGGTCGCGCTGAGCGAGCTGTACGTCATCAGCTGGAACATCCAGGCACAGGCGGGCCTGCACGCGGAGTTCCTGCGCCGCCAGGGCGTCGAATGGCGCAGCCCCGACCTCGCCGAGGCCGCGGCACGGGTCGACGCCGTGGCGCACGGCTGGACGGGCGTGCGGATGACCGGCGCGCACTCGCGGGTCTGGGACCGGCACCGCCCGGCCGAGCTGCGGGAGCACAGCGCCGAACTCCTCCGCCGTCTCGAGGTCGCGCTCGACCAGCTCGACCGCACCGCGGACGCCGTGTCCCGGCACGCGTGACCCTGGGGTACCGCTCAGGGGGCACGGCCGGGCCGAACAGAAGGGCCATCGTGGACACCACAGACATGCCGATCGCCGTCGTCGCCTCCCGGGTCCGCCGGGAGGAGCGGCTGATCCTCGAAACCATGCAACGGCGCGGGCTGCGCCACGAGCACGTCGACCCCAGGAAGCTGACGGTCATGCTCGCCGACGGGCGGCCACCGTACCGCGCGGCGCTCATGCGCGAGGTCAGCCACAGCCGCTCCTCGTCGGTCGCGTCGACGCTGGACGCGCTCGGGGTGCCGACGCTCAACCGCCCGCCGGTGCTGGAGACGTGCGGCGACAAGCTGCGCACCACCCTCGCCTTCCACAACGCCGGCCTGCCGATCCCGCAGGCGGCGGTCGCGTGGGGTACACCGGCCGCGCTGGACGTCATGCGGAAGGTCGGCTACCCGCTGGTCGCGAAGCCGGTGACCGGGTCGTGGGGCAACCTGACGGCGCGGGTCCACGACGAGGAGCAGGGCCGGGCGATCCTGGAGCACCGCGCCGCGCTGCCCAACCCGCAGCAGCACGTGTACTACCTGCAGGAGCACATCGACAAGCCCGGCCGCGACATCAAGTCCTACGTCGCCGGCGACCGCGTCGTGTGCGCGATCTACAAGAACGCGGTCGACGACTGGCGCACCAACACCGCCATCGGCGGCGCCCCTACGCCCTGCCCGATCACCGACGAGCTCAACGACCTCGCGGTGGCCGCGGCGAACGCGGTCGGCGGCGGGTTCCTAGGCGTCGACATCCTGATCGACCAGGAGGAGCGCCTCTACGCCAACGAGGTCAACCACACGCCGGAGTTCCACGGCGCGATCGACGCCACCGACATCGACGTCGCCGGGTGCATCGTCGACTGGGTCGTCGGCACCCTCGAAGAGGTGGAGTCGACATGAGCCGGCTGCTGGCCCTGTGGAGCGCGCCGCGGTCCCGCTCCACCGTGTTCTTCCGGATGATGCTGGAGCGCGACGACCTCCTCGCCGTCCACGAGCCGTTCTGCAACATCGCCGACGACGGCCGCACCGAAGCCGGCGGTCACCCGGTGGACTCCCACGACCAGCTGATGGACGTGTTGCTGGGGATGCCGTCGACGGTCTTCTTCAAGGACACCACCGACTGCCGCTACGACGCGCTCTTCGCCCGCGAGGACTTCCTCAAAAGCGCCCGGCACGCGTTCCTGCTGCGGCACCCGAGCGAGATCATCCCGTCGTACGCGGCGATCAAACCCGACATCGCGCCGCACGAGGTCGGCGTGGAGTATCTGCACCGCATCCACCAGGCGGTCCTCGACGCCGGCGGCGAGCCCGTGGTGCTGGACTCCGACGACCTCGTCGACCGTCCCGAGGCCACGATGCGCGCGTACTGCGAGGCGGTGGGCCTGCCCTTCCGTGCGGACATCCTGCGGTGGCAGCCGGGGGAGCGGCCGGAGTGGAGCCGGTCCGCGCGTTGGCACACCGACGTCAGCGAGAGCTCCACCGTGCAGCGCACGGAGCGCTCGTACGAGCGGACGATCGGGACGGATCCCTTGCTGCGCAGCTATTTCGAGCACCACCTGCCGTTCTACGAGCAGCTGCGGGATCGACGTATCCGGATCTCCTGACGCGCCCTCGGGTTGCCGCGCACATACTGCGCAGTTACTGTTGCCTTAGCCGACACTCGACACATACGACATGCACAGGCGATATCGAAAGGCCCGGTTGATGATTATCTCAACGCCGCCGTTCTGTCCGGTGCAGTTCGACGACCCCGACCTGCTCAACTCCGCGTTCCACGCCGTCACGGACATGCACGCGCTCTGGTCGCACCTGCGTGACGTGGCACCGGTCTACAAGGCCGATCCGAGCGGCGGCCGCGAGCCGTTCTGGGTGGTGACCCGGCACGAGGACGTCACCAGAGTGCTGCGCACCCCGACCGAGTTCTCGTCGCGGCGCGGCACGATCCTCAGCGTCCTGGACCTGAACACGCCGGACATCGCCACCGACGACATGCTCGCCGACACCGACCCGCCGCGCCACGGCGAGCTGCGCAAGCCGCTCAACGAGGCGTTCGCGCCGGCGCTGGTCGAGACGCACGACGAGCTGATCCGCGGGCTGGCGCGCGACGCGATCCGGCGGGCCATCGACAAGGACGTCCACGACATCGCGCACGACACGATGATGTTCGCGATGTCGATCACCGGCACGCTGATGGGTCTGCCCCCGCAGGACTGGGAGCACCTGATGCACGTGGTGATGATGACGATCGCCTACGAGGACCCGACCTACGCCTCCGGCGACGCGATGGCCACCGTCCGCCAGGCCCGGCACCAGATGTTCGAGGCGTTCCGGGAGCAGTTCGCGCTGCGCGAGCGCGGCGCGGAGCACCCCGACGCGATCGGCGTCATGCGCAACATGGACCTGTCGGAGGGGCCGCTGTCGGAGCAGCAGGCGATGGTCAACGGCTACGTGCTGCTCATCGGCGCCAACGTGACGACGCCGCACACGCTGTGCACCCTGTTCAGCCAATGGGCGGAGCACCCGGAGCAGTTCGAGCGGCTGCGCGAGCACCGTGACGGCATCCAGATCGCCCTCGCCGAGGTGCTGCGCTGGGCGTCCCCGGTGACCGCGCTGATGCGGTACGCCATCCAGGACGTCGAGCTGCAGGGCCAGACCATCAAGGCCGGCGACCCCGTCAGCGCCTGGCTCGGCTCCGCCAACCGCGACGAGCGGGTCTTCGATGACCCCTACACGTTCGACCTGGCCCGCCGGCCCAACAGGCACCTCGCGTTCGGGGTCGGCCCGCACTACTGCATCGGGGCGGGCATGGCGAAGGTGACGCTGCAGATCTTCATGGAGGAGATGCTCGACATGGTGGACACCGTCGAGATCGCCGGCGAGGTCCAGCACGTCGCGTCGCACTTCGTGCCGGGCTACAAGAGCCTGCCGGTGCGGTTCACGCCGCGGAAGGTGGCGGCCGCCCTGTGAGCATCCAGCAGACGACACAGGCCGGCTCGTGGTTCGACCAGCGGTTCCGGTCCGTCACCGCGACGCACAGCCTCTACTGCTTCCCGTTCGCGGGCGGCTCCGCCACCTACTATGCGGGCTGGGAGCGGTACTTCACCGGGCGGGTCGAGCTCGTGCCGGTGCAGCTGCCGGGGCGCGGCGCGCGGATGGTGGAGCCGCCCGCCACCGACCTGGGCGGCCTCGCCGACCAGCTCGCCGGGGCGATCGCCGCCGAGCCGACCGAGATCGTGCTCTTCGGCCACAGCATGGGCGCCATCCTCGCGTTCGAGGTCGCCCGGCGGCTCAGGACCGCCGACCGGCCCGTCCGGCACCTGTTCGTGACGGGCAGGCCCGCGCCGCCGATCGTCCGGCCGCGGGAGCCGGTCAGCGACCTGCCCCGCGCCGAGTTCATCGACATGCTGCGCGACTACGGCGCGGCGGACGAGACCGTCTTCGAGCACGACGACCTGATCGACCTGCTCATGCCGATGCTCAGGGCGGACTTCTCGATGATCGAGAGCTACCGCATGCAGCCGGGACCGCTGCTGTCGTGCCCGGTCACCGCGTGGTGCGGCGACAGCGACCCGGGGGTGCCGCCGGCGGCGATGGCCCCGTGGGGCGAGCAGACGTCGGGCCCCTTCGCGCTGTCCGTGCTGCCCGGCGGGCACTTCTTCCTCACCGAGCACCACGCCCGGGTCGTGCGGGAGGTCCACGCCGCCCTGCGGGGCGTCTGACGTTTAGGAGCCTGGCATGGATTTCGAAGTTCCACAGAAGACGCTCGACTTCGCGGCCGAGGTCGAGCAGGTGCTGAGCTCGCCGGAGACCGCGCGGCTGCTGCGGGACGTCCATGCCCGCAGGGACGGGATGGACGGCGACGTCCGCCCCCTGTACCGGCACCTCGGCGCCGCCGGCATCCTCGCGCCCTCGTGGCCGGCCGAGTACGGCGGCCGCGACCTCGACTACACGGCGACCGTCACGCTGCTGGAGCAGCTCGTCGCGCACGGCATCCCGCAGAACCTGTACTGCATCTCGGTGCAGAACGTCGGCTCGCTGATCCTCGCGTCCGGCGACGAGCGGCAGCGCAAGGACCTGCTGCCGGCGATGGCGAGCGCCGAGACGACGGCCTGCATCCTGTTCACCGAGCCGACCAACGGCTCCGACCTCGCCGCCCTCACCACGACCGCCGTGCGGGACGGTGACGGCTGGGTCCTCGACGGACGCAAGACGTACAACCTCAAGAGCGCCTACGCCGACTTCGCGCTGATCGCGGTGCGCACCGACCCGCAGGCCAGCGTCTACGAGGGCATCACCCTGTTCCTCGTGCCGCTGGACACGCCGGGGGTGACGATCAGGCCCATCCCGAGCCTCGCCGACGAGCAGTTCCACGACATCTGGTTCAGCGACGTGCGCGTCGGCGACGACGCGGTCTTCGGCCCGCCCGGCGCGGGCTGGTCGCTGATCACGCAGATGTTCGCCGCGGAACGCACCGGCCTGGACTACTACGCGCGCGGCCGGCACTGGCTGAACATGATCGCCGAGCGTCTCGACGCCGACGGCCGCCGGCCCGGCGACGTCACGCGGGTCGGGCTGGCCCGGCACCGCACCCGCCTCGCCGCCAGCAAGCTGCTCAGCTGCCAGGTCCTGCGGAACCTGCAGGACGGCAACGCCGACATCGCCGAGTCGTCGTTCGCGAAGTGGCACTGCAGCGAGACCGGCCAGCGCATCGCCTGGTGGGCCCTGGAAGCGCTCGGACCCGACGTGCTCGTGCCGGGACCCGGCGCGGGGGACCGGATCCTGGAGGCGGCGCTGCGCGAGTCGCCCGGCGTCACGATCTCCGGCGGCGCGTCCGAGGTGATGATCGACATTCTGAGCAGCGCTCGGGTCTTCGACACCGGCAGCACCGGCGTCGCCGCGCCCGGACCGGCCCTTGACCCGCTGCAGCAGCGCCTGCGCGACGCGGTCGACGCCGTGCTGACCCGCACCGGCGACCTGTCCGCGCAGCTCGGCACGATCGGCGTGCCCGCGCTCGGCGCACCCGCCGGCATCGGCGGCGCCGCCCTCGGCCTCGGCGCCGACATCGTCGTCAACGACCGGCTCGGCCACGCGCTGCAGCCCCTCGGCGCCTACCGCGACACCGCCTTCGCCCTCGACCTCCTCGACGGCTCGCCGGACGTGCCCGCGGACACCGTCGCGGAACTGCTGGAGGGCGCGAAGCACGCCGTGGTGATCGGCGCCCGCGTCCCGTCGGACATCCGCGTCGAGGCCGACGGCACCCTGTGGGGCGCATCGGAGCCGCTGCCGCGCGCCACCGTCGGGCTGTGCGTGGTGCGCACCGACGACGACGCGTGGCACCTCGTCGTCGCCGACCCCGCCACCTGCCTCGCGGAGCCCTTCGATCACTTCGGCACGCCCGCGACCCGGGTCCGCTTCGACGGCGCCGCCGCCCGCCCGCTGCCGATCACCGCGGAGCGCTGGCGGCGCGCGCTCGCCGCGGCCCGGATCCGTCAGGCGGCGCTGCTGCTCGGCACCGCGGACCGCATCCTCGAGGTCGCCCGGGCGCACGTCAACACCCGCGTCCAGTCCGGCAGGCCGCTGGTCGAGCGGCAGACGGTCGCGCACCGCCTGGCCACCCTGATGGGGGAGGGCGACGGGTGGCGGCTCGTCCTGCACCGGGCCGCCTGGCAGTTCGACCGCGACGAGGACCCTGCCGCGGCCGGCGTCCTGGCCGCCCTCGCGGAACACGCCCAGACGGCCAGCCGGACCGCGCTGCAGCTGCACGGGGTGCGGGGCATGCTGGCCCACTCGACCACGGCCACCGCGTATCGCCAGGTCTCCGTCGAGTCCACCCGCCTCGGCAGCCCCGCCGACCTGTGGCTGGCCGCGGCCTGCCCGGCACCGCAGCGGGCCTGACCACCGACGCGGCGTCGCAGTCCGGGTCGGGCTCGCGCGCAACACGCTTGCGCGGGACGAACGGTCGTGCTTTTCTGGTCGCATGGGGAAGGGTGAGGAGACCAGGATCGCGGTGCTCGACGAGGCCGCCAGCGTCGCCCGGGCCGTCGGGCTCGGCGGGCTGACCATCGGCACCCTCGCCGAGCGCACGGCCCTGTCCAAGAGCGGGCTCTTCGGCCACTTCAAGTCCAAGGAGTCGCTGCAGGTCCAGGTCCTGCGGCACGCGCGGTCCCGGTTCGTCGACCAGGTGGTGCGGCCCGCGCTGGCCGCGCCCCGCGGCGAGCCGCGGCTGCGGGTGCTGTTCGACGGGTGGCTGCGGTGGGAGGCGGCCCCCGGCGGCTGCCTGTTCGTCACCGCCGCCGCCGAGTTCCACCACCAGCCCGGTGCCGTGCGCGAGGAGGTCGTGCGCGGCGAGCGGGACATGCTGGACATGATCTCCACCATGTTCCGGGCCGGGGTCGCGGATGGGGCGTTCCGCGCGGATCTCGACCCCGACCGGGCCGCGTACGAGTACGACGGCATCCTGCTCGCCTTCCACCAGGCGTTCCATCTGCTCGAGGACGAGCGGGCCGAGGCGCATGCCCGGGCCGCCCTCGACGCCCTGTTCATCCGCTGCTCCTGAGGAGAGTCCTGTTCATGACCGCTGTCGCAGTGTCGGTGCAAAAAAGCACGAACGATCGGTTTTTTCGAGCGCCTCAGCCGCTCCGGTCGGCGTTCCGGTTCCTCGAACACGCCGCGCCCTCGATCGGCGCCCGGTGGGCGGAGCGGATCTGGTTCCGCCTCCCTCCGAGGGCGGCCCCGGGCACGACCACCGGGCGGCCGTTCACCGTCCGGGCCGTCGGCACCGACATCGCCGGCGCCACCTGGGGTGAGGGGCCGAACATCTACCTGCTGCACGGCTGGGCCGGGCACCGCGGCCAGCTGGAGCCGTTCGTGCCCGGCCTCGTCGACCGCGGCTACCGGGTGATCGCGTTCGACGCGCCCAGCCACGGCGCGTCCGGGCCCGGCGGGTTCGGCCCGCGCTCCTCGTCGATCCCGGAGTTCGCCGCCGCGCTGCACGCCGTCGTCGCCGAGCACGGTCCGGCGGATGGGATCGTCGCGCACTCCCTGGGCTCGGTCGCGGCCGCGGTCGCGCTGTGCGACGGCCTCATGGCACAGAAGGTCGCCATGGTCGCCCCGATGGCGAGCCCGGCGTCCTACGCCCGGCATTTCGCCCGCGTGCTCGGCTTCGGCGAGCGCACCCTGACCCGGCTGACCCGGCGCGTCGAACGGCGCGTCGGTGCGCCGATGCACCACTTCGACGTGCCGGCGATCGGCGCTGCCGTACTGATGCCGCCGACGCTGATCGTGCACGACCGCGGGGACCGGTCCGTCCCGGTCGCCGACGGCATCGCGATCGCCGAGGCGTGGCCGTCGGCGCGGCTGCACGTCACCACCGGCCTCGGGCACCGCCGCCTGCTGCGCGAGCCCGCCGTGGTGGCCGAGGTGGTGAACTTCCTGGCCGCCTGACGCGCACCCAGTGGCGCGGCTCGTATACGCTCGGTGCCGACGACGAGGGTCTATGAAAAGGGACGGTTCCGGGTCTTGACGCACCTCTCCGACGCGCGGCGGTCGCGTGTGGTGCTCGTCGGCTCCAGCACCTATGACAACTTCCCGGCCATCCCCGCCGTCACCAACAACCTCACCGCGCTGCGGGACGTGCTGATCGACCCGGACCGCTGGGGTCTCGACCCCGACGCGTGCCGGGTCGTGCACAATCCGGAGACCCCGCGCGACGTGCACGCCGTCATGCGCCGCGCCGCCGCCGAGGTCGACGTGTCCGGCCTGCTGCTGCTGTACTTCGCGGGCCACGGCGTCATCGACCCCGACACCGGCGTGCTGCACCTCGCGGTCGGGCAGACCGTGCCCGACTCGGCGTACTCCAGCGCCGTGCCGTTCGACTGGGTGCGCCGCCTCGTGCAGGGCAGCCGCAGCGCACACCGGGTCGTCGTCCTGGACTGCTGCTACGCCGGGCGCGCCATCCCCGGCCTCGGCACCGACGACGACGCCGCGCTCGCCTCCCAGGTCGAGATCGACCGCAGCTGCGTGCTCGTCGCCGCGTCCGGCAACCGGATCGCGCTCGCGCCGCCCGACGAGCCGCTCACCGCGTTCACCGGCGTGCTCGTCGAGCTGCTCCGCGACGGCGTCGAGGGCGGGCCCGCGCTGCTGGACCTCGGCACGCTGCACGACGAGATCCGCCGGGTGCAACGGGCCCGCGGCCGCCCGATCCCGGAGCTGCGCGCCCGCAACGGCGGCGACCGCATCCCCATCGTGCACAACGCCGCCGCGCCGCTCCCGACCGCCGCGCCCCCGCAGCCGCCCAGGCCGGTGCCGGCGCGGCCCGACAGCTCCCTCGTCGGGCGGGTCCTGCGCGGCGCGGAGGGCGGCGGCGACCCCGAGCTCGCCGGGGACCTGGCGATCCTCGCCCACTCGCCGATCGAGGGCGCCATCGGCGTGCGCCTGGACCGGCCCGCGACCCGCTCCCCGGCGCACGTCCTCGGCGACGAGCTCGCCGGGTCGCTGCACGTGCCCGCGGTCCTCGACGGCGGCCCCGTCCGCGACGTGATCCTGCTGCTCGGCGTGCTGCGGCCCGGCATGACCGCACCCGGCGGGTGGCGGGTGGTCGGCGGCGGACTCGTCGTCGTGCCGCAGGACGCGCACCCCGCCCTGGCCGAGGCCGTCATCGACGCCGCGTATCTCTTCGTCGGCTACCTCGGCTGGCGCCCGCAGCAACTGGAGACGGAGCTGGCGGCGGGCGACCTCACCGACACCGGCACCGACCTCGTCACCTGGCTCGACGACCCGCGGCACGCGAGGTGAGCGCATGACTGAGCCCGCCGCCCGTGAGGTGACCTCATGACCGGACTGGAGCGCAGCGGAGGGCCGGTCATCATGGGCGCAGTGTTTCGGTCGGGTCGGCGCCGGAGCGCAGCGGAGGCGACGGCATGACCGGCACTGAACAGAGCCTGGTGAACCGGCTGGTCACCACGATCCGCAAGGGACGGGACATCACGCTCGTCCTCGGGTCGGGGCTCACCGCGCGGGTCGTGCCCGGCGTGGACCGGATGGTCGACCTCGCCGACGAGTTCGTCGGGCAGACGCTGCAGAACACCGACCTGCAAGCCGCTCTCGCCGGGCTGCGCGCCACCCGCCGCGACGCGGCGCTCTACACCGCCTACCGCCGAGCGTTCACCGAATGGCTGTCCCCGGTCGAGTTCGACATCGTCGTGCAGAGGGCCGCCCTCGAGGCGTACCGGCCCGCCCGCGCCGCCACCCCCGCCTGGGAACGCGTCGGCTACCACCGGGGCGTCCAGTTGGAGGACGACCGCGACGCCTGGTCGCTGCCCCCGGGCGTCGTCGCCGTCGGCGAGCTCCTCGCCGGGCTGCCGGACCGGTTCCAGCGGCGGGTCATCACCACCAACTTCGACCCGCTCATCGAGATCGCGGTCCGCCGCGCCGGCGGCACCGCCCGCGCGCTCACCCTCAACCGCGACGGCACGTTCGCCGGCCCGCTCGGTCCCGCCGGCGGCGTCGACGTCCTGCATCTGCACGGGTACTGGCGGCCGACCTCCGAATCCGACGAGCGCGCCCTGCTGCACGACCCGGAACCGCTGCGCGCCGACGACCAGGTCATCGTCGCCGCACTGACCGAGGCGCTGCGCGGCGACACGATCTGCGTCGCCGGCTACCCACCGGGCCGCGGCGACGCGCTCACCCGCGCCGTGCACGAGCAGGCCGACGTGCTGTGGGCCCGGCACGACGACGACGCGTCCCCGGCCGGCGCCGCGCTCGTCTACACCGGGGTCGACGTCGACCGGCTGTTCCCGGCGGTACGCCGCGGCCTGGCCACCCTCCCGCCCTCGCCGCCACCGGCCGCCGCGCCCAGCGTCCCCGCCCCGCCGGGGGTCGCGCCCGCGGGCACCGCGCTGCACCGGGTCCACCTGCCCACCCTCGAAGCCGTCCTCGGCGCGCGGCCGTCGGCGGTGGAGCTGCTGCGCCAGCTCGACTACGAGTTCCGCTGGCGGCGCTTCGACGACACCCCCGACACCCCGCTCGACCTGGTCTTCTGGCCGGTGCGCCTGCGTCAGCCGACCCTCATCTACGCCGTGCAGGCGACCGTCGCGGCGGCCCTGTCCGCGCGCGGTGTCCGGGTCGTGCTGTGCTTCGACGACCTCGCCGGCGACCAGCACACGCGCAGCTGGCGGGCCAGGTTCACCGACGAGGTCGAGCGCTGGTTCGCGTTGGTGGAGGGCGCCCGCCCGCCCGAGGTCGACTCGCTCATGTCGTTCTGCTCGCCCGGCCGGGTCGCCGAACGCCTCCAGGACCCGGAGCTGCTGCGCCGCCCGACCCACCCGTGGGCGGTGCAGCTGGAGTACTACCGCGGCGACCGGATGATCCTCGACGTCGCCCGCGCCGCGAAGGCGTTCCCCGGCGTCGGCGATCTCGACCTCGACGACGCCCTGGTCGGCGCGCAGATCCGCACCACCCGTGCCGAGCGGCTGATGAGCACCCCGGCGATCTGGGCCTACCTGCAGTACCTGCTGCGCGACACCCGCCCCGAGGCCGTCATGACCCTCGGCGGCGAGGACGAGTCGGTCATGTGGGACCAGTGGCACGACACCTTCCCCGACGCCGTCGGTCACCTCTTCCACCCCGTCATGGCCAACGTCCGGCAGGACGCGCGGATGCTCGGCGCCCGCAGCTTCCGCGAGGTCGAGGACCACCTGCGCAAGGCGATGCGCCTGGAGAGCTGGGACCGCGAGGACCACTACCTGCACTGGATCGTGCAGCACGCGGTCGTGCTGCACCGGTACCTGCGCAACCGGCCGCCGCTGTCCTACGACGGGCGGCTGCTCGACTCGTGGGAGACGATCCGCGCCGCGCTGATCGACCCGAGGCAGCGCGCCGGCACGGTCAGGGTCATCGCCCGCGAGGTGGCGGCGCTGCTCATGCACGAGTCGGTCTGATCGGCCCATGCGCGGCGCCGCACCCGGAGGTACCGTCGAAGACATGGGCGCTTCCCCCGCCGACCTGCACGACCACGCAGACCTGCACGATCACGCAGACGCCGCCGACCCTGCCGACCTGGCCCTGCTCGACACCGCGGAGCAGGTCTGGGGTCCGGACCTGCTGGCCTATCTGCTCGGCGCGGGCCTCGACGCGCCCCTGGCGGGCTGGTCCGCCGAGGCCGCGGTCCACGAGCCCGCCACCCGCCGCCGGCTGCGGTGCGTGCTGGACGTGCAGCGGCTGTTCGACCTCGGCAGCGTCGCCCGCGCCTGGGCCCGCGACCTTCACCCGGCCCTGGGCTTCCGCAGCCCGGCGAGCGTGATCCGCACCGGCGGCGAGGATGAGCGCCGAGCGGTAATTGAGCTCGCCGAACGCGACTCGCTCAAGCCGCGCTGACCGGTTCGGCCACGGACAGGGCTGGGCAGTGGCATGATTCGCCGCGTGACCCGGCTTTCCGCCCCGGACCGTGTGCTCTCGGCGTCGGACTTCAAGCTCGAGAGCATCGACCTGTACATCACGTCGCGCTGCAACCGGCGCTGCACGTACTGTTTCCTGCCCGACGCCTACTTCGACCGCACCCGGCACATGCCGCCGTCGACGGTCGCCGCGATCGTCGCGTGGGCGTCCGGGTCCGCCACCGAGATCACCGTCCTGGGCGGCGAGCCGGCGCTGCACCCGCAGTTCACGGCGATCGTCCGGGACACCGCGGCCGCCCCGGTCCGGGTCCGGACCGTCACCAACGGCAGCCGGCACTTCCGGGCCGCCCTGCCCGCCGTGCACGAGGCGCTCAGCCGGGTCGCCGTCAGCCTCGACGCCCCGTCCGCCGCCGTCGTCGACCGGCTGCGCGGCCGCGGCGCGTTCACCGACGCCGTCGCGACAGTCGACGAGCTGCGCGCCGCCGGCGTGCCGTTCGACCTCAACTGCACCGTCCTCGCCGACACCGTCGGCCTGGTGCCGGAGATGCTCGCGTACGCCGAGGCCAGCGGCGCCGGCCGGCTCAACATGCACTGGTTCTCACCCGTCGGCCGGGGCGCCGAGCACGCCGCCGACCAGTCCGTGCCCGCCGGTGCGTGGCGCCGCCAGGTGCTCGACGTGGTCGCCGCCTACCGCCCGGTCCGGCAGTCGTTCACCGTCGACTGCCAGGTCGCCTTCGACTTCCCCGTGCCCGGCGCGGACCGTGGGGTGTGCGCGGTCCGCGACCGCACCAACCTGCAGTTCCTGCCCGGCGGCGCCGTCTTCTCGTGCGGGATGCTGCTCGAGGACGAGGCCCTCGCCGCGTACCAGTGGCACGACGGCCGCCTGATCCGCCGCGGCGGTGACACGGAACTGGCCCGGACCGCGACGGCGTGCACCGGCTGCCCGCTGCGCCCCTCGGACGGCGGGCACCAGCCGATCTGCATCTACAACCGGCTCGCGGTCTAGAAGAGCAGCTCGCGGGCGTCGGGGTCGCCGAGTCTCGCCTTCGCCAGCTCGGCGTAGTTGCGCGGCTCAGGGCGTCCCACCAGCCCGGCGACCTGGTCCCGGGCCGCCGCGATCTGCGCCGGGGGTCCCTCGAACTCCGCATACGCCCCCAGGAGCGGCAGCTCGTCGACCGCGACGACGAGGCCGTCGCGCCGGAACTCGCGTCGCCGCTTCGCCAGCCGCCACACCAGCGTCAGGCCTTGCGCGGCGAACGCGGCTCGTACCGTGGCGGCATCGGCGGGAAACTCGACCTCGATGCGACGGTAGGTGCCGTCCTCGGCGTGCGTGCGGGGCCCCTTGAACCCGGCCGTCGCCGCGCCGGCCACGACCCGCAGGCGGGCCACGAGATCCTGCCCGCGCAGCCCGCCGCCGGGGGTGTCGTAATACTCGTCGAGCTGCTCCCGCACCGGCCCCGGCTCGAAGCCGAGCGCCGCGAGCCTGGCCCCGAGGGCGGCCGGGTCGGGCACGGGATGCTTGCTCTCGACCTCGTCCACCCCGCCGGCCATGCCCCAATGCTACGACCGCTGCCCGGTGCGGCCGGCGGCCGCGATGAAGGCGGCGAGGCCGTCGAGGAGGCGGTCGAGGCCGTACACGAACAGCCGGTCCAGATCGGCGCGCCCGGCGGGAGCCCGGCGCGTTCGACCTGCCGGACCGCACCCCGGCGCCGCGGGGCCGCTAACCGTTGCGGTGGTGCTTCTTCACGAATGTGTACCCCGGTGGCAGCGCGGCTTCGTCGAACTCCTCGTGCTCCACGGTCTGCTGGTGCAGGCTCAGCTGCCGCTCCGACGCCTGCGCCCCGGGCGGGAGCCGGCGCAGGAAGCCGTTGACCCAGTGCTCGCGGCGGTCGCTGCCCTCGCCGGGTTCGTCGGGATGCGAGCCCGGCTCGACGAGCGGCGCGTAGAGCAGCATCCCGGCGGGCTCGTCACCGTCGGCCGCCGGATACGACGGGTGCCCGGTCGCGTCGACGCTGCCCTCGACGCGGGTCACGTAGCCCTCGCGGAGCAGCTGGTCGACGGCGTTGCGGAGCAGGAACGTGCCCCGGTTGCCCCGGCCGAGGCCGCTGCGCCTGGCGAGGTCCGCCTCGGCGAACACCGCGCTGCCGTCGTCGAGGACGTTGCCGGAGTGCCGGATCGTGTGCAGGACCTTCGCCCAGTTCGCCGGGCCCGGCCGGTATTCACGGGTGACGACCTTCGGGTCGTACTCGTGGAAGTAGAGGACGCCGTCGACGCGCAGCGGCTCCACGAGCGCGGCGGTGCGCACCACGACCTCGTCCCTGGCCGCCCGCCAGATGACGGTGGCGAGGACCCCGGGCCGCACGTCCTCGGGCCACTCGATCCCGGCGAACTGCCAGCCGATGTCCTGCCGCAGCGTGGCCGGGAAGACCTGCCGCGACGCGGTGCCCCCGTGGATCTTGTGCTCGACCGCGACGGGCACGGTGGTCAGGTGCCGGAGGGCCTCGACGCACTCGTCCGGCACGTCGCAGACGCCACCGTCCAGATCCGCCCGCCGCAGCGCCAGCCGCCGGGTCACCGTCCTCATGATCCCTCCAATGCCCCGAACATACCCGCCGCGCCCCCTGCCCCGCGACGGCGGTCGTCGCGGGCCTGACAAGGGTGCGGGAGAGGTTGTATGCTCCCGCCGATGACTACCTCAGGTCGTAGATTGGGGGTCCCATCCGCGCAAGGTGAGTGCTGATGCATTCTCTTGACGCGAGTGGGGACACCCGCCGCAGTTTCTGGCAGCGCGTGCGCGAGTTCGCCGTGCCGCATTCAATGATCGAGTCCGCGACCGCCCGCCGGCATGCCGGTGACTGGGCCGGGGCGTGCGCAGCCGCGCGCGTCGACGTCGACCTCGACCTCAAGGCAGTGGCCCGGGGCGGTGGCGTGGCGCTCGCCGCGCGGATCCGGGCCGACCTGCGACATCTCGCCCCAGATCTGCTGCGCTGGCACATGCCGCGGATCGCCCCCGACGGGTTGCTGCGGCCCGGGCTGACCGTGTCGCTCGCGCGGTACGACGGCGTGCATCTCGTCGCCCGGACGCCGCCGGCGTGGGCGGATGCCGGGCAGCGGATCAGCCTCGCGTTGTGGGACGGGGCGCTGCGCGTACGACATCCGCATCCACATCCGGATCAGCGGTTCCGGCTCGACCTGCACCGCCACCTCTGGGACGCGCGCAGGGCCGGTGAGCTGCGGGTCCGGGCGGGGCGCGGCGGCCCGCACCCGGCGGCGCCGCCGGGACTCGGGTGCGCCACCGACCGGTGGGCGGCCGAGGCCGCGATCCTGCTGGACGGCGGGGACGGCGCCGTGACCGTGCGGCTCGGCGCCCGCAGTCGCGTGGTCGTCCGCGTCGAGCACGGTGCGGCGTCGAGCATCACGCCGGTCCGCGGGCGTGGTGGCGGCGCGGGGCCGGTCCTGCCGGACGCGGCGACGTGGGTGCTGCCCGACCTGGAACTGTTGCGTTCGGGGCTGCTCGGCGCGGATCGGTTGCACCCGTTGGTCGCCGCGGCGTTGGTACCGCGGCAGCCACCGGACACCGCGCGCGTGCCGGACGATCCCGGTGCGCCACCACGCCCGCGGATCGTCGACTGTCGTGGCGCCCGGCACCGGATCGGGCTCGTAGGTGGCGTGCTGGTCGCGTTCGATCACGATCCCGCCGAGGTGCGCCGGGAAGAGCTCCTCACGGCCCTCGGCGGGCCGCCGTTGCCGTGCCTGCAGGCGATCGACGACGCGCACCGCCGGCCGGAGTGCCTCGTCGACGTGCGGGCCCGCCTCGACCACGGCGACGCCGAAGGTGCCCTCAGCGCGGTCGAAGGGCTGCTCGGTGCCGACGCGCTGCTCCGCCACGGCGCGCTGCGCGAAGCGCTGGAGCAGGCGGCGCGGCGGAAGGTCGTGCACGGGCTGTTCCGCGCCGGCCTGGCCGACGCGGGTCCCGCGCCGGCTCGCCGGGGCCGCCGCAACCGCCGCACCGCCACGCGCTGAGCCCCGCACAGGTCGCGCGCGCCCCAAACCCTGGGC
>NZ_JBEXDG010000005.1:63148-312125 GCF_040605635.1 Dactylosporangium sp. NPDC005555
GCCGCGAACCCTGGGCCGCGAACCCTGGGCCGCGAACCCTGGGCCGCGAACCCTGGGCCGCGAACCCTGGGCCGCGAACCCTGGGCCGCGAACCCTGGGCCGCGAACCCTGCGGCGCGAACCCTGGGCCGCGAACCCTGCGGCGCGAACCCTGGGCCGCGAACCCTGCGGCGCGAAGCCTTCACAAGCACCAGATGCGCGGCACCGAAACGCGTCGCACGGCCGCGTGCGGTGCGCCGGAACGACTTCCACACGAAAGGTGATGACCCATGTCCTTGTTCGCCGACCAGCTCGACGTCGCCGCCGAACTCCTCGCGCTGCTGCACGACACCGACACCGAGCCGCGCGCCGACACACAACTGGAGGCGCTGACCCTCGCCGTCGCCGCCGACCTGCCGGTCCTGCTGTGGGGCGAGCCCGGCATCGGCAAGACCGCCGCCCTGACCCAGCTCGCCGAGGAGCTCGACCTGCCGTTGACCACCGTCATCGCCAGCGTCCACGAGCCGTCGGACTTCTCCGGGCTGCCCGTCGTCGGCGACGACCCCGCGGCGCAGGGCGTCCCGATGGCCCCGCCGGACTGGGCGGTGCGCCTCGTCAAGGCCGGGCGCGGCCTGCTGTTCCTCGACGAGCTGTCCACCGCCCCGCCCGCGGTCCAGGCGGCGTTGCTGCGGCTGGTGCTGGAGCGGCGTGTCGGCGCGTTGCGGCTGCCGCCGGGCGTGCGGATCGTCGCCGCCGCCAACCCCCGGTCCTCGGCCGCCGACGGCTGGGAGCTCAGCGCGCCGCTGGCGAACCGGTTCGTGCACCTGCAATGGGTGCACGACCACGACGTCGTCGTCCGCGGACTCGGCGGCACCTGGCCCCGCGCGTCGTTGCCGCGCCTGGACCCGCGCCGGCTCGGCGCCGCGGTCGCGTTCGCCCGGCGGGCCGTGTGCGGGCTGCTCACCGCCCGCCCGCGCCTGGTGCACCAGCTGCCCGGCAGCGAGGCGCGCCGCGGTGGTCCGTGGCCCTCGCCGAGAAGCTGGGACATGGCGCTGCGGCTGACGGCGTTCGCCACCGCCGCCGGTACGTCCCGGGACGTGCTCTCCATGCTGGTGCGCGGCACGGTCGGCGACGGCCCGGGCCTGGAGCTCCTGGCGAGCCTGGACCGTCTCGACCTGCCGGACCCCGAGACGCTCCTCGCCGACCCGGCGGCCGCGACGTTGCCGGAGCGGGGCGACCTGCGTCAGGCCGTCCTCGACGGCGTCGTCGAGGCGGTCCGCAAACGGCCCGAAAGGGCCCGGTGGGACGCCGCGTGGGCGATCCTGGCCCTGGCGGTCGACACCGGCGCCCCGGACCTCGTCGTCGTGCCGGCGGCGACGCTCGCCGCGCAGCGCCACGTCGACTGGGACGTGCCCGACCTCATCGAGCGGCTCGCCGGCGTGGTGTCCATCTCGCAGCGCGCCGACCGGGTGGCCGCATGACCCTGGATCTCGACAAGCTGTACACGGCGAGGCTGCACGCGGCGAAGGTCCGGCCGTACCTGGCGACGGCGCTGTTCGCCCTGCACGTCGTCGAGTCGCGGCGGGTGCCGACGATGGCCGTCGACCGGCGGTGGCGCTGCTACGCGTCGCCGGTGTTCGTCGACGTGACCCCGGTCGAGGAGCTCGCCGGGGTGTGGGTCCATGAGGTCTCGCACCTGCTGCGCGACCACCACGGCCGCGGCGACCGGGTGGCGGCCGAACGCGACCTGCACGGGCCGGGCGAGCGGCTGCGGATGAACATCGCCGCCGACTGCGAGATCAACGACGACATCTACGGCGACGGCCTCGCCCGCCCCGAGGGTGCCGTCGCCGCCGGGGACCTGGGCCTGGGCGACGGGCAGCTGATGGAGGACTACCTGCGCCGGTTCAGCCTCGGCCCGTGCACCGACGGCCTGGTGTGGCTGGACTGCGGCAGCGGCGCCGATGGACTGGAGCGGGAGTGGGAGCTGGGCGACGGCGAGGACGGCGTCCGCGGGCTGCGCGGCCACGAGCTGGACGCGGTCCGGTTCCGGGTCGCGGAGGCGATCAAGGCCCGGCCCGGCGACGTCCCGAAGGGCTGGCGGCGCTGGGCCGAGGAGGCGTTCCACCCGCCGCAGGCGTGGCGGGACCTGCTCGGCGCCGCGGTCCGCTCCGCCGCGAGCGCCGCCGGGGGAGACGACTACACGTACGGGCGGCCGGCGCGGCGCTCCGCGGGCCTGCCCGGCGTGGTGCTGCCGAGCCTGCGCCGCCGCCCGCCGCAGGTCAGCGTCGTCATCGACACCTCGGGGTCGGTCAGCGACGCCGAGCTGGGCAGCGCGCTGCTGGAGGTCGCCGCGATCGGCCGGGCCGTCGGTGGCCGCCGCGACCTGGTGCGGGTGCTGTCGTGCGACGCTGCGGCCGGGGTCGCGCACCCGCTGTGCCGGGCGGAGGGCATCGCGCTGATCGGCGGCGGTGGGACCGATCTGCGGGCCGGGTTCGAGCGGGCGCTGCGCACGGCACCGCCGCCGGACGTCGTCGTGGTCCTGACCGACGGGCAGACGCCGTGGCCCACCGTCCGGCCGCGGTGCCGCACGGTGGTCGGGCTGTTCGCCAGGGAGGGCAGCTGGGACGAGGAGGACCCGGACTACATCCCGGAGACGCCGCCCGACTGGGCGAAGGTCGTCCACCTCAAGGAATGAGCCACCCTGACAGGGTTTCAGGTCGTCGCGTACACGCGCAGGGTGACCTCGTCGCTCAGGTGCGTCTCGCCGTTGACGGTCAGCGCCGCCCGCACGACCCACACCGTGGGCGGGGTGGCCCGGCCGTCGTCGGTGACCGTGACGCGGGCGTGGTTGCCCCGCGCGTGGAACGCGACCGGCCCGAGCACCGTCTCCGTCCGCACCGTCCACTGTAGAGCGTCGGCGAGCCGGGCCTCGTCGAACCCGGCCGGGACCGCCACCGACAGCGGCAGCGTGAACGGCTGGATCGAGTAGCACGCCCCGCCGAACGTCTGCCCCGGGCACCCGGGCGCCTTCACCACCAGCGGCAGCACCTCGCGCAGCCGGTCCGCCGCGGGGACGAGCGGCGCGAGGGCGGCCGGCACGGAGCCGGCCGGCCCCGCAGCTCCTCCTTGACCGCGGCCCTCGCCGCCGCGAACACCGCCGCCGGCCCGCCGGTGGTCGCTGCTCCGACGCTCGCCGCTGCGGTGGCCGTGCGGGCGACCGCCTCGTCGCCGCACGCGAGGATGACGCAGTAGCGGTACACGTCGGCGTGCTGCAGCTCCATCGACCGCCTCCTTCGCGTGGGTCCGCGGGCTCAACGATCGGGGCTCGCCGCAGGTCGCGGCGTCGAAACCTTTGCGAAGCCTCTATGGGATCCGCCGCGCCGTCGCTGATGCTGGCGGTCACCCGATCGGAGGTTGTCCATATGCACCGAGCACGGCCCAGACGGACCCGGCTGTCGATGATCCTGGCGGCGCTGAGCGTGCTGCTGGGGTTCACCGGCGCGGCGGCGATGCCGGCCGCGCAGGCCGCCGCCGCCCCGGCGGTCACGCTCCGCTTCCTGATGATCATCAAGCCGGTGTCGCAGGTGCCCGGCCTGAACGCCACGCTCAACCAGGCCCAGATCGACGCGGCCCGCACCGCGTTCCTGTCCACGTTCCCGCGGATGGTCGAGGACATGACCGGCGGCGTCGTCGACATGGACACGTCCGTGGTCGTGTCGTCCCGGCCGCTGACGTCGATCGGCTACGAGGGGCTGATGGTCGAGCCCGGCGACGTGCCCGACGACGTCGCGCAGTACGTCCGAAAGGGATGGCTGGTTACCCGTGGGTAACAAGGCGGGGTAAACCGCCAGGCACACTTGAGCGGTGCCTTCGACGACGGTGTGGCCGCGCCTGCGACAGTTCATCGCCGGGCTCACCCGTGCGCAGCGCCGGGCGGTGGTGGCCGGGGTCCTGCTGGTGACCGCTCCGGTGTGGGCGGTGGCGTCGGTACCGGTGCCGCCGCCCGTGCCCGCCGACCCGCCGGTCCTGGCGGCCGCCGACCGGATCCGGGCCGAACGGCCGGCGGGCTATCCGGTGGGCGGGATCGACATCTCCAGCCATGACCACCGGCGCTTCGGGATCCACTGGCCGACCGAGGTCGCGGCCGGCAGCCAGTTCGTCTACGTCAAGGCGACCGAGGGCAGCACGTACGTCAACCCGCACTTCGCCGCGGACTACACGGCGGCGCGGAAGGCCGGGCTCTACGTCGGCGCCTACGTCTACGCGCGGCCGGACCGCGGCGACCCCGTCGGGCAGGCCGAGCACTTCCTGCGGCACGCCCGCTTCACCCGCGACGCGCGGACCCTGGTGCCGTTCGTCGACCTGGAATGGCCGTATGCCGGGGTGCGCACCGACGACTGCTACGACCTCACCACCACGCAGATGCGCGCCTGGATCCGCGCGTTCGTCGACCGCATCGAGGCGGGCATCGGCCGCAAGCCGATGATCTACACGAACACCAACTGGTGGAACCCGTGCACCGGCAACGACGCGTCCTTCGGCGGGTATCCGCTGGACATCGCCGGCTACACCGCGCGGCCCCCGAAGCTGCCGGCCGGCTGGACGACGTTCGCGCTGTGGCAGTACCGGCCGGGAAACCCCGACGAGCGGCACGACCACGACCGGGACGTCGTCAACGGCGGCCCGGAGGCGCTGCGTGCCCTCGCGTGGCCCGGCTGAGGTGGCATGCTGGGGCCCATGACGGAGCCCAGTACCGCACGGATGATCGACTACTGGCTCGGCGGCGGTGACCATCTGCCGGTCGACGTCGCCGCCGCGCAGGCGTTCGAGTCGGCGTACGGGCCGTGCGCCGACATCTTCCGCTCGCTGCGCGCCTTCTCCGGCCGGGCGGTGCGGCACCTCGTCGCGGCCGGCGCCGACCGCTTCCTCGTCTTCGGCGCGGGCATCCCGACCAGGGGCAACGTGCACGAGAACGCGCCCGGCGCACGGGTGCTGTACACCGACATCGACCCGCACATCGTGGCGGCCGGCGCCGCGCTCGTCGCGGACCTCCCCGGCGTCGGCTACGTCCGCGGCGACGCCACCGACCTGGCCGGCGTCGACGCCGGCGCCCGGGCGTGGATCCTCGACGGCGGGCCGGTCGGGGTGGTGTTCCTGGGGCTGGCCGCGTTCCTCGACGACGCGACGCTGACGCGTGCGCTGGACGCGTTGTACGACGCGGTCCCGCCCGCCAGCTGCCTCGCCTTCGACTTCGACACCACCGAGCTGGAGGCGTACCCGCAGGCCCTGGCGATGATGGGGCCGGGTTTCCACATGCGGTCACCGGTCCACTTCGCGGACCTGCTGGGGCGGTGGAGCACCACGCAGGACGGGATCGTGCCGGTGGCGCTGTGGCGGCCGGAGGGTGAGCCCGAGCAGGTGCCCGACGCCTTCTGGGGCGGCGTCGCCGTCAAACCCGCCTGACCCGCTTCCCGCACAACGGCACCGGCTCCGCTCAGGACAGCGGCGCTCCGGCGACGCGGGCGGCGGTCGTCTCCATCGCCCGCAGGACCGCGGCGGCGTCGCCGGGGGCGAGAAAGTGGCTGTCGACATACACGGTGAGCTCCAGGACGTCGTCGGAGCCGTCGACGTTGAGGAAGAACCCGGACTGCGGGTCGTCGTGGGCGCTGACCCAGGCGAACGCGGGGTCGGCGCCGGTGGGCGGCGCGACGGGGCGAAGCGTGCCGCCGAAGCGGCGGTCGTTGAAGTTGACGTCCAGGGCCACCCCGGGGCCGCGGTCGGCGGCGACGGCCGCGACGCGGGCCTCGAGCTCCCGCCGGTCGTAGTAGGCGTACTTGTAGGCGGTCATCGCCGCGCCGCGGGCCCGTCGTACGACGTCACCGAAGGCGCCGGCGGTGTCGAGCACGCACAGGCCGTTCTGCGACACGGGACTGACGCTGCCGTCGAGCTCGGTGCGGAAGCGGTTGCTGGCCATCAGCCGCAGCGGCAGCACGACGACGCCGGTCACCTCGGCGAACGCGATCGCGAACACGGCCAGCAGCGCGGCCGCGGTGTCCGTGCCGTGCTCCCGTGCCGCGGCCCGCAGCGCCCGCGGCAGCGTCGTCGTGCGGTGCACCCCTTGGTGGTAGCGGGGGCTGCGGACGTCCCGCGACGGCGGCAGGTCCGGCACCGGGATCGCCCGCAGCCGCGTCTCCCAGTGCCGCAGCGCGGCCGCGTTGTGCCGCCGTCCCGCCGGCAGCGCCTGCTGCCGCGCCTGTTCCAGGGGTGCGATGCCGCGCACCGCGGCGGTGGTGCGGGCGGCGGTCTCGGCCATCATGACGACCGCCCCGGCGCCGTCGAAGACCAGGTGCGACATGACGAGCACCGCATGGGTGCACCGGCCACCGTCCACAATGGCCGCCATCCGGACCGGCCAGGTGTGCACATAGTCGAACGGTGTCGTCCTGTACCGCTGCGCCACGCTCTGCGCGGCGGCCGCCGGATCTTCGCCGGCCGCGACGATCTCCAGGTCGATCGTGCCGTGGTCGTGCACCACCTGCCGCGGCGGGCCGTCGCCGGCGGGCACGAACCGGGTCCGCATCGACTGGTAGCGCCCCATGAGATACGCGAGCTCCCCGGCGACGTCGCCGACGGTGGTCCCGGCCGGCAGTGCCCTGGCCCCGCCCATCGCGAACGACCTGCCGAGCCGTCCCATCTTGACCCACACGTCGAGCTGCCCCCAGGACAGCTCCCCGGACCCGGCGCCTTCCCCGGCGAACGGCACATCCATGCCCGTCACTCTAGGCTCATCGGGCCCCCGCGAACCCCGCCGGCGTTTGCAGGTTGTGTGCAGTCCTCGGGCGGAGCCGCCGTCACTTCGGGAGGCGGATGACGAGTTCGACGCGGCGGTTGAAGGCGCGGCCGGCGGTGCTGGCGGAGCCGTCGGGGTTCTTCTCCTCCACGAGGGGCTGGGTGCTGCCGAGACCGACCGCCGTGACCGAGGTGGCGGTGACGCCGTGGGCGGTCAGGTACGCGCGGACCGTCTCCGCCCGGCGCTGGGACAGCGTCTGGTTGGCCTGGGCGGAGCCGGTGGCGTCGGTGTGGCCGCGGACCTGGACGGCGCCGTTGGGGTAGTGCTTGTTGATGACGAGGACCGTGTTGTCGAGCGTCTCGGGGCTGCCGACGTCGGCGCTGCCGGTGGCGAAGAGGGCGTCGCTGTTGAACGCGACGATGTAGACGTGGCCGCCGGAGGGGTCGCGGGCCTCCAGCACCGAGCCGGAGACGCCGGTGAGGTCGACGTCGGGGCCGGGCAGGCGGTACAGGGAGTCCTTGACGAGCCTGGTGTCGTTCTCCGGGTCGTGCGCGTTGTGGATCTCGCACGGGATGCGCAGGACGAGCCCGGCGCCGAAGTCCTGGGTCGAGCAGGTCGGGTCCTTGCGCCCGTCGCCGTCGTAGTCGTCGAGGCCGGGCTGGGCACCGGGCGGCAGCGACGCGGGCGGCTCCTCCGCGGGCGGCTCCTCCGACGACGCCGCCGCCTCGGCCGTGGTCGCCGGCGCGGCGGGCGGCTTGTCGCCGGACGATCCGCCGCATCCGGTCAGCAGCAGCGCACCGATGGCCACCACGGCCGCGTGACTCAGGACACGTCTCATGGCGGGGAGCGTAGGGACCGCTCGACGCCCCCGCTCGTGACAGGCGGGTAGCCGACACCAACGGGTGACGGCGGAGGTTGGCCCGCGGGGGATCGGGGACGCGCGGTGGTTGGCGGGACGGGGCACGGGTACGAACAGCCGCTCTGACGGGAGGCGGTCGATGTCCACGATCGAGGAGACCGAGGCGCCGGCGTTCCACACGCTGTCCGCCGGCGAGGCGCTGTCCGTGGAGCGCGTCGAGGCACCGGCGGGCCTCACCCCGGGCGAGGCCGACGCGCGGCGGGCCCGCTACGGCCCGAACCGGTTCACCGAGGCGCGGCGGGAGCGGCGCTGGCAGGCGTTCGTGCGGCAGTACGCGGACCCGATGCAGATCGTGCTGCTGTGCGCGGCGATCGGCAGTTTGTACCCGCTCAAGCAGTACGGCACCGGCGTGCTCCTGCTGGCCCTCACCCTGCTCAACGCCGTGCTCGGCCTGCGGCAGGAGGGGAAGGCGGCGGCCGCGGTCGGTGCGTTGCAGCGCTCGATGATCACGCATGCGCGGGTACGCCGCGGCGGGGACCTCATGAGCGTGCCGGCGGAGGACCTCGTGCCGGGTGACGTGGTGCTCGTCGAGGCCGGCGACCGGATCCCGGCCGACGGCCGTCTCGTCAGAGCGGCCCGGCTGGAGATCGACGAGTCGGCGCTGACGGGGGAGAGCCTGCCCGTCGCCAAGGACGCGGAGACGGTCGTGGACCTCGGCGCGGCGCTCGGGGACCGGGTCGACATGGCGTACATGCACACCAGCGTGACCAGAGGCACCGGCGAGCTCGTGGTGACGGCGACCGGCATGAGCACCGAGGTGGGCAGGATCTCCGGCCTGCTGCAGGCCGACGCCGAGGCGGCCACGCCGCTGACCCGGCAGCTGGGCCGGCTGACCGACCAGATCCTGGTCGTCGCCGGCGTCGCGCTGCTGGTGTCGGTGCTGCTGAACCTGTCCCGTGGCGACAGCTTCGACGTCGTGTTCAGCGCGGCGGTCGCGTTCGCCATCTCGGCGATCCCGACGGGCCTGCCGGCGGTGGTGACCACGATCCTGTCGATGGGCACGCAGCTGCTGGCGAAGGCCGACGCGATCGTGAAGCGGCTGCGGTCCACGGAGACGCTCGGGTCGACCTCGGCGATCAACTCCGACAAGACGGGGACGCTGACGCTCAACCAGATGACGGTCGCGGAACTGGCGATCCCGGGCCGCCGGTACACGGTGTCGGGCACCGGCTACGGCACCGTCGGCGACATCCGGCACGCGGCCGGCGACCCGGACCTGCCCCTCGAGCCGTTCCTGCTGCCCATGGCGCTCGCCGGTGACGCCGTCGTCAGCGACGGGCAGCTCGTCGGCGACCCGACCGAGGGGGCGCTCGTCGTCCTCGCCGAGAAGGGGCACCTCGACGTCGCTTCGACGCGGCAGCGGTACCCCCGGGTGGCCGAGCTCCCGTTCGACGCCGCCTACAAGCTGATGGCGACCTACCACCGGATGACCGACGAGTCCGGCCGGGACGTGGTCCGGTGCTTCGTCAAGGGCGCGCCGGACCAGCTGCTGGCCCGGGCGACGGCGGTCGTGGCGCCCGGCGGGGAACCGCGGCCGCTGGACGAGACGTCGCGTGGGCGGTACATGGACGAGAACGGGCGCATGGCGGGCCAGGGGTTGCGGGTGATGGCGACGGCGCGCCAGGACTTCGACCCGGCGACCTTCGACCCCCGCGCCGACCTCCTCGCCGGCCTCGACGGGCTGACGCTGCTGGCTCTCGCCGGGATCGTCGACCCGCCCCGGCCGCAGGCGCGGGACGCGATCGCCACCGCGAAGGCCGCCGGCATCCAGGTCCGCATGATCACCGGCGACCACGCGGCGACCGCCGGTGCGATCGCCGGGCAGCTCGGCATCGAGGGGCGCGCGATCACCGGCGCGGAGTTCGCCGCGATGAGCGACGACGAGGCGGTCGCCGAGATCGACGGCATCGGCGTCATCGCCCGGGTGACGCCCGAGCACAAGGTGCGGCTCGTCGACGTCCTGCGCCGCAAGGGGCACATCGTCGCGATGACCGGCGACGGCGTCAACGACGCGCCGGCGCTCAAACGCGCGGACATCGGCATCGCGATGGGGATCACCGGCACCGAGGTCTCCAAGGAGGCCGCCGCGATGATCCTCACCGACGACGACTTCGCCACCATCGTCAAGGCCGTCGCGATCGGCCGCGCCCTGTACGACAACCTGAAGCGGTACGTCTTCTTCCAGATGGGCGCGCTCATCGGGTACATCGCCATGTTCCTCGGCGCGAGCGTGCTCAACATCGCCGCCGGGGTGCCGCTGCTGCCGCTGCAGACGTTGTGGACCAACTTCACCGTCCACCTGCTGCAGTCGATCGGGCTCGGCTACGGCAGACCGGAGCCGGACCTCATGCGCCGCAAACCGCGCGGCGGCGACGAGCCGCTGCTGCCCGGGCGGACCCTCAGCTGGCTCGCCGTCCTCGGGACCGTGATCGGCGGGCTGACCCTGTTGGTGATCGCGTGGTCCGGCCGCCGGCACGGCGTCGACGTGGCCCGCACCATGGGCCTCGCCGCCTTCTCCATCATGAGCCTGGTGCTGTCGCTCACGGTCCGCAGCGAGACCCGGTCCGTGTTCGACCTCGACACCCTCGACGACCACCGGTTCGTCGTCACCAGCGGGCTGTCGGTCCTGGTGATCGTGCTGTCCACCGAGCTCGGCGTCCTGCAACGGCTGCTGGACACCACCGGCCTCGGGCTGGGGCAGTGGCTCGTCTGCGCGCTCACGGCCGTGCCGGTCGTGGCGCTGACCGAGATCCGTAAAGCCGTCCTGCGCAGGAACACAGGTGACCACCGTGCCGAACCAGCCACGTGACCGCATCGCCGAGCTCATCGCACCGCTGCGGGTCCGCCCCGGAGCGACGGTGCGGCTCCCGAAGGACTTCGACCCCGGGTACACCGGCGGCATCAGCGACAAGGAGGCCGGCGTCGAACTGCTGCAGCGCGGCGTGACCATGCTCGCCGACCTGCAGTCGAGACTCGCCGCGCAGCAGACCGACGGGCTGCTCGTGGTGCTGCAGGCGCTCGACGCGGCCGGCAAGGACGGCACCATCCGGCACGTGATGAGCGGCGTCAACCCGCAGGGCGTGCGGGTGCACAGCTTCAAGGTGCCGTCGGCGGAGGAGCTCGACCACGACTTCCTGTGGCGCTACGGCTGCCGCCTCCCGGCCCGCGGCGAGATCGCCATCTTCAACCGGTCACACTACGAGGAGGTCCTCGTCGTGCGGGTCCACAAGGAGCTCCTGGACCGGCAGCGGGTGCCGCGCAAGGGTGCCGTCTGGCGGCGCAGATTCGAGGCCATCAACGCCTTCGAGCGGCACCTCACCGGCAACGGCTTCCGGATCGTGAAGCTGTTCCTCAACGTGTCCAAGGAGGAGCAGCGCAAGCGCCTGCTGGCCCGCATCGACCGGCCGGAGAAGAACTGGAAGTTCTCCGAGGCCGACATCCGCGAACGCGGCTACTGGCGCGACTACCAGCGCGCCTACGCCGACATGCTGACGCACACCAGCACCGAGCACGCGCCGTGGCACGTGATCCCGGCCGACCACAAATGGTTCTCCCGCATCGCCGCGGCGGCCGTCATCGTCAACGCGCTGGACGGCATCGACCCGCAGTACCCGGTCGTCGACACGCAGGCGCGCCGCGAACTCCTGGAGGTCCGCGACGCGCTGGAACACGGCTGAAGCTCAGACCGACTGGCGCGGCGCGATGCCGTCGGAGCCGAGCAGCGACGCCTTGGCCCGCGCGTACTCCCCGTCGGTCAGCACACCGCGCTGCCGCAGGTCCGCGAGCTTCGCCAGCTCGTCGGCCCCGGACCAGGTGCTGGAGCCGGTGCGGGGAGCGGCCTCGCCGGCGGCCTCGCGCACGTACTGCCGGAACTGCGCCTCCTGCCGTTGCGCCCGCTGCGCGCTGCGCTCGTTCATCGACCGGCCCCGGACGATCAGGTAGGTCAGCGCACCCACCCACGGCAGCACGATCAGGAACACCGTCCAGCCCGCCTTGCCCCAGCCCGACACCGCCGGATCCCGGAACAGGTCCGTCAGGATGCTGACCATCAGCCAGATCCAGGCGAACACGAGCATGAACCACAGGGTCGACAGCACGACCTGGCCGAACGAGACACCCATGGCATACCTCCGATGGCTCGAACGCCCTCACCCGGGTTAACCCCGGCACCTTCAGCGTCGACCCGAACCCCGCCGGGTTCATCGCCCGGCGGGGGTGAACGAGGGTCACGGCTCGCCGGCGGCGGCTGGCGGGACCTCCGCGAAGGGCCGCGGCGCGAGTGCGCCGCGGCCCCGTTGCGGAACAGGTCAGGCCGGGACGACCCACCTCTGGCTCGCCACGTTGGCGTACTCCCAGATGTGGATCTGGGTGCCGTCGGCGGAGGCGCCGCCGAGGGCGTCGAGGACCTTGCCGGACTGCGGGTTCAGGATCGAACCGTTCGCCTGCGGCTGCCACACCTGCGAGCCGGTGCCGTTGCAGGTCCATAGCTGGACCTTGGTGCCGTTCGCGGTGCCGGCGTTGTCGACGTCGAGGCACTTGCCGTTCGCCTGGTACGTGCTGCCGACCCGGCTCCACCGCTGCGCGGCGGTGCCGTTGCAGGTCCACAGCTGGACCTTCGTGCCGTCGGCGGTGCCGGCGTTGTCGAGGTCGAGGCACTTACCGGCGATACCGGTGATCGGCCCGGACGTCGGACCGGTCTGCGAGTACACCTCCAGCTCGTAGACGCGGGCGTAGGGCGTGTCGGTCGTGGCGAACCGCACGTACCGGGCGGTCACCCCGGTGAAGTTGTGCGTGGTGATGTTCGCCGTGTTGCCGGTGACGGTCGCGCGGGTCGTCCACGTGGTGCCGTCGGTGCTGGTCTGGATCGAGAAGTTCTGCGTGTTCGCCACGGCTTCGCGGCCGGCGCCGGCGTGCCGGACCACGACCTGGCCGACGGACTTCGCCGAGCCGAGGTCGACCTGCAGCCATTTGTTGGCGCTGTTGGAGCACCACTTGTCGCCGCTGCCACCGGAAACGGTGCCGTTGACGGCCTTCGCGGGGCTCTCCGCCGCGATGCAGGAGCTGTCGGCGGTGGCCGGTGCGTTCAGCGCCAGGTTGGCGACGGTGGCACCGCCCGGGATGGAGTTCAGCGTGTACCACGCCTCGGTGCTCCACAGCGACAGCCCGCTGGACGAGCTGAACGGCTTCGGCGAGCGCACGTACACGACCCGGCCGGGCTTGCGGCCCGACACCGTCAGCGAGACCTTCTTGCCGTCCGGGGACAGGGACGCGGCGGTGACGGTGAGGTTCTCCTCGTCGACCTTCGGCCCGCCGTAGGAGGACGTCGGCTCGTACCGCCACTGCTTGAACGTGTACTTCGACACCAGGTCCGTCGCGGTCGCGGTGGACAGCGGCTGCGTGTACTCCATCTCGAACCCGGCCGCGGTGGCCCGCATCGCGAGGATGTCGAACGTGGCGGTGCCGTTGGGGGTCAGCTTCTGCAGGCCGTAGGTGAGCTTGCCGGCCTGGCCCCAGTTGCCGCCGGCGCCGAGCCCGCCGAGGTAGATCGCGCCGTCGGGGCCGATGTTCACCTCGGCGATGCCGGCCTCGAGGCCCTGCGTCATCCGGAACAGCGCGCCCTGGTACTCGCCGTTGACCTTCTCCAGGTACGCCCGCTGCAGGCCGCCGTACGTGACGTCACCGATGAGCAGCTGACCGGCGTAGACGCCGGTGGGCATGACGATCGGCGTGCTCGGCGAGTTCGCGATCTCGTTCTGCGGCATGTACAGCACCGGCGGCGTGACGGCGTTGTAGTCGAACGGCCCGGCCGGGGTGTTGTAGTGGTTGAAGAAGCGGCCCGGCTTGATCTGCACCAGCTTCGACGCGGGCAGCCAGCCGCCCTGGTTGTCGGTGACGAACAGGCCGTTCTCCGGGCCCCAGCCGATGCCGTGCGGGGTGCGCAGGCCGCCGGCGACGTACTCCACGGCGCCGGTCGTCGCGTTGACCTTGACCGACGTTCCGCGGTTGGCCGCCGGCTGCGGGACGGTGCTCGCGCCGCCGTAGTCGATCGGCACCGACAGGCTCAGGTAGAAGTAGCCGTCGCGGTACAGCAGGCCGAACGCGAACTCGTGGAACGCGCCGCTGAACGGCCAGGTCGCGACGGTCTGGTACTGGTCGGCGACCTCGTCCCCGGTGGTGTCGACGAGCCGGGTCAGGCGCGCCTTCTCCGACACGTACACGACGCCGTCGACGACCTTGAGACCCATCGGCTCCTTGAGGTTGCTGCCGATCCGCTTGGTCGTCACGTTGCCCGGGCTGGTCGACCCGCCGGTGTTGCCGAGGATCCAGACCTCGCCGGCCTGCGACGTGCCGGACTGGTCGTTGCCGCCCCAGGTGCAGATGACGAGCCGCCCGTCGGGCAGCCAGTCCATGCCGGTGACCTTCGGCTGGAACGCCGCGTTGGGCCGCAGGTTCGTCAGGGTGAAGCCGGGGTGCACCGACGTCAGCGGCAGGCCGTCGCCGGGGGAGTCGGCGGCGCCCTCGCACTCCTTGCGGCCGGGAGCGGTCACGCGGACGACGCCGGCGTCGGTGCTGAGCACCGAGTTGGGCACGACGACGAACGCGGACGAGCCGGGCGTCTTCCATTCCAGGGTGATCTGCTGCCCGCCGTCGCGCTCGAAGTGGTCGATGCGCAGCGCGTGGTAGCCGGTGGTGAGGGTGACGGTGCCCTCCTTCGGCGGCGTCGCGCCGTGCAGGCCGTCGTGGTTGATGACGGTGGCGCCGTCGATCGCGAGGCGCGACCCGTCGTCGCTGCTGAGCCGGAACGTGTAGCTGCCGGCGGTGCTGATGTTGACGTTGCCGAGCACCTGCGAGACGAACAGGTTGTCGAAGCCGAAGTCGGCCGGGGTGGTCCAGTTGATCGTCGGCATCAGCTTGTCGACGTTCGGGGTCTGGCCCGACTTGAGTGTGCAGATGCTGCTGAGCGCGGTCTGCACGTCGTACACGCGCAGCGTCACGCCGGGCTCCTGAGCGGGGATCGCGCTGGCGGGCACGGCCCAGAGCCCGGTGGCGGCGACGGTCGCGACTGCGACGGCGGCGATGGTGAACGAGCGCAAAGGCCTGATGCCCATGCTTCCTCCTGAGGGGATGGAGAACGTCCCCGGATGGCGGTCGGGGGACGCTTGAGCGCAGGCAGGCCTATCGACGCCGACGACTGGACCACCTGGCGGAAGATTAGGCAGTTTCGATCGCCATGTCCATACCTTTTGGCCATCTCAGCAAAAGTTTGCGGAGCGTGTGCAGAAGGTTTGCACCCGAGGCCGGCGTCAGCGCCACGGCTGCGAGCGGTCCTGCCCCTGACCGTTCGCGGGCATCACCCGCTGAACGGGTGGCAGGACATGGCAGGGCCACTAGCGTCGGTGCCGTGGCGACGCTGGTGTCGGTGAACGTGGGCCTGCCGAAGGATGTCACGTGGCAGGGGCGCACCGTGCACACCGGCGTCTGGAAGGCGCCGGCCGGCGGGCCGGTCATGCTGCGCACCCTCAACCTCGACGGCGACGGCCAGGGCGACCTCGTCGGCCACGGCGGCGAGCAGCGGGCCGTCCTCGTCTACCAGCTCGGCTCGTACGAGCACTGGCGCGGCGTCCTCGGCCGTGACGACCTCACGCCCGGCATCTTCGGGGAGAACTTCACCGTCGACGGCCTGCCCGACGACGAGGTCTGCATCGGCGACCGCTTCCGCGTCGGGGGAGCGGTCGTCGAGGTGACCCAGCCGCGCGTCACCTGCTACCGCGTCGGCCTGCGCCTCGGCGAGCCGCGCCTGCCCGCCCTGCTCGTCGCGCACCACCGGCCCGGCTTCTACCTGCGGGTCATCGACGAGGGCGAGGTGCGGGCCGGCGACGCCATCGTCAAGATCGCCGACGGGCCGGAAGGCGTCACCGTCGCGGAGATCGACGCGCTGCTGTACCTGCCCGGCCACGACCGCGAGGCCGTCGGCCGGGCGCTGCGGGTCGACGCGCTCAGCCCCGGGTGGAAGGCGTCCCTGCGCGCTCTGCGGGACCAGCCCGGGAGCGCGGGCAACGCGGGGCTCGCCGCCGTCGCGGCACCGCCGGCGTGGCCAGGGTTCCGGCCGCTGCGGATCACCGCCGTGGAGCACGAGACCGCCGACGTCCTGTCGCTGCACCTCGCCGCGCCCGACGACACGCCGCTGCCCGCCGCCGCGCCCGGCCAGTTCCTCACCTTCCGGCTGGCGCCCGGCCTGGTGCGCAGCTACTCGCTGTCCGGGTCACCGGGCGGGCCGTCGTACCGCATCAGCGTCAAACTCGAGCCCGGCGGTGCGGGCGGCGGATATCTGCGCGACCACGCGCGGGCCGGCGCGGTGCTGGACACCGCCGCGCCGCGCGGGACGTTCACCCTCGACCGGTCGGACCGGCCCGTGCTGCTCGTCTCCGCCGGGATCGGCGCCACCCCGCTGCTCGCCATGCTGCACGACCTCGCCGCGCGCCAGAGGAGCCGGGCGGTGTGGTGGCTGCACGGTGCCAGGGACGGCGCCGGGCACGCGTTCGCCGAGGAGGTCCGCGCCCTGCACCCCACCCGGGAGGTGATCTGCTACAGCCGTCCCCGCCCGCAGGACCGTGGCGCGATCGCCGGCCGTCTCGACGCGGGCGTCCTGCGCGGGCTGGCCCTGCCGCCGGACGCGGTGGCGTTCGTGTGCGGGCCCCCGGGCTTCATGGACGACGTGACCGCCGCCCTGACCGCGCAGGGCGTCGGGGACATCCGCCGTGAGCAGTTCACGACCGTTGCCGCGTCGACTCCCGGGGTACGCCGATCCGCCGCCGGCCCGCCCCGGTCCCGCCCCGGACCCGGCCCCACGATCACCTTCGCGCGCAGTGGCGTCACCGCGGGCTGGACGGACAGCGACGGCAGCGTCCTGCGGCTCGCCGAGGAGTGCCGCGTCCCGGTCCGCTGGTCGTGCCGGACCGGCGTCTGCCACTCGTGCGAGAGCGGCCTGCTGTCGGGCTCCGTCTCGTCCGAGCCCGACCCCCTGGACCCACCGGCCGAAGGCACCGTCCTCATCTGCTGCGCCCGCCCCCTGACCGACCTCGTCCTCGACCTGTGACGGCCGGGCCGGGCCCGCACGCTCCCGGCCCGTGCGCAGCGGGCACCGGGTGCACGTGGCCGGGCCGGTCACGCCGTGCGTGAGACCGGTCACCGCGTTCACGTGCCCGGCGTTTGGTGTTTCGGCGATGCTGCAGCACCATCGGGGGGCACGACGACGTGGACCGGGGTGGCAGGGTGACAGGCACGATGCAGGCGGTGCGCGACCTCGTCGACGCGCTGCACCACGCGCGACCCGAGGACCTGCCGACGGTCGCGTCGAGGGTCGCGCGGGCGCTCGGCGCGCACGACATCGAGCTCTACCTCGTCGACTACGGGCAGCTGGAGCTGCTGCCGCTGCCCCGCGAGACCGGTGGCCTGGGCGACCCGGTGCGGATCGACGGCACCCTGGCCGGCCGCGCCTACACCACCGGCGAGCCGGTGCGCATCGGCGACGACAACGGCGACGAGCGGATCTGGATGCCCGTGATCAGCGGCGCCGACCGCCTCGGCGTCCTCGCCGCGCACCTGGGTCCGGGCCCGGATCTCGACCATGAGCTGCGGATTCTCGCGGCGGCGTTCGCCGGCATCGTCGCCACCCGCCGCACCTACGGCGACGCCCTGGAGCGCACCCGGCGGCGCCTGCCGATGCAGCTCGCCGCCGAGATCATCTGGAATCAGCTGCCGCCGCTGACGTTCGCGACCCCGGACGCCGCGGTCGCCGCGGTCCTCGAGCCCTGCTACGACGTCGGCGGCGACGCCTTCGACTATGCGATCAACGAGTCGGTGCTGCACGTCGCGGTGTTCGACGCCGTCGGCCACGGGATCGCGGCAAGCGCGCTCACGTCCCTGGCGATCAGCGCGTACCGCAACGCCCGCCGCTGCGGTCTGGACCTCGCGGACACGTACCGGTCGGTCGACAAGTGGGTGCACGCACAGTATCCGGCCGACTACGTCACGGCGGTCCTCGGTGAGCTCGACGTCACCACCGGCGTCTACCGGAAGATCAGCGCCGGGCATCCCGAGGAGCTGCTGCTGCGCGGCGGCCGGCTGGTGCGGACCCTGACCGCGCCGACCGCCCTGCCGCTCGGCCTCGGGTATCTCGGCGACCCCACCCCGGTCGTCGTCGATGAGCACCTCGAGCCCGGCGACGCGCTGCTGCTCTACACCGACGGCGTCGTCGAGGCCCGTATCGACGGCGGCGAGCAGTTCGGCGTCGAGCGCCTCGTCGACTGCGTGACCAGGGCGCTCGCCGATCAGCTCCACCCGGCGGAGACGATGCGCCGCCTGGTGCGGACCCTGCTCACCCGCCAGCAGGACCAGCTGCAGGACGACGCGACCGCGTTGCTGCTCAGCTGGACCCCGCGCGGAGATCGAGCATGAGCAGCACCTTGTCGTAGCGGCGCGCGCCGAAGGCGACGAAGTCCGGCAGCCGCCCGTAGTCGGTGAAGCCGAGCGACCGGTAGAGGCGCAGCGCGGCGCTGTTGTCGCCCCGCGCGTCCAGGGTCAGCACCTCGATCCCGGCCCGCCGGGCGTCGTCGATCAGCGCCGCGGTGAGCGCCCGGCCGATGCCCTGTCCGTGGGCGTCGGCGGCGACCGCGAGCTTCTCCAGGTCCGCGTGCGGGCGGTGGGTCGGCCGGGCGTAGCGGAGCCAGTAGCCGAGCCCTGCCACCTGGCCGTCGACATGGGCGGCCCGGAGCGCGCCGTCGCCCTGCCGCACCGCCGTGACGACGTGCCCGAGCAGTTCGGCGACCTCGTCGAGGGACGGCGGGTCGACCCAGCCGAGCGCGGCACCGCCGGCGACGAGGTCGGCGAGGATCCGGTGCGCGGCCGCCACGAACCGGTCGTCGACGTCCTGGACAGCCGTGGTGATCACGTCCGGAAGCGTAGCCTCAGTGCCGCAGGACGATCTTGCCGCGGGCGTGCCGGGTCTCGCTGAGCTCGTGCGCGGCCGCGACCTCGTCGAGGGGGAACGCTGCCGCGACCGGGATCCGCAGCCGCCCCTGTCCGGCAAGGTCGGCCGCGATCGGCAGGGCGTGCACGGCGAGGCGGTCCGCGGTCGTGTCACCGGCGCCCGCCGGCGCGCCGTGCGACAGGTGCACGCCGTGCGCGGCCGCGCCGAGGTCGGCGATCGTGACCACCCTGCCGGGGTCGCCGGCGATCGCGATCAGGTCCGGCAGCGCGCCGCCCGCGCAGTCGAACACGGCGTCCACCCCGCCCGGCGCCAGGGCGCGGACCCGTTCGGCCAGGCCCGGCCCGTACACCACCGGCATGACGCCGAACGAGCGCAGGAAGTCGTGGTTGGGCTCGCTCGCGGTGCCGATGACGGTCGCGCCCCGGGCGGCGGCGAGCTGGACGGCGACGCCGCCGACGCCGCCGGCCGCGCCCTGCACGAGCAGCGTATGCCCGGCGCCGACCCCGAGCCGGTCCAGGACCCGCACGCCGGTCTCGACGGTGCCCGCGGCGCCGCCCGCCTCCTCCCAGCTCCACCCGGCGGGCTTCGCCGCCCACGCGGTCAGGACGGCGTGGTCGGCGTTCGCGGCGCGGGTGGTCATGCTCGTCATCCCGAACACCTCGTCGCCGGCGCTGACCCCGGTGACGCCTTCGCCGACCTCGTCGACCACGCCCGCGGCGTCGAAGCCGGTGCGGTACGGGAAGGCGACGGGCACCATGTCGCGCCACACGCCGGAGCGGATGGTCACCTCCCCCGGCGAGACGCCGGAGACCCGCACCGCGATCCGGATCTCGCCCGGTCCGGCGTGCGGCGCCCCGGCCTCGGCGATGTGGAGGACGTCCGGTGGCCCGTACCGCGTGAACTGCACAACTCGCATGCGGCCGACCGTAACGGAGCACCCCGTCCGTTTCGCTAAAGTGAGAGCGGTGACGGCACAAGTGGGAGCACGGCTGCGGTCCGACGCCCGTGACAACCGGGGGCGCATCCTCGCCGTCGCCCGGCTGGCGTTCGCCGCCGATGGTCTGGACGTGCCGATCCGGGAGATCGCCAGGCGCGCCGACGTCGGCGTCGCCACCGTGTACCGGCATTTCGGCACCAAGGAGACGCTGCTGGCGGAGGCGTTCGCGGAGCAGCTGACGACGTGCTCGTCGATCGTCGCCGAGGGGCTGGCGGCGGCCGACCCGTGGCGCGGGTTCAGCCTGGTGATCGAGCGGCTCATGGAGCTGCACGCGCTCGACCGGGGCTTCGCCCGCGCGTTCACGTCCGCGCTGCCCGAGGCGGCGGGGTTCGCCGAGGACCGGGACCGGACGCTGCGGATGCTGCTGGAGCTGGTGCGCCGGGCGAAGGCGGCGGGACCGCTCCGGCCGGATTTCGTGCTGGAGGACGTCAGCCTCGCCCTGATGGCGAACGAGGGGATCCGGGCCGAGACGCCACAGTTGCGGGTGGCCGCGTCGCGCCGCTTCGCCGCCCTGATGCTCCAGTCGTTCCAGGCCGATCCGGTCGCGTCGCCCCTGCCGCCGCCCGTCAGGCTGCCGCTGTCCCGTTAGCCGTCGCCCGGGTCGCGGCCCGGGTTGCGGCCTGGGTTGCGGCCTGGGTTGCGGCCTGGGTTGCGGCCGGGCTGCTCAGGGTGAGCCGGGTCGGGCCCGGCTCACCCCCGACGCGTCCTACAGGGAGGTGCGGACCGGCCGGCTGACGTTGAACTCGGCGCGGAGCAGGTCCTCGTCGCGCGAGGACGAGCCGACGAGCAGCTCGAACGCTCCGGGTTCGACGACCCGCACACCCGCCGCATTGACGAACGTGCAAGCCGCGACCGGCAGGTCGATGGTGACGATCTGCCGCTCCCCGGGCTCGACGTGCACCTGGGTGTAGGCCTTGAGCTCCTTGTCGGCCCAGGTCGCCGAGGTGACGGTGTCGCTGACGTACACCTGGACGGTCTCCAGCGACGGGCGGCCGCCGGTGTTGCTGAGGGTGACGGTCGCCCGCAGCGTGTCCGCCTCGGTCACCTCGGTCTGCTCGATGCGCAGGTCGCCGTATTCGACGGTGGTGTAGCTCAGGCCCTGGCCGAACGCGAACGTCGGGCGCTGCGTGAGGTCGGCGTAGCGGCTGCCGTGCTGGCCGCGGACCTGGTTGTAGTACGTCGGCTGCTGGCCCGAGTGCTGGGCGAAGGAGATCGGCAGGCGGCCGGTCGGCTCGATGGCGCCGACCAGCAGCTCCGCGACCGCGAGGCCGCCGCGCATGCCGGGGTTGGCCGCGTAGACGATCGCGGCGGCGCCCAGTGCCGACGGCGGCAGCACGAGCGGCTTCGAGCTGATCAGGACGACGATGAGCGGCTTGCCGGTCGCGGCGAGCGCATCGAGCAGGGCGACCTGCCCGCCGATGAGCTCCAGGGTGGCGGTCGACTTGCCCTCGCCGACCAGCTCGATGTGGTCGCCGACGACCGCGACGACGTAGTCCGCTTCCTCGGCGAGCGCGACGGCCTCGGCGATCATCGCCGGGTCGGGGGCGCACGGGTGCACGACGTGCGGGCGGGGCTGGCCGTCGGGGAAGAACTCGCCCTCCGGGTCGGGGCCGACGGTGAGGATGTCGGCGCCGCGGGCGGTGGTGACGGTCCAGCCGTCGGGGACGGCGGCGCGCAGGCCGTCGAGCACGGTCTCGGTCAGCTCGCGCGGGTGGCCGTCGGGCAGCCACTCGGTCTGCCCGGACGCGCCGGCCCAGTCGCCCATCTGCGCGTGCTGGTCGTCGGCGTTGGGGCCGACCACGGCAACGGTCCGGTTCGTCCCGGAGAACGGCAGCGTGCCGTCGTTGCGCAGCAGGACCAGGCTGCGGCGGGCGATCTCCAGGTTGACCGCGGCGTGCGGGCCGCACCCGATCACCGCCGCCTGCCGCTCCGGGTCGGGGTGCCGCGGCTGCTCGAAGAGGCCGAGCTCGAACTTCAGCGTCAGGATCCGGCGCACGGCCTGGTCGATGTCCGACTCGTCGAGCAGGCCCTTCGCGACCGCGTCCTGGGCGCCCTCGAAGAAGCCCGGCGTGGTCATCACCATGTCGTTGCCGGCCTTGACGGCGGCGGCGGACGCGGAGGCGTAGTCGACGTGGACCCGCTGCTCCCAGACCATCCGGCCGACGTTGTCCCAGTCGGTGACGAGCGTGCCCGTGTACCCCCACTCGCCGCGCAGGACGTCGTCGAGCAGCCAGCTGTTGACGGTGATCGGCACGCCGTCCATCGACTGGTAGCCGAGCATGAACGTGCGGCAGCCCTCCCGGGCGACCCGCTCGAACGGCGGCAGGAACCACGAGCGCAGCTTGCGCGGGGACAGGTCGGCCTCGCTGGCGTCGCGGCCGCCCTGCGTCTCGGAGTAGCCGGCGAAGTGCTTCGCGGTGGCGAGGATCGCGGTCGGGTCGGACAGGCCGTCACCCTGGTAGCCGCGGACCATCGCGGAGGCGAGCTCGCCGATGAGGAACGGGTCCTCGCCGAACGTCTCGCTGACCCGGCCCCACCGCAGGTCGCGGGCGATGCACAGGACGGGGGAGAAGGTCCAGTGGATGCCGGTGGCGGCGACCTCGACGGCGGTGACGCGGGCGACCCGCTCCACGAGGTCCGGGTCCCAGGACGCGGCCATGCCGAGCTGGGTCGGGAAGATCGTCGCGCCGCTCCAGAACGAGTGGCCGTGGATGCAGTCCTCGGCGACCAGCAGCGGGATCCGCAGGCGGGTCCGCTCCACGAGCGCCGTCGCCTCCAGCACCCGCTCCGGCGAGGCGTGCAGGATCGAGCCGGCGTGCATGTCCTCGACGAGGTGGCGGACGCCGTCGCGCGCGTTGAGCTGCAGCATCTGCCCTACCTTCTCGGGCAGCGTCATGCGGGCGAGCAGGTCGGCGACGCGCTCGGCGACGGCGAGAGATGGATCGAGGTAGGGCAGAGGCGCTGGCACGGAGTTCCTTTCACACTGGTCCGCACAGAACGATACGCGGGAGAGCGCTCTCTGGAGAACCCCCGGGCTCGGGGCATTACCGAGCGTGTCCTGGGTCACAATGTGTAGCGCGGCTACCTATGCAAGCATCGACGCATGGGGAAGTCTGTCGCCGGTGCCGTCGCGGGCCGCCGGATCAAGTACGTCTTCGTGGTCTTCTGGCTGGCCGTCGCGGCCCTCGCCGGCCCGCTCGCCGGCAAGCTCACCGATGTCGAGCGCAACGACGCCAGGTCCTGGCTGCCCGGCGGCGCCGAGTCCGTGCAGGTCATCGACGTGCAGGCGAGTTTCGCCTCGCCCGACACGATTCCCGCCATCGTGGTGTATTCACGTGATTCCGGCCTGACCGAGGGTGACCGGGCCAAGATGGCTGCCGATGCGGTGGCGTTCGGCGGCATCCCCGAGCTCGACGGCACGGTCACCGGACCCATTCCGACCGAGGACGGCCAGGTCGCCCAGATCATCGTGCCGGTCAACCTGGGCAGCGACGGCTGGGCGCTCGCCGGCGCCCTCGTCGACCGCCTGCGAGCGACTGCCTCGGACGGCGCCAACGGGCTCAGCGTGCACGTCACCGGGCCGGCGGGCACCGCCGCCGACTCCAGCGCCGCGTTCGAGGGCATCGACAGCAGCCTGCTGCTCGGCACGATCGCCGTCGTGGTCGTGATCCTGCTCATCACGTACCGTAGTCCACTGCTCTGGCTGCTGCCGGTGATCTCGTCCGGGGTCGCGCTGGTCGCCGCCCAGGCCGTCATCTACCTCCTGGCCAAGCACGCCGACCTGGTCGTCAACGCGCAGAGTGCCGGCATCCTCACCGTCCTCGTCTTCGGCGCCGGCACCGACTACGCGTTGCTGCTGATCGCGCGGTACCGCGAGGAACTGCGCCGCCACGACGACCGGCACGAGGCGATGGCCGAGGCGCTGCACCGCTCCGGACCCGCGATCATCGCCAGCGCCGCCACGGTCGTGCTCGGCATGCTCTGCCTGTTCTTCGCCGAGACCAACTCGACCAGCGGCCTCGGCCCGGTCGCCGCGATCGGCATCGCGGTCGGGCTGGCCGTCATGCTGACCCTGCTGCCGGTGCTGCTCACCATCTGCGGCCGCTGGATCTTCTGGCCGCTGCGGCCGAAGGTCGGCTCCGCCGAACCCACCGCGACCGGCCTGTGGGCCCGCGTCGGCGACCGCATCGCCCGGCGTGCCCGTCTCACCTGGGTCGCGACCGCGCTCGTGCTCGCCGTCGCCACGATCGGCATCGTGCGACTCGACGCGACCGGGCTCACCAACAAGGAGTCCTTCCGCGGCACCCAGGACTCGATCGTCGGCGAGGAGGTCCTGGCCCGTCACGGCGCGGGCGCCGCGGGCAGTCCGGTCGTCGTCATCAGCACCGCCGCCGGTGCCGCTGCTGTTCGTGCCGCGTTCGCGGCGGTGCCCGGCATCGACCCCGCGTCGGTCACGTCGCCGATCGTCAAGGGCTCGCATGCCTACCTCACCGGTGACCTCGTCGACCAGGCCGACAGCCAGGCGGCGTACGACACCGTGGACCGCGTCCGGACCGCCGTGCACGCCGTCCCCGGCGCTCTCGCGAAGGTCGGTGGCACGACCGCCGTCAACCTGGACGTCCAGCGCGCCGCGAAGCACGACCGCAACCTGATCATCCCGATCGTCCTCGCGGTGGTGCTCCTGATCCTGGTCCTGCTGCTGCGCTCCGTGCTCGCACCGGTCATCCTCATGGCGACCGTCGTGCTGTCCTTCGGCGCGGCGCTCGGCGTCAGCGCGCTCGTCTTCCGGCACGTCTTCGGCTTCGGCGGCGCCGACTCCTCGCTGCCGCTGTTCGTCTTCGTGTTCCTGGTCGCGCTCGGGATCGACTACAACATCTTCCTGATGACCCGGGTCCGGGAAGAAGCGGTCAAGCACGGCACCCGCCGTGCGGCCCTGACCGGGCTCTCGGCCACCGGGGGCGTCATCACCTCGGCGGGCCTGGTCCTCGCGGGCACCTTCGCGGTCCTCGCCACGCTGCCTCTCACCAACTTCGCCGAGATCGGCTTCGCGGTGGCGTTCGGTGTGCTGCTCGACACGATCGTCGTCCGGTCCGTGCTCGTCACCGCACTGAACCTCGACATCGGTGAGCGCATGTGGTGGCCCAGCGCTCTCGGCCGGACCACCAGGCCAGCGGTCCAGGAGGACCGGGTGACCGTCTAGAGGATCGGACGCCCGTCGCGGTACGGCCCGCTGACGTACTCCTCCTCGATGATCAGCAGATCATCGTCGTGCTCGAACTCGCGGTACTCACGTTCGTCGTGCGCCGACATTTGTACCTTCCCTTCGTTGCGGGTTCATCTATACCCGCAACGAAGATCGACCAAACTGTGTCGAATCACTCATCAGTAGCGTTATGGCCGTGGATGCTCACCTGTTTCCCCAGGTCGCGGCCTTCAATGCTTGTGCCTGGGCCCTACAGGCCAACTGCCGGACCGCCGGGGTGTCACTGAACCCCGGCGCCGACCCGCCCGCCGCTGGCCCGCCGGCGCCGGGGCTGTCCGACGTCGGGGCTGTCCGACGTCGGGGCCAGGGTGTCCGGTGGTCAGCGCCTGGCGGCGGTGCGGCTCGACATCGACGAACGGGCGTTCCTGACGGAGTTCCGTGACAGCGCGCACCTGATCGCACACGCCGCCTGCGGCCTGCCGACCGTGGTCGCCGCGATGCATGCCCGGGTGACCGGTGCCGTTGTGCCGTCGCCGACCGTGACCTCGCGCACACCTGGCGGCACCTGCTGCCCCTTGTCTCCCCGCCTGCCCCCTGTCTCCCCGCCGCGTCTCCCCGCCGCGCGCAGCGAGCCGGGGTTCCGCTCGCTGATGCCCTACCGGACACCGTGCGGCACCGCCGCCGGTCCGGTCGCGGCCGTGCGGGTCAGCGGACCCGGTCGTAGACGAGGGCGAGGGTGCCGTGCTCGCCCGCCGCCTGGCTGGTGAGCGCCCACTGCCCGGTGGGCAGCCCGTCGTCGAACAGGCGCGGCCCGCCGCCGAGGAACACCGGGAAGACCGTGAGCGCCAGCCGGTCGACCTGGTCGGCGGCGAGCAGCGCCTTGATGACGCTCGCGCTGGACAGCGCGAGGATGTCGCCGCCGTCGGTCTCCTTCAGCTCGGCGGCCACCTCCTCGGCGGGCTTGTCGACGATCGTCGTGCGCTCCCACGGCGCCTCGCGCAGCGTCGACGACAGCACGACCTTGTCGGCCGAGACGAGCCACTTCGCGAACGCCTCGTCGCGCGGGTCGACGCCCTCCATGCCGATGACCGTGGGCCAGAACCCGAGGAACCCCTCAGCGTTGACCCGCCCGAGCAGGGCCGTGGTCGCCGGCTCCCACAGGCTCGTCAGGTGGTCCCGGGCGACGTCCGTGATCGCATACGGCATCACCCAGCGCATGTCGACGGGGTTCTCCGGCGCGGCATAGCGGCCGTCGAGGGAAAGGCTCATGTTGGTGACGATCCTGCGGGTCAAGGTGTGCTCCTTCAGTTGGTGTGCAGGTTGGCCGCGAGCTTGTCGAGGGTCTGGCCGTAGCCGATCTCGATGCCCGCGATGAAGTCGGCGGAGTCGACGGTGCTGTCGGTGATCCGGTAGAGCACGTCGAGCTCGGTGCCGTCGCCGTGAGGGCGGAGGTCCACCTCGACGTGCGAGGTGAACGCGATCCCGTCGCCGCCGGGCAGCAGGGGGGAGAGCCGATACGCGAGACGCTCGCCGGGACGGACGTCGTCCACGGCGCCCTCGGCGCGCCCGAGCACCTGTTCGGTGCCGTCGGTGTCCTCGGCGTCGCGATACTCCAACAGCAGGCGCCCACCGGGTTGCGCCTCCAGGACCAGGTCGGAGACGCGCAGTCCCTCGGGCGCCCACCATTGCGCGACCAGATCGGGCTCGGTCATGTGCCGCCAGACCAGGTCGGGGCCGCCCGCAAGGGAGCGGTGGAACCGGAATGTGCGCCCGTCGGCCCAGCCGGCGCTGTCCGCGGCGAGCCGCTCGATCTCGACGCTGATCCCGTGCCGCTCGAAGACGGTGTCGGGACCGCTGACCCGGGCGGCGCCCGCGGCGAGCCCGTTCAGCGCCTCGGCGAGGTCGAGCAGGGGCCGGCTCAGCAATGCATACACACGGCGCTGCCCAGTCCTCTGCGAGGTCACGACGCCGGCCCGCTCGAGGGTCTGCAGGTGCTTGGTGGTCTGTGGCTGCCGCGCCCCGGTCAGCTGGGCGAGGACCCCGACCGCCCGTGGCCGCTCCGCCAGCAGGCAGACGAGCCGCCACCTGGCCGGATCGGCGAGCGCGGTGAGAAGTGCGTCCATGCCGAAAAGTATGCTCCACGGAGAATATTCTTGTCAAGGAATAACTTCGGGTAGTGTAAGAACCGAGCCTCCCCAGGCACTACGTGCAGGACCGGCACGGCAGGTCGGGCGTGGCGTGCACGCGGCGCGGCGACGGCGGTGATCTCGGCCAGCAGCACCTGATCGTCGACGCGGCGAACGGGCGTGCGCTCGCGCTGGAGTCGTGGTCCATTCCCGCCAACGGTCCGGGCACGCTGATGAGCTGGACGGTCCAGATCCGCTCCGGTTTCACCGACGACACCCCGCCCGCCGCGTAGCCGGATTTTCTGTCGTACCCACGTGCGAAGGTGAGCGCGTGGTGGTGAACTTCGAAGCGCAGCTGTGGTCATGGGACGCGAGACGGGCGGACACATGGGTGTTCGTCTCGCTGCCCGCCGACGAGTCGGAAGACATCCGTCATCTGACCGGTGATGTAAGGCGCGGCTTCGGCTCGCTGCGGGTCCGGGCGACCATCGGCGGCACCACCTGGAAGACGTCGATCTTCCCCGGCAGCGACGCCTATGTCCTGCCGGTCAAGGCCGCGGTCCGCAAGGGCGAGTCCCTCGACATCGGCGACGTGACCACCGTGACCGTCGAGCTGCTCGACGTATGACCAGAAAATGTGACCCCGCCCGGCCGCGTTCTCTCGCGGCCGGGCGGGTGCTGCGGACCGGAAGGACACCGAGCAGATGTTGATCGTGATCTCAGGCCTGCCGGGCACGGGCAAGAGCGCCGTGGCCGAGGGGGTCGCCGCCCGGTTGGGTGCCGTGCAGTTGTCCATCGACACCGTTGAGGACGCCATGCTCGGCGCAGGGCTGGCCGCGGGGTGGGAGACCGGCGTCGCCGCGTATGAGGCGGTCAGGGCGGCCGCGGAGCAGAACCTCGCTTTGGGCCGTGACGTCGTCGTCGACGCCGTCAACGACAGCGAGCCGGCCCGTGAGACGTGGCGGCGCGCGGCCTCCACCGCCGGGGTCGCGCTGCGGTTCGTCGTGGTCGTCTGCGCCGATCGTGTGGAGCACCGCCGTCGCCTGGAAGGGCGCCGACGAGGGCTGCGCCACCTCCCCGAGCCGACCTGGGCACGCGTCGAGGCGCTCGCCGGCACGTATGAGCCATGGAAGGACCCGCACGTGCTGCTCGACGCCACAGCGCCGCTGGCCGACGTCATCGAGGAGGCCCACCGCAGGCTCACCACGCCCGTGCCCGGCTGAGCTCGGGCAACCCCGCCCCGCGCCGCTCCGACGCCCCGGCGTGCCGGCTCTGCGCTGTGGCTCCCGGCCCGTCGGCGTCGACGAGACATCCCCCCGACGGAACGTGGCGCCATCGCGCGCAACTCGGGTTGTGACGGGACGGCCCACGGACGTGGCGGAGCGTTCTGAGGTTGTGGCGGGGAGGGCCTGTGGTTATGGCGGCGCGGCTCGTGGTTGCGGCGGGGTGTTCCAGAGTTGTGGCGGCGCGGCCCGTGGTTGTGGCGGGTGGGTCAGTTGGGGCCGGGGGTGCCGTCAAGGATGACGAACTGGTAGCCGCGGGCCTGCAGGGCGGGGATGACCGTGGCGAGAGCGGCGCAGGTCTGGGCCCGGTCTCCGCCGCCGTCGTGGCAGAGCAGGATCTGGCCCGGGCGGGCAGCGAGGAGGTGGTCGGTGATGGAGCGGGTGCCGGGGCGGGTCCAGTCGCGGGGGTCGTTGGTCCAGTTGATGGGGACCATCCGGGCGTGGGCGGCGGCGGTGAAGACGGCGGGGGAGACGGCGCCGCCCGGGGAGCGGAAGATGGTGGGGACCTTGCCCGTGGTGCTGTAGATCTTGTCCTGGGCGCGGTCGACCTCCTGCTGGACACGGGCGGGGTCGAATTGGGCGATCTTCGCCGGGTGGCTCCACGTGTGGTTGGCGACGTGGTGGCCGGCGGCGACGATGTCGCGGGCGACCGGTTCGTGGCCGAGGACCTGGTTGCCGATGAGGCAGAAGAGTGCGGGCACGTGGTAGCGGTCCAGCAGGCGGAGCACCTTCGGCGTCCACGTGGGGTGCGGGCCGTCGTCGATGGTCAGGGCGACAGCGTTGGCGGGGAAGGGCGGGCCGGGCACCAGCCGGCGGTATTCCTCAAGCGTGAACACCGGCCGGTCGAGCGGCGCCATGGCCGGCACGGAGGGCGACGGCGGCGGCGGTGATGGCGGGGGAGACGACGGAGGCACCGTGACCGTGGAGGCGTGCAGGACAGGACCCGATGAGCCGGCGGCGACGAGGGCGGTGCCGGCCGCCGCGAGTCCGGCGCCGAGCAGGCGTCTGCGGGACAGTCCGTTCAACAGGGGTCACCTCCGAAAGCATGATCGCACTGTTCATGACGCGATCGGCCCGGGAAGGGTTGCACCGTTGTCGAGGGTGTATCTGCGCTGCAGGAAGACGGAGACGGTCATGAGGACCGCGGGCACGACGGCGAAACCGTAGCGGACGGCGGCGAGCGCGGAGGAGGACTGGACGATGACGGAGCTGGACTCGCTGGCCGCGAAGCCGCCGAGGGCGAGGCAGGCGGCGTACAGGTAAGGGCCCAACGCGCCGCCGGTCGCCTCGGCCGCGGTCCAGACGCCGGTGTAGCCGCCTGCGCGGGTGGTGCCGTCGGGGCCGGAGGCGGCGATGACGTCGGGAAGCATCGAGAAGGGCAGGAGTTGCATGGCGGCGAACGCGACCCCGAGGACGGCGACGGCGGCCACGATGAGCGGCAGACCGGCGGCGGAGCCGAGGGCGAGGACGAGGGAACCGGCGACGAACGACGCCTGCGCGACGAGCAGCCCGCGCTGCTTGCCGATGCGGCGGGCGACGACGACCCAGACGGGCGTCGCGAGGATGGCGGGAGCGACGAACGCGGCGACGAGGACGGTGGTCAGTTTGGGGCGGCCCAGCTCGTACTCGGCGAAATAGGGCACAGCGGCGAGCACCAGGTGCGTCGTGGTCGACATCGCGAGATACGACGCGACGAGCGCGCGGAACTGCCGGTCCCGCAACGAGGCGAGCAGCCCGTGCCGGGTGCCGGTCGTGCGGAGCACCGGAGCGGCAGCGGTCAGACGGAGGACGCCGAGAATGCCGACCAGCATCGCGGCGAGCATGGCGGCGCCGAGGACGAGGCCCATGCGGGTGTACCCGAGTGCGTCGGCGAACAGGGGCGCGGCGACGCCGCTGAGCAGGATGCCGACGGTGAGCACCACCATGCGGAAGCCCATCAGACGGGTGCGCTCGTGGTAGCCGATGCTCAGGTCGGCCGGGGTGGCAAGGTAGGGGACCTGGTAGGCGGCGAAGAGGAGGTTGCCGGCGATGAACGCGACCGCGACCCACAACGCCGCCGGGGCGCCGCGCAGGCCGCCCGGCACGGCGAACATCGCGGCGAACGCGACGGCGAGCGCGCAGCCGGCGAGCATGAGCCGCCGCCGGTGCCCGCGGCGGGCGAGGTCGGCGTCGGAGAGCCGGCCGACCCACGGATGCAGCACGACGTCGAGGATCTTCGGCGCGAGCAGCACGAAGCCCGCGAGCAGCGGCGTGACGGCGAGGACGTCGGTGAGGAAGTACAGCAGCAGCAGGCCGGGCACAGTGACCCAGACACCCATGCCGACGGAGCCGGTCGCGAACGGGACGAGCCCGCGCAGCGGCAGCCGGACGTTCGACATAACCACGCTCCCGGTAATCCAACGTGCGATGGATAATAGGCGACGATGGAAGATCTGAACAGCACGCGACGACGCCCCGGCAGGCCCCGCGCGGCGGACGCCGTCGACACGCGCGAGGTGATCCTGAGGGTCGCGACGGAACTGTTCGCCAGGCACGGGTTCGACGCCGTGAGCATCCGCGCGGTCGCCGGGGCGGCAGGCGTCGACGTCGCCACGGTGCATCACCACGCGGGCAGCAAGGCCGCGCTGTACCAGGCGTGCTTCGCAGTCGTCTTCGACGCCGAGCGCCGCGCCCTCGAACCGGTCATCAGAGCGGCCACCGAAGCGGCGGCCACCGAAGCGGCGGCCACGCGGCACGCGACCCCCGAAGCGGCCGCCATGCAGGGAGGCGCCCACGAGAAGGCGGCCGGGGCGGTGGCCACGCGAGGGATGGCCGACGAGACGGCGGCTGCAGCGGCTGCTGAGCGGGCGGCGACCGGAGCGGTGGCCACGCGCGGGGTGGTCGACGAGAAGGCGGCCGAAGCGGCGACCACGCGACAGGTGGGCAACGAGTACGCCGTCGAAGGTGCGGTCACGCGAGCCGCCGCCACCGAAACCGCGGCCGGAGCGGCGGCCACCGAAGAGGCGGCCGCTCGGCAGGTGGGCGACGACAAGACCGTCGAAGCGGCCTCGGCGGACGTCCTCCAGAGCCTGCACCGGGTTGTCGACGCGTTCGTGGACTTTCTGGAGGAGCGGCCCGAGACCACGGGGTTGTGGTTGCGGCGGTGGTTGGACCCTGACCGGCACGAGGGGATCGACGAGCGGTTCTCGACGCCGCTGTACGAGCAGGTGGAGGCCGTCCTGGCGGTCGCGCACCAGCGTGGTGTCCTGCACGAGCCGCAGCCGCACCTCGCCGTGCGCAGTCTCATCTGGGCGGTGCACGCCCACACGGTCACCGCGCTGCGGGGTGGGATGAGTGCCGATGCGAGGTTTGCGTTGAGGGCGTTCGTGCATCGGTGGCTGGACCGCATGTACGGGCGGCCTTGACGCGCCCGACGCGGGTGACCCAGAATCCAACGCGTGTTGGAATACCGGGTGGTGGTCATCGGCGGTGGGCCGGCGGGCCTTGCGACGCTCAAGGCCCTCGCCGACGCCGGCGTGCCCGCGATCTGCTTCGACGCCGGTGACAGGCCCGGCGGGTTGTGGGTGATCGGTGGTCCGCACTCGTCCGCGTACCGCACCCTGCACCTCAACACCAGCCGCACCCGCACCGAGTTCGCCGACTTCCCGATGCCCGCCGACTGGCCCGACTATCCGGGTCACGAGCGCGTCGCCGGATACCTCGCGGCCTACGCCGGCGCGTTCGGCCTCGCGGAAAGCATCCGATCAGGGCACGTCGTGACCCGCGTACACCGGGCGCCGGACGGGACCTGGGAAGTGACCGCGGAAGGTCCACAAGGGACGGTCGAGGTGACGGCCGAGGCGGTGGTCGTCGCCAACGGGCACAACACCGTGCCCCGGCTGCCCGACCCGCCGCAGCCCGGCGAGCCGGCCGCCGAGCAGCTGCACAGCCACGACTACCGCGGCCCCGAGCAGCTGCAGGGCCGCCGCGTCCTCGTCGTCGGCGGCGGCAACTCCGCGATGGACATCGCCGTCGACGCCTCCCACGTCGCCGCGCGGACGCTGCTGTCGGTGCGCCGCGGTGTGTGGATCGTGCCGAAGTACCTGTTCGGCAGGCCGTCCGACACGCTCAACGGCGCTCTCGCGAAGCGTCTGCCGTGGCGGGTCCGGCAACGCATCAGCCAGACGATGCTGCGGCTCGCGGTCGGCCCGCCGCAGCGGTACGGGCTGCCCGCCCCCACGCACGGGTTCCTGCAGGACCATCCCACGCTGTCCGACGCGCTGCTGCCGCGCATCACCCACGGCGAGATCGCGGTCCGCCCCGCGATCACCCGGTTCGAGGGCGACGAGGTGGTCTTCGAGGACGGTCGCAAGGATTCGATCGATCTCATCGTCTGGTGTACCGGCTACCGCGCCGACCTCCCCTTCCTGGACCCCGCACTGCTCGCCGGCGGGGCGGACAGGCTGCCGCTGTTCCGGCACGTGTTCCACCTCGACGCACCCGGCCTGATGTTCGTCGGACTGATGCAGTCGACGGGCGCCGCGTTCCCGGTCGTCGAGGCGCAGGCCCGGCTGGTCGCGGGCCACCTCGCGGGCACGTACAGGCTGCCGCCGCCGGACAGGCAGCGCGACGACTGCGCCGCCGAGCTGCGCGCCGCCCGGGACCGGTGGGGAGAGCGCAGACCGGCGATGCGCATCGACTTCGACGCCTATCTCGACCTCGCCGCACGAGAACTGGACGAGGGCCGGAAGCGATGAACGCCGCACGAGAGCTGGACGGAGGCCGGAAGCGATGAACAAGAGGGTCATCGTCACCGGGGCGAACGGGACGTTCGGGCGGCTGCTCGGCGAACGGTTGACCGCCGCCGGCGCCTCCGTCGTCGGCATCGACCTCGTCGCCGCAGACGGCCCCGTGCCGGTGCTCGCCTGCGACCTCACCTCCGCCGCCGCGGTGCCCGCCACCGTCGCCGAGGCCGTCGAGCGGCTCGGCGGCCTCGACCTGCTCATCAACAACGCCGGCGTCGGCGGTCCCGCGCCGGCGGAGCTGCCGCCCGACGAGGTCGTCGCACGGCAGCTGGAGGTCAACCTCCTGGCCGCGTGGCGCACCACCGCCGCAGCCCTCCCGGCCCTTGAGGCGGCCCGTGGCAGGGTGGTGTTCGTCGCCAGCCGGATGGCCGTCCTGCCGCTGCCCCTGGCCGCCGCCTACGGTGTCAGCAAGCGGGCCCTCGTCGCGTACGCCGACGCGCTGCGCCTCGAGGTCGGCAGCCACGTCGGGGTCAGCGTCGTGTACCCGAGCATGGTCGCCTCGCCGATCCACGACACGACCGCCGCCGCCGGCCTGTCGCTGCAGGGCGTCTCCAGGATGGAACCCGCCGACGGCGTCGTCACCGCGATCCTCCGCGCCGCCACCGCCCGCAAGGCCCCCCGCGCGGTCGCCACCACCGGGCGCGGGCGCCTGGAGATGGCCATCGCCCGCCATTTCCCGTCCCTGGCCGATGCGATGGTCCGCCGGACCGTCGCGGCACGCCTCGCCGCCGGCGCCTTCGACAACGCGCCCCTCGCCGCAGGCATGATCCGCAGGCATGACCCGCTGGCATGACCCGCTGGCATGACCCGCTGGCATGACCCGACGGTCCGCGTCACGTCCGCGGCCTTCACCGCCGAGCACGAGGTCGAGCTCACCCTCGGCAACGGCACCACTGCCCGCGTCCCGTTCGATCCCGGCACGCTCCAGCCGGCCCAGACGCTCGACAGCGAATGCCAGTACACCGGCGGCCACGTCAAAAAGGTCTAGCGCACCGCAACAGGGGGAGCGGCCATCGTGGTGAGCAGGCGCAGGGCCTGGGCCGACGGACTGGCGGGCTCGGCGTGGTAGACGAGCAGCTGCTGGCCGGGGGCGCCGTTGACCGCGAACGTCTCGAACGACAGCGTCAGCTCCCCGACCATCGGGTGGGTGAAGCGCTTCGTGCCGGCCGTCTTCGCGGCGACGTCGTGGCGGGCCCACAGGCGGCGGAAGTCGTCGCTCTTCAGGGACAGCTCGCCGACGAGATCGGTGAGGCGGGGATCGTCGAGGTCGGCACCGGCGGCGGCGCGCAGGCTCGCGACGGTCTCCGCCGCCACCGTCGGCCAGTCGGCGTAGATGCGGCGCGTGTACGGGTCGAGGAACACCACGCGGACCTGGTTCTGGCCCTTCACCGAGCAGTGGTTGAGCGCGGCGGCGAGCGCGTTGTTGGCCAGGACGTCCAGGTGGCGGCCGATCACCATGGCGGGCGTGTCGGTCCAGATGTCCAGCAGGCGCAGCAGGTGCGCGCTGACCCGCTCCGGCTGCCGCGCCCGGCGCCTGGGGCGGGTGGCCGGTCTGGCCAGCTCCCGCAGGTGGGCGACGCCGTCGTCGTTCAGCGTGTACACCCGTGCGAGCGCGTCGAGCACCTGATCCGACGGGTGTTTGTCGCGGCCCTGCTCGAGGCGGACGTAATAGTCGGCGCTGACGCCGGCGAGCAGCGCGACCTCCTCGCGGCGTAGGCCCGGGGTGCGGCGGCGGGCCGGCTCCGGCAGGCCGAAGTCCTCCGGGCGGGCCACCTCGCGGCGCGCCCGCAGGAACTCGCCGAGGCGGTTGTCGCTTGGCATCCTTCCAGCCTAGGCGGCATCCTCCAGGCTTGCCTGGCCGTGGTACTCCCAGGAAAACCCCGTCCTGGAAGGCTCCTGCCGCACGAGCGACGGTTGGGCCATGACAACCACGGTTACCAACTCCGGCGCTCTGGCCGGCCGCGTCGCGGTCGTCACCGGAGCCACCAGCGGCATCGGCGCGGCGACCGCGCAGCGGCTGGCCGAAGGCGGCGCGGCCGTCGCGCTCGTCGGGCGGCGCGAGAGCCGCCTCAAGGACCTGGCGGCGCAGATCGGCGGCAACGCCCTGCCCGTCGCCGCGGACGTCGGCGACCGCGACGCGATGCGGGCCGCGGCGGCCACCGTCCGGGCGGCGTTCGGACGCGTGGACCTCGTCGTCGCCAACGCGGGCGTCATGCTCGCCGCGCCGTTCGAGGCCGCGGACACCGCCGAATGGGACGAGATGATCGCCACGAACGTCACCGGGCTGCTGTACACGGGACGCGCGTTCATCGACGACCTCCTCGCGGCGGCGGCGGACGGCAAGCCCGCGGACCTCGTGCACGTCGGCTCGATCGGCGGGCACACCGTGTTCCCGAACTACGGCGTGTACACGGCCACGAAGGCCGCCGTCGCGCACCTCACCCGCAATCTGCGGGCGGAGCTCGGCCCGCGCGGGGTCCGCGTGAAGAACGTCGAGCCCGGCTTCGTGCTCACCGAGCTCGGCGACGGGATGCGCGACACCGGCCAGCGCGACCAGCTCGCCCAGTGGCGGGACTCCCTGGAGGTGCTGACGCCGTCGGACATCGCGGACGCCATCGTGTACGCCACCGCCGCGCCCCGCCGCGTGAACCTCGCCGAACTCATCGTCGTGCCCACGCAACAGGGCTGATCCCGGCGCTCGGTCCCTGCCGGGCGGCGGCCGCGCAGTTCGTGCCGGGTGCGGCGAGTGAAACGGTATCGTCGCGGTGGTGCGGGGTCCGTATGTGGCGGTGATCGGGGCGGGGCAGGCGACCGCGGCGCAGGAGCGGGTCGCCGAGCGGGTCGGGGTGCTGCTCGCGGAGGCCGGGGCGGTCGTCGTCTCCGGGGGGCGCGGTGGCGTGATGGAGGCGTCGTGCCGGGGTGCGTACGAGCGGGGCGGGCTCACCGTCGGTCTCCTGCCCGGCACGGACCGGGCCGACGGCAACCCGTTCCTGACCGTCGCCCTGCCGACCGGCATGGGTGAGCTGCGCAACGGGCTGGTCGCGCGGACCGCGGACGGCCTCGTGGCGGTCGGCGGCGGGTGGGGGACGCTCAGCGAGATCGGCTTCGCGATGCGGCTCGGGCGGCCGCTCGCCGCGGTCGGCAGCTGGGCCGTCTCGGCGCCGGACGGCGGCGCGTCCTACCCGGTGATGGCCACGGCCGACGAGGCCGTCGCGTGGGTGCTGGAGGAGATCACCGCACGCGGGCGGTGAGCCTCGCCGCGCGGGGACCGGAGGGGACGCGGAGTGCCCCTTGCCCGCCCTCGCCGTCGTGGATCTGCACCCGGTGGTGTGCTGTGCCCGGTGCGCCTTCACTTGTGTGCCGTGCTGGGCGTGCGTCGTATGTCAGGGAGTCGAACCCCTGCGCCTGCCCGCGGCGCGCCAGAAAGGGAGCCGAATTGCCCGTCGGCCCTCGGGTTGTGCACGCCTCCACGACGGCTACCTGCTCCGCGTCCATCTGCGCCAGTCTCTGTCAGTCCAGGAGGTCGGCCTCCCAGTTGGTGCGCTGCACGGCGGTGTCGACCTCGCGCAGCTGCCGGGCCAGGTCGTCGGCCTCGGCGTGCAGGTCGGCGACCGGCAGCGCCGACAGCATCTTCAGCTCCGAGCGCAGCTGCCGGTGGCCGCGCTGCCCGTCGCCCGCCGACGCGTTCGCCGCGGTCGTCACCACGTTGTGCCGCAGGCGCAGCACGTCGCGGCGGGCCAGGGCGTCGGTGAGCGTGCCGTCGCCCAGCGGGGTGGCGGCGTTGGTGCGGTTGATCCGCCGGATCAGCGACTCGAGCTCGTCGAGGACCGCCGCCGACTCGGCGAGCAGCGCGGCCGCGTCCTCGGCGGGCGTCTCACCTTCCTGGAACCGGGCGCTGCCGACGATCCGGGCGCGAAGCTGTTCGACCCGGCGCGCCGCGTCGGCACGTAGCGCAAGCGCTTCAGCGAGTTTCACGCCCACCAGTCTCCGCGCCGCCGATCATCACCGCACGCCGTTTTCCGGCGGAGCCGCTCCGCCGGTCGGCCTGAGCGTTGTACGCCCGGCGTTCACGGGGGCGCCAACCGCAGCCCGGTCGCGCGCCGCCTGCGGTTGGCAACGTGCGCGGCATGTCCATGTCTCGATGGTCGGCCGTCGCGCTCAGCGCCGGCCTGCTCCTTCCGCTGGCCGTGGCCCTGCCCGCCGCGGCGCACGGCACACCGAAGTCCTTCGACATCCAGGCCCACCGTGGGGGGCTCGGCCTGCGCAGCGAGAGCACGCTGAGCTCGTTCGGCAACGCGCTGCGCCTCGGCGTCACCACCCTCGAACTCGACATCCAGATCACCGCCGACGCTCAGGCCGTCGTCACCCATGACCGGAAGGTCAGCGGCGCGAAGTGCCTCGACACCGCACCGGTCGTCGCCGGTGACCCGGCGTACCCCTACGTCGGCAAGTTCGTGAAGGATCTGACGCTCGCGCAGGTCCGCACGCTCGACTGCGGCAGCAAGGGCCTGCCGGAGCACCCGGGCCAGCTGCTGACGCCCGGGTCGCGGATGCCGCTGCTGCGCGAGGTGTTCGACCTCGTCGCCCGCTACGGCAACGACGACGTGAAGTTCAACCTCGAGACCAAGGTCGAGGCCGGCGCCCCGCAGGAGACCGCGCCCCGCGAGCAGTTCGTGCAGATCGCCGCGCGCGAGATCCGCGCCGCCGGGCTGCTGCGCCGGGTCACGATCCAGAGCTTCGACTGGGGCGCGCTGCGCCGCTTCCGCGAGGTCGAGCCGCGGCTCGGGCTGGTCGCCCTGACCAACCGCGACTTCCTGCAGACCGGGCAGCCGGGCGCCTCGCCGTGGCTGGGCGGCCTCGACATCGACGACTTCGGCGGCGACCCGATCGCCGCGGTGAAGACCCTCGGTGTCACCGCCTTCTCGCCGGTGCACGGCTTCCCGCAGAACGGCAAGGTCACCGACCCCGGCTACGAGCCGTACGTCACGAAGACGATGGTCGACCACGCGCACCGCAACGGCATCAAGGTCGTCCCGTGGACGATCGACGACCCGGCGACGATGAACAAGCTCATCGACGACGGCGTCGACGGCATCATCACCGACTACCCCGACCGGCTGCGGACCGTCGCCGCGAAGCGGGGCTTCGCGCTGCCGCGCGGCACGGCGTCGCCGTTCGACGTGCAGGCGCACCGCGGCGGCAAGGCGACCAGGCCGGAGAACACCCTGGCCGCGTTCCGCAACTCGCTGGCCAACCCCGACATCTCCACCCTGGAACTGGACACCGGCGTCACGAAGGACGGCGTCCTGGTCGTCAGCCACGACCGCGCGCTGAACGGATCGCACTGCCGCGACACCGCGCCCGTCCGTCCGGGTGACCCGCTGTACCCGTACATCGGCCGGACCATCCGCAGCCTGACCCTCGCCCAGGTGAAGACCATCGACTGCGGCGACGCCTCGGCGCCCGGCGAACGCATCCCGACCCTCGACGAACTCTTCAAGCTCGTCAGGTCCAGCGGCCGCGACGACATCCGCATGAACATCGAGACGAAGATCAGCCCGACCGTCGCCGACACCGAGCCCTACTGGATCTTCACCATCCGGCTCGTCACCGCGATCGAGAAGGCCGGCTTCGCCCGCCGCGTCACGATCCAGTCGTTCGACTGGCGCACGATCCAGCTGTCCCGCCGGCTCTCCCCGCGCATCGAGACGGTCGCGCTCGTGTGGCAGTACGGCCCCCGCGAATGCGCGGCGCTCGCCGACGAGTGCTCGCTGCAGGCCGTATACGGCAATCCGGCCGTGAAGAGCCCGTGGACCGGCACGCTCGACTGGTGGAAGTACCGCGACCTGGGCAAACTCGTGAAGGCGAGCGGCGCGTCGACCGTCTCGGCGAACTGGCAGGTGCACGACCCCGCTCAGGGCACCGTCGTCTCCGACGACTGGTACCTGCGCCAGGACCCGTCCTACTTCCACGGCCCGACCATCGACGTCCTGCACCGCCGTGACGGTCTGAAGGTCGTCCCCTACACCATCGACGACGAGCCGACCATGGACCGGGCCATCACCCTCGGCGTCGACGGCATCATCTCCGACGACCCCGAGAAGCTGATCAAGGTGGCCCGCCGGGCCGGCCTGCGCTGAGTTCGCACTGTAGGGCGCTGACCGAACGGATGAAGGGTGATCCTTCGGTCGGCGCCCTACAACAACCTGAGCGGCCATGCCAGACCGGTGATCCCCGACAAATTGACTCCATAGAGTGGCGGTGTCATCACCGTAAGCGACCCATGGGCTCGCTTGACTTTCGGGGGTTCCATGTTCCACGCCATCACCGCCGGTGCCATGCTGCTGTCCTCGCTCGCGGCGCCGGTCGCGCCCACATCGCCGCCGCCGAACGAGGTCAGCATCAGCGTGGCAACGGCCAACGGCTCGGGGTGTCCGGACGGCACCGCCGCGGTCGACGTCTCGCTCGACCGGCGCGCGTTCACGATCACCTACAGTCAGTACATGGCGCAGGTCGGCGTCGGCACCAAACCCACCGACTTCCGGAAGAACTGCCAGATCGCCCTCCAGGTGCACATCCCGAACGGCTTCACCTACGCGATCGCGGAGGCCGACTACCGCGGGTACGCCAGCCTCGCGGCCGGCGCGACCGGCACGGCGGTGGCGAGCTACTACTTCCAGGGCAACTCGCAGACCGCCAGGGCCACCCACCCGTTCCGTGGTCCCCTGGAGGACAACTGGCAGACCAAGGACACCGTCGGCGTGGCCGCCCTGGTCTTCCAGCCCTGCGGCGAGCAGCGCAACCTCAACATCAACACCGAGCTGCGGGTCAACGCGGGCCGCTCCAACCCCAAGAAGACCACCAGCTTCATGGCCATGGACTCGACCGACGGCAGCTTCAGCACGGTGTACAACCTGGCCTGGAAGCGCTGCGCGTAACACCCGTACCGACGCGGCCGCCCGCATCGGCGCTCCAGCCTGTCGATGCGGGCGGCCACACCCTGAGGGTCCGAAAAAGAAAGAACCGGAAGAAAAGCCGGGGCGCGGTGTCGGATCGGGGCGGAGCTGTTCGTCCAGGTGACGATCTTTCCAGTGATCAGCGGCCGGACCGGCGCGGCACCGATCTTCCAGGGTGCGGACGACTTCGACCTGGAACTACTCGAGAGCCGGACGCTCGACGGCAACATCCAGGAGCTCACCTACCGCCCCACGCTGCACTGATCCCCTTCTTAACGTATAGCGGACCCCGGGGCTTGCGGCAAGCCCCGGTGCGGGGCGCAGAATCGCTGGCCGGAGCCGGAACCTGCGGAAACGGGGACCAACTGATGGATGCCAGCGTGTTCGAACTGCCCGAGCGGCTTGCGGCGAAGGGAGAGCCCGGGCTGATCGCCGCGGACGAGCGGCACTTCGCGGACGTCACCAGGAGCCTCGATGCGACGGTCGCGGAAATGGAGGAGCGGCTCGACGCGGAGCGCAGGGCGCCCGGCGGGATCGGGCAGGCGGCGATGGACCGGGACCAGGAGGTGCGGCGACTGAGCGCGCGGCTGCGGACGTTGCGGCGCTTCGGGCTCGACCTGTGCCTCGGGCGGATGGTCCCCACGGACGGCGAGCCGGTGTACGTCGGGCGGCTCGGGCTGACCGACGGCAGCGGCGGGCGGCTGCTGCTGGACTGGCGGTCGCCGGCGGCCGAGCCGTTCTTCGGCGCCACGCACGCCAACCCGATGGGCCTGGCCAGCCGGAGAAGGTACCGCTGGACGCGGGGCAGGATCAGTGACTACTGGGACGAGGTCTTCACCGCCGAAGGCCTCGAGGGCAACGCGGCGCTCGACGACCAGTCGGCGTTCATCGCGACCCTCGGCGGCAGCCGGTCGGCGAAGATGCGCGACGTCCTCGGCACGATCCAGGCCGACCAGGACGCGATCATCCGGGCCGGGTCCAGCAGCGCGCTGGTCGTCGACGGCGGCCCCGGCACGGGCAAGACCGTCGTCGCGTTGCACCGCACGGCGTATCTGCTCTACGCGGACCCCCGCCTCGGCCACCGGCGCGGTGGGGTGCTCTTCGTGGGGCCGCACCAGCCGTACCTGGCGTACGTCGCGGACGTGCTGCCGAGCCTCGGCGAAGAAGGCGTCCAGACGTGCACCATCCGGGACCTCGTCGGAGTGGACGCGACCGTCGAGACGGATCCCGAGGTGGCCCGCCTGAAGTCTTCGAAGGCGATGGTGCGGGCGATCGAGGAGGCCGTCCGGTTCTACGAGCGTCCTCCGGCGAAGGGGATGACCGTCGAGACCCACTGGTCCGACATCTGGCTCGGCGCCGACGACTGGGCGGAGGCGTTCGAGGCCGCGGAGCCCGGTATCCCGCACAACGACGCCCGCGACCTCGTCTGGGAGGAGCTGCTGCGGATCCTGATGGACAAGCACGACGAGAACGTTGATGACGAGCTGCTGCGCAGGTCGCTCATGCAGCACCGCGACCTGGTGACGGCGTTCAACCGGGCGTGGCCGCTGATCGAGGCGGCGGACCTCGTCGGCGACCTGTGGTCGGTGCCCGCCTACCTCCGCAGGTGCGCGCCGTGGCTGCACGCGGCGGAGGTACAGACGCTGCAGCGGACCGATGCACAGGCTTGGACGACAAGTGATCTGCCGCTGCTCGACGCGGCGCGGCAGCGGCTCGGCGACCCGGAGGCGGCGAAAGCGCGGCGCCGGCAGAAGGCGGAGGTGAAGGCACGGCGGGAGCGGATGGACCGGGTCGTCGACGACCTGATCGAGGCCGCCGACGACGAGTACGGCACCGGCCTGGTGACGATGCTGCGCGGCGAGGACTTCCACGACGCCCTCGTCGACGAGGCGGCCATCGCGGACGGCGACCCGGACCGGCTCGCGGGACCGTTCGCGCACATCGTCGTCGACGAGGCGCAGGAGCTCACCGACGCCGAGTGGCAGATGCTGCTGCTGCGCTGCCCGTCACGGAGCTTCACGATCGTCGGTGACCGGGCCCAGGCCCGCAGACCGTTCACCGAGTCGTGGCAGGAGCGGCTGGAGCGGGTCGGCGTCGACCGGGTCACGATGGCGACGCTGAGCATCAACTACCGCACCCCGGAAGAGGTGATGGCGCACGCCGCGCCGGTCATCCGCGCCGCCCTTCCCGATGCCAACGTGCCGACCTCGATCCGCAGGAGCGGGCTGCCCGTCGTACACGCGGCGAGAGCGGAACTCGCCGGCATCCTCGACGCCTGGCTCGCCGAGCACGCGGAAGGCACGGCGTGCGTCATCGGCGACCCGGGGTTCACGGCGCGGGACCGCGTGCGGTCGCTGACCCCCGAGCTGTCGAAGGGCCTCGAGTTCGACCTGGTCGTCCTCGTCGACCCGGGGTCGTTCGACAGCGCGGTCGACCGCTACGTCGCCATGACCCGGGCGACGCGGCAGCTGGTGATCGTCTAACTGGTCTCGTCGTCGATCAGGCCGTACGGCGGCTGGTCGGGGCGGCGGGTGTAGCGGACGACGACGTCGTCGGCCGCGGCGGGTGGTGGCGCGTTGTCGGCGACGACGATCTGCGCGCCGACGCCGCGGCCGGCCAGCCAGCGCTCCAGGTGCTGGTAGATGCGGTCGATGGTGACGCCGTCGGCGAGGTCGTCGGCGACGCCGAGGTTCTTCTGCGGGCTGTCGAGCATCAGGAAACCCGGATGCGACGAGCGGGACTCCCACGCGACCTCGAACAGCGCCAGCTGCCACGCGAGGGCGATCAGCGTCCGGCCGCCGGAGGACGCGGCCGTGTAGGGCTCGCCGCGCATGTACGGGGTCAGGTCCTCGGCGAGGTAGGCGTCGGCGACCTTCGGGTAGCGCCACTCCTGCAGGATCTCCCGGTAGCGTTCGCTGACCCGGCGCACGACCGCGGACCGGTCCGCGCGTCGCGCCTGCGGCCCGGCGGCGGCCAGCTCCTCGCGGTACGCGGCGACCTGGTCCATCTGGTGCAGGATGCCGGCGGCGCGCCGCTCCAGGCTCTGCACCAGCCGCAGCCCGCTCAGCGCCCGCTGGAGGGTCGCGGCGGCCTCCTCCCGGCGCCGGCCGAGGGCGTCGCGCTGCGCGAGGAACGGCGTGATCGTGTGCACCGTCGCCTCGTCGACCTCGGTGGCGGCGCGGGCCTCGGCGCGCTGGGCGCGTTCCGCCGCGTCCCGCAGGCGGGGCAGCCGCTCCTGCAGCTCGTCGGTGTACCGGTTGAGCTCGGCGAGACGGGTCTTCGCGGAGCGCAGCTCGGCGGTCACGTCGATGGAGCCGCCGTCGGTGATCGGCAGCCGGCACGCGGGGCAGCGGTCCTCGCCGCCGGCGAGCGGCGCCAGGCACGACGGGCACGCCGACACGCGCACCGGCTCGAAGAGGTGGTCGGCCTCGGCGAGCATCGTCCACTTCGCGACGTCGTCGGCGTAGCTGCCGTGCAGGGTCGTCATCCGCTGCAGCGACGTCTCCCGGTCGCGGAGCTCCTCGGCGGCGCGGCGGGCCTCGACGGCCGCGGCGCGGTGCCGCTCGCGCAGCTCCTCGGCGAACATCGTGTCGGCGCGGCCCTGCGCGTCCAGCGCCGCGAGGGCCTGGGCGCACGCGGCGAGCTCGTCCTTCGCGCTGCGGTGCAGCGCCTCGAGGTCGTCGCGGTCGCCGCCGTGCTGCTCGTCGACGATCTGCTCCGCCGCGCGGTAGGCGGCGCGCGCCACGGACAGCTCGGCCTCCACCGCGCGGATCCGGCGGCCGATCTCCACGGAGTGGTCGTCGTGGACGTCGAAGACGACGTCGACGACCTGCCGCAGCTTGAGGTGCTTCATCGGCACGCTGCGGAAGAGCAGGTCCTTGTCGTCGAGGCGTTCGTTGGGCAGGAAGCACAGCCACATGAGGTCGCGGAAGCTCAGCGGGTCGGTGTCGACGCCGCTGTCGCGCAGCCGGACGCCCTCGAGTTTGCAGTGCGACAGCAGCAGCGACGACAGGCTCTCCGGGTGACTCGCCGGTCGCAGCGGCCGGCGTACCGGAGGGGTCGCGCCCGGCTCGTCGAGGCGCCCCGCGCGCACGTAGGCGAACATCGACGGCTCGCCGACGGCCCGCTCGATGAGATACGGCGTGCCGGACAGCTCCACCTCGAGGGTCGCCGCGCGGACCTTCGGCATGATCTCCGGGTGGCGCGGGTGGTCGGACGCGCCGAGGCAGTAGTCGACGAACTCCAGGACGGTGGTCTTGCCGGTGCTGAACGCGCCGGCGAGCACGGACAGCGGCCGTGGGGAGTCGTCGGTGGCGCGGAAGTCGACATCATAGGTGCGGTCGCCGCTGTGCAGGCGCAGCCGCCTGAGCCGGATGCCGTGTGCTCGCAAACCGATCATGTCAGGTCCTTCACCGCGGAAGAAGGAACCGGAAGGAGCCACTGCCGCAGGCCTTCGCGCAGCCTCCGGGTGCTCAGGCGACGGAGGCGGCGGATGACGATGCGCGCCGCTGTGCGGTACAGCTGAGCATACATCGCGGTGAATCGAGCGGCCATGCTCGCGCCCTCCTGGGTGAGCCGGTAGGTCACCCGTCCGGTGGCCGTGACCTCGATCAGGCCGCGCCCGATGAGGGCGGCGAGGTCGTGGGACAGGTGCAGTTGGGCGGTGACGAACCGCTGCGCGGGGCTGGCGTATTCGGTGGCGCGGTCGTCGAAGCCGGCCAGGCGCAGCGCGGTGCGTTCCGGGTCGTCGTCGCCGCGGGCCAGCAGGAGCGGGTGGGCGGCCAGGAAGTCGTAGACGCCGAGGCGTTCGGCGTCGAGGGGTTCGCCGGCGCACTCCAGCGCGAGGAGCAGCTTCGCCTGGCGGAAGACGGAGATCTCGTCCGGAGTCATGCGATGTCCCGCCAGTGCCGGACCCAGCCCGCGCGGCGGTCCTCGACGACGCGGTGCATCAGGCCGCAGCGGTGCACCGGCCCGGCCCGCAGCTGTGACGGGAACACGCCGGACTCCCGGATCTCGCGCATGACCTCGGCGTGCAGCCCCGGCAGGCGCGGATCCTCGTCGACCACCTTGGCGTTGAAGGTCGCCTCCCAGATGCCGTGCACCACCCCGTCGGCCTCGCTGAGCGCCTCGACCTCCGACGGGATCCGCTTGTCGAGGACCTCGCGGGCGAGGAGCTCGGCGTTGAAGTACTCCCGTTTCGCCGCGCCGAGCTCGACGTGCCCGGCGGCGCGCAGCTGGCGCACGAACAGCGCCCGGTCGAGGCCGGCGTCGTCGTCGGGGTCGAGGTCCCGCACCGGCGCCCGCGGGGTCTGCTGCGGCACGTACGGGTCGTAGAAGTGCCGCCGCACGTGCGCGCAGTCCGGCCGCACGAGGTGGTTGCGCAGCGCGTTCTCGTGCCACAGCTCGATCGAGACGCCGGTGTCGCGCTGCCGCCTGGCCCGCCAGTTGTCCCACCACTGCGCCGTCTGCGCGTCCATGCTGGCCGGCACGCACAGCACCCACTGGCTGAGCCGGTAGCCGTTGCGGGCGGCCGCGGCGACCGCGGCGTCGAACGACTCGCGGATCTGGCCCTGCTGGCCGCGGCCGACGACGGGCCAGAAGTACTTCGACTGCCAGATGATGACGAGCCCCGACAGCTCGCCGAGGAGGATGTCGATGCCCCAGTCGCCGGGGTTGGCGGTGATCGCCCGGGCGCCCGGGTAGATCGCGGCGAGCAGCATCGCCAGCATCTGCTCGAAGTCGTCGCGGGCGCCCGCGATGTTGCCGGCCCGCAGCTGGTGGGCGGCGAAGTTGATCGGCGGCTCGCCGGAGGCAAGACTCATCGCGGCCGCAGTCGCGGTCATCTCCCGCTCCTCCCTCGCGCCGCAGTTCGTCGACCCCCATTGATCTTCGCGGCTTCAGGTTGTCACGGAAAGCTATATGTTCGCTACCCAGAGCGTGGAGTTCGCGGGTATTTCACCGTTTGTTGGTCGCCCGAAGCGGTGAACGGCGTCAGGCGGCCGTCGCCAGCAATGCGCCGACCGCGGGGGTCCTCAGGTAGTCCACGGCGCTGGGCAGCGCGGTGAGCCCGAGGTCCTCCTGGTGCTCGGTGTCGACGTCGAAGCGGGCCGCGAGGCTGCGCGGCACCGCCGCCAGGTCCTTGGCGTCGGCGACGTTGACCCACCGGCCGACGTTCGGCCGGCGCGACGGGTTGTCCTCACCGTCGTGCGGGAGCCGGTCGTAGACGACGGTGTCGAGGGCGAGCGGCGAGCCGACGGTGATGAACAGGTCGACGTGCAGGTCGGGCCGGGCGACGAGCGCCTCGTAGGCGACGACGGAGCCGAGCGAGTGCGCGATCAGCACGTCCGGGCGGTGCCGCTCCACCTGCGCCTCGACCGTGCGGCGCACGGCGAGGCGGGTCTCCGCCGCGCCCAGATAGCGGTCGACCTCACCGATGAACGTGGTGACGAACGACCGCACGAGCGCGTTGTCGAGGTCCTTGCGCTTGGCCAGCCAGTCGACGAACGGCGGCAGCGCCGCGTGCCCGCGCCCGGCGTCGCTGGGCGCGCCGAGCGCGTCGGCCCATGCCGCCAGCTGCCCGAAGTTGGCGCCGCTGAGCTGCTGGCCGACCGCCGCCGCGAGGCTCGGCGCAGGGCGCACCTGGTCGGCGTAGTAGGCCATCCGCAGGTCGACGGTCCCGGCCGGCATGTGGTCCAGCAGCGCCCGCTGCCAGATCCAGGCCAGGTCGATGGCGGCGTCGTCCACCGACGGGTACCTGTCGAAGTTGCCGACCCCGTGCACCCCGACGATCCTGGTCATCCCGGTCCCCCCGTGATTGATGGCGGCCGATCGGCTCGCGTCAGCAATCTATGGGGATCGGTCATGTCATGACATCCTCCGATCGGTGACCCGATGCGCTCTGTCAGGACAGAGTCACGCGGCGATCAGGAGCGGTTCCAGGATCTCCTCGGTGCCGCCGGCGCCGGCGTAGCGGGCCTCACCCCAGCACCACAGGGTCCCGTCGGCACGGATGCCGCACACCGAGCCCGGCCCCGCGGTGAGCGTGCGCCATGCCGGCTCGTCGACGACCCGCCGCGGCGCGGTGCGGGTGGTGGTGTCGCCGAGTCCGAGCTGCCCCGTGTCGTTGCGCCCCCAGCACCACAGCGTCCGGTCGGACCGGATCGCGCACGAGTGGATGGTGCCCGCCGAGACCTCCAGCCATCCGGTCGTCGCGGCCGTCGCCGGCACCGCCGGGGCCGCCACCACGAGCCCCACCCCGACCGTCAGGATCATCAGCCACCGCCGCAGACGCATCCGCGCAGCGTCGTGAGCCGCGGCGCCGGCCGTCAACGGCACGCTCGGCAGAGGGCCGCTGACCTCCGGCCGGGCCGTGGAACTTACAGGCGGGCGAGGTCGATGTCGGCGTAGATGGCGGCGTGGTCGGAGCCCGCGTGCACCGGCTGCGTCATCGTGTCGTAGATCGGCCACAGCGCGCCGCGGCGACCGCCCCACACGCCCTTGCGGAGGATGCCGCCGCCGGTCGTCGCGGCGTAGAGGGCGGGGGACAGCAGCACGTAGTCGAGCTTGTTCGGGGCGGTGCAGTAGCCGTACGTGCCGGGGCGGCCGCCGTCGTCGAAACCCGGGTGGGTGCTGACGTCGCGCAGGTCGGTGTCGCGCAGCAGCGGGGCGAGGGGCTCGCTGGCCGGGGTGTCGTTGAGGTCGCCGACGACGGCGACGAGCGGGGTGTCCAGGGCGCGGTAGATGTCCGCGACCCGGGTGGCCTGCCGGCGGCGGCGCGCGTCGGAGGCGACCTTCCCGCCGTAGCCCTTGCTCTTGAGATGGTTGACCAGCACCGCCAGGATCTGCCCGCCGGGCAGCCGGAAGTGGTATTCGGGGCAGTCGCGGCTGAAGATCCGGCCGCGTTCGTCGGTGTCGTCGACGTGGGTGCGCTGGCCGACCGGCGGGAAGTCCGGGGTGGACATGACGCCGACGTCGATGCCGCGCTCGTCGTTGCCGTCCACCACCATGAAGTGTTCGTACATGCCGTTGAGGCCGCCGTCGGCGAAGCGTTTCAGCGCCAGGCGGCTCTCGGCCTCGATCACGCCGAGGATGTCGGCGCGCACGTCGAGGATGACCCGGGCGGTGTTGAGCAGCGCGAGCTCGTCGACGCGGTCGGTGGTCAGCTCCACCCAGCCGATCCAGTCGGCGCGGCCACCGGCGACGACCTCGACCACGCCGGTCCGGCGGCGCACGAGCAGCCGGCCCCGGTTCTGCCGCAGCCGGGCGAACTTCGCCGCGTCGCCGCCCCGCAGCCCGAGCTTCCCCAGCTCGCGCAGGATGTCGTGCTTGACCTCGTCGGTGTAGACGGGCTCCTCGAGCAGCTCGCACGCCCGCTGGTACGCCTCCAGGACCGGCCGGCCCGCCGCCCACGTGCGCTGGTCGAGGGCCTTGGCGCGGTTGAACAGGTTCTCGACGTTGTAGCCGGCGATCCGCATGTGTCCCCCCGACCGTAAGTTACATCGGCGCCGCCCGCTGGATCGTCCGCCTTTCCGGTAGAGCTTTACAGCGCGTCGAGGTCCCCCATACGGTCCGGCACGCCGGCGCCCGCCAGTGCCGGCACCCTTTGCCGCAGGAGGACTCCCGAACATGAGAAGCCGTACCGTGGCGATCGCCGCGGCGAGCGCACTGCTGGCGCTGACCGTGGGTGCGCCGCCCGCGGCCGCCGCGCCGGACCCCGGGTCGCCGGTCAAGGTCAACCAGGTGGCGTACGTGCCGGGCCTGACCAAGCAGGCCACCGTCGTCAGCTCGTCCGCCGCGCCGATCGGCTGGACGCTGCGCAACGCCGCCGGCGCGACCGTCGCCAGTGGACAGACGACGGTGAAGGGCGCCGACGCCCTGTCCGGCGACACCGTGCACATCGCCGACTTCTCCGCCTACGACACCCCGGGCAGCGGCTACGTGCTGTCGGCCGGCGGGTCGGACAGCTACCCCTTCGACATCTCCGCCGCGCCGGTGAAGCAGCTGCGGTACGACTCCCTCGCGTTCTTCTACCACCAGCGCAGCGGCATCGCGATCGAGTCGCAGTACGTCGGCAGCCGCTACGCCCGCCCCGCCGGGCACGTGGGCGTCGCGCCGAACCAGGGCGACACGTCCGTGCCGTGCCGCGCGAACTGCGGCTACTCCCTGGATGTGCGCGGCGGCTGGTACGACGCCGGCGACCAGGGCAAATACGTCGTCAACGGCGGTATCGCCGCGTGGCAGCTGCTCAACATCTACGAGCGGGCCGCGAACGTCGCCGGCAGCGACCGGGCCGCGCTCGGCGACGGTACCCTCGCCATCCCGGAACGCGCGAACGGCGTCCCCGACGTGCTCGACGAGGCCCGCTGGGAGGTCGAGTTCCTGCTGCGGATGCAGGTCCCGGACGGTCGCACCGACGCCGGCATGGTCCACCACAAGATCCATGACGAGAACTGGACCGGCCTGCCGATGCGCCCGGAGGCCGACCCGCAGCGGCGCCTGCTGTCGCCGGTGAGCACCGCCGCGACGCTCAACCTCGCCGCCGTCGCCGCGCAGGCGGCCCGGATCTGGCGCACCATCGACCCCGCGTTCTCCGCCCGGGCCCTCGCCGCCGCGCAGAAGGCGTACACCGCGGCCAAGGCCAACCCGAGCCGGCTGGCCAGCGGCACCGACAGCACCGGCGGCGGTGCGTACGACGACAGCAACGTCAGCGACGAGTTCTACTGGGCCGCGGCGGAGCTGTTCACCACCACCGGCGGCGCGTCCTACCGCACCGACGTGACCGGATCCTCGCTGTTCAAGGGCGCGAGCTTCAACCAGCGCGGCTACGACTGGGGCTGGGTCGGCGGCCTCGGCGACACCACTCTCGCGCTCGTCCCCAACGGCCTGCCCGCCGCCGACGTCGCCGCGACCCGGGCGAAGTTCGCGACGTTCGCCGACGGCCTGCTGAGCCAGATGGCGGCGCAGGGCTACCCGGCGCCGAACGGCGGCACCACCTACAACTGGGGCTCCGACGGGCAGATCGCCAACAACGCCGCCGTCCTCGGCCTGGCGCACGACTTCACCGGCCTCGCGAAGTACCGCACCGGCGCGTTCCAGACGCTGGACTACCTGCTGGGCCGCAACCCGCTGAACCAGTCGTACATCGCCGGCTACGGCGAGAAGGCCGTCCGCAACGTGCACCACCGGTTCTGGGCCAACCAGTCCGACGCGTCGCTGCCGACCGCGCCGCCCGGGTCGCTGTCCGGCGGCCCGAACAGCGGCCTGCAGGACCCGGTCGCGCAGGCGCAGCTCGGCGGCTGCAAGGCGCAGAAGTGCTTCGTCGACGACATCGGCGCCTACTCGGTCAACGAGGTCGCGATCAACTGGAACTCCGCGCTGGCGTCCCTGGCGAGCTGGGCCGCGGACCACACCGGCACGATCCTGCCGCAGGACACGACCCCGCCGACCGTGCCGGGCACGCCGGTCGCGTCCGACGTCACCGCGACCGGGCTGCGCCTGACCTGGGCGGCGTCCGGCGACCCGGAGAGCGGCGTCACCGGCTACGAGGTGCGTCGCGTCTCGGGCGGCACGTCGACGGTCGTCGCGACCACCACCACCGCGTCGGTGTCGCTGACCGGCCTGACCCCGGCCACCGCGTACACGTTCGTGGTCGCGGCCCGCAACGGCGCCGGGCTCACGTCCGCCGCGTCCGCACCGGTCGCCGTCACCACCGCGGACCCGCCGGCGGACGCCCGGCCGACGACGCCCGGCCTGCCGGTCGCCTCGGCCGTGACCTCGACGGGCTTCACGCTGACCTGGCCCGCCTCCACCGACGACAACGGCGTCACCGGCTACGAGATCCACCGCCGGCAGGGCGACGCGCTGTCGGTCCTGGCCACCAGCACCGGGCCGTCGGTGGTGCTGAGCGGCCTCGTGCCGAACACGGAATACATCCTGATGGTCCGGGCGAAGGACACCGCCGGGCAGTTCTCCTTGTTGTCGGCGCCGGTGACGGTACGGACACCGCCGACCCCGACCGGCGGGTGCAAGGTGGCGTACTCGACGAACGGCTGGAGCACCGGCTTCACCGGCAACGTCACGATCACCAACAACGGCCCCGCCGCGTGGACGTCGTGGACGATGACCTTCGCGTTCGCCGGCGACCAGCGCGTCACCCAGGGCTGGTCCGGCCGCTGGACGCAGACCGGCTCGACGGTCACCGTCACCAACGAGGCCTGGAACGGCGCCGTCCCCGCCGGCGGCACGGTCAGTCTCGGCTTCAACGCCACGTACACCGGCGCCAACCTCAATCCGACGGCCTTCACCGTCAACGGCACCACCTGCACCTGACCCGGCACCCAGCCGCCGGCCGTCCTTCCGCGACGGCCGGCGGCTACTGCTGCTGGGGGACCACGCCGTCCAGCAGTGCGCGCAGGGCGGCACAGTGGGTCTTGTACGCCTGGTCGCCCGCGGCGGTCATCCGGTAGGTGGTGGTGCCGCCGCGACCGTGACCGTCCTTCGTGGACCGGACGTAGCCGGCGGCCTCGAGGGTGGACATCTGTTTCGACAGGTCCGACTCGCTGATCCTCAGGTGGTCGCGGAGGAAGCGGAATGACGCGGACGGGGCGTTGGCCAGGATCGCCATCGCGGCGAGGCGCTTCGGCACGTGGATGACCGGGTCGATGCCCTCGATCATGCGAGTCGCGACCTGGCCTCCGCGGCCGCGGCGGCGTAGCGCCGCTCATAGTGGGCGAGGCCGGCGGTGACGAGGACGAACGCGACCCCGGCCGCGGGCAGGACCCCGGCGAGCCACCAGGTGGCGGCGACGACGAGCGCGACGACCGGCACCGCGAGGGCGTAGCCGCGCCAGGCGGCCGCGATCTCGGCCGGCGGCGTGCCCCGGCCCGGCATCGGCAGGGCGCCGTGCCTGCGGCGCATCCAGGTCAGGAAGACCAGCTCCAGGACGACGAGCGCCGCGAGCGACCCCACGAACAACCCCACGTCCTCCCGCCACCAGGTGAACGTGCCGATCATGGCGGCGACCCACGCGCCGACGACCGGCGAATACCACCACGGGGTCGGCGGATGGTCGATGTACGGCGCGGCCTCGGCCCGTCGCACCATCGCGAGCTGCGCCCTGATCTCATCACTTTCCATGCCGGAAACCTTACGCGATCACTTTCCAGTCGGGCAAGCAATCCGGGGGACCGCCGATGGCGCCGCCGGGCGGGCGGATGGTGGAATGCGTCGATGATCGATGTTCGGCTGCTGACGTTCAACGCGCTGATGCGGGACGATGTGCCGGCCCGCCTGCGGGCGCTCGGCCCCGTCCTGGACCGGTCCGGGTACGACATCGTGTGCCTCCAGGAGGTCCTGCACGGCGGTAGCGTCCGGCTGCTGCGCCGGGTGTCCGGCTACGCGCACCGGGCCGTGAGCTGGGGCGTGCTGCCCGCCGGCGGGCTGCTGATCCTGTCCCGGTGGCCGGTCCGGCGGCACCGGTTCGCGCGGTACCCCATGACCGGGCCACGGCGCACCGAGCTGCTCATGCGCAAGGGCGCACAGCTCGCCGTCGTGGAGGCGCCGGCCGGCCCGCTCGTCGTCGTCAACACCCATCTCACCGCCAACCGGGACGACGACTGGTCGGAGGGCAACCGGTTCACGCGGATCATCCAGGGCGAGCTCGAGCATCTGGCGCGCGTCGTCACCGAATTCGAGCCGGCGCTGCCCGCGGTCGTCGTCGGCGACTTCAATGTCCCCCGGGACGCACCCGTGTTCACGGGTTTCGCCGCCGCGGCCGGGCTGCGCGACGTCCTGGCGGGGGACACGTCCACGACCTACCGGCCGACGCCGCGCTGGCCCTCACCACCGGCCCTCGACCAGGTCCTCGTCCGTCCGGGCCGGGACCGGCCGCTGACCGCGCGGGCCCGCACCGTCCTGCAGGACGCGGTCCGGGTCGCGGACGGCCGCGAACTGTTCCTCTCCGACCACTACGGCATCGAGGCCGACCTGACCTTCGGCCCGTGAGCCGGGTTCTGCCTTCGGCCCGTGAGCCGGGCTGTGCCCTTCGGCCCGTGAGCCGGGCTGTGCCCTTCGGCCGGTGAGCCGGGCGAAACCGGCACGGCGGACATACCATCGAGGCGAAGGAGGTCATCATGGCACGGTTCGTGACGATCGGATATGGCGACCAGGCGGGGTATGACCGCACCGACCCCGCGGTCCGGGACGAGGCACACGCGCACGACGCGAAGCTCATCGCGGGCGGGGCGAGCGCCGCCCGGGCCGGCACGCCGGTGCAGGTGCGCAACCACGACGGCGTGGAGGTCACGGTGCGGGAGGGCGCGTTCATGTCCACCGGCCTGCCCCTCGCCGGGTTCGGGATCATCGAGGCCGACAGCATCGAAGAGGCCGTGAAACTCGCGTCCGGCACCCCGTGCGCGGTCGCGCACGGCGTCGTCGAGGTCTGGCCGCTGCTGGAGTCGTAGCGCGGCGGTTGTCGTCGGGCGCCCCGGTGCGCAGGTCCGGGGGCCCGCGCGAGCAGGCAGGATCAGTTGGCTATGAGCGGCGGCAGTGCGAACAGCATCACCGTCGACCATGTGACGTGGGTGAGGACCGGGGCGAGGACACCGCCGGACGCGCGGCGTTGCAGGGCGAGGACCGTGCCGAGGACGACGGCGGCGAAGACGAGCATCGGGTTGCCGGTGGCGACGGTCGCGAGCGCGTAGACGACGGTGGAGATCGTCACCGGCAGGGTGCGGCCGACGGCGGCGAAGAGCGCGCCGCGGAAGAACAGCTCCTCGGCGGCGCCGTTGGCGAGGGTCACGACGGTGATGAGGACGATCGAGCCGTACCTGGCGTGGTCGAGCACCTCGTCGGTGGAGGCGCGCAGCGGCGGGATCTCCCGCACGACGAGCGAGCCGGCGATGAACACCGCCCCGGCGAGCAGCCCGGTCAGGATCGGGGTGACGACGGGCCGGCGCAGCGTGTCGCGGAACAGGATCCGGCCGAGGTGCAGCGGGCCGGACAGGAACGCACCGGCGACCCAGGTCGCGGCGACGGCGAGGGTCATCGGGTAGAACAGCGCGTCGCCGGGGCGGATCGACAGCGACAGGCCGAGCAGCAGCGCGCCGACGACGAGCGTCACCGCGGCCACGACGCGCCGGCGGCGGAACTGCGCGTCCGGCTGCGTGTGGTCGCGGGGCACGCGGTCGACGAACGCGGCCCTCACGAACCGTCTCATGCGGCGTGGTCCCGCAGCGCGAGCCGGACCGCCTCGTCGTAGCCGATCGTCGGGCCGGGCACGACGTCCTCGATGCTGTGGTCGCGGACGACGACCTCGGTGCTGAGGGAGTCGACCAGGTTCCGGGCGGTCGTGAAGTCGACGTCGGTGACGAGCACCAGCCACGACGACGACAGCCGCGGCGTCAGCAGCGGCACCGTCACGTTGGCGAGGTGGTCGCCCTGGACCTTCGCCGCGCGGGTCAGCATGTCGATGTAGCGCAGCACCTCGGGGCCGCCGATCTCGTACACCTTGCCGCGGGCCTCGACCGGCTCCAGGACGCCGACGAGGTACCGGATGACGTCCGGCAGCGCGATCGGCTGGGTCCGCGTCCGCACCCACCGCGGGGTGAGCAGCGCCGGGAGCCGGTCGACGAGCTGCCGGGTGATCTCCCAGCTGATCCCACCGTCGCCGATGACGACCGCGGCCCGCAGCGCGGTGACCGGCACCGGACCTTCCCGCAGGATGCGTTCGACGGCACGCCGGGAGCGCAGGTGCGGGGACAGCTCGCCGTCGTCGTCGCCGAGCCCGCCGAGATAGACGATGCGTTCCAGTCCCGCGTCCGCCGCCGCTGCCGCGAAGGTGCGGGCCGCCTCGGCGTCCTTCTCCTCGAAGTCGTCGGAGTCCAGCGAGTGCACGAGATAGTAGGCGGCGTCGGTGCCGTCGAGGGCCTCGCCGAGGCTGTCCTGGTCGAACACGTCACCACGCACGGGAGTGCCCGAGCCGTCGTAGCGGCCGGGGTGGCGGGTCATCGCCCGGACGTCGTATCCCTCGTCGGCGAGCGCGCGGGCCAGGTGCGACCCGATGAACCCGGAGGCTCCGGTCACGAGCACGGTCTTCGTCACCCGGTCCTGTTACCCCACCCGGACCCGACCACCGCAAATCGACGCAGACGCGGTGCCACCCTGTCATGGCCTTCTCCGGGGCGGGTGCAGGGCGGCCCGCAGCGCCGGGCCGAACACCCGCACGACCTCCGGCGCCGGCAGCCTGGCGATCGAGCCGATCGGGTGCAGGTACCGCGTGAAGACGAGCCCGCCGATGACGCCGACGGCGGCGGTGGCCCGGTCGGACGCTCCCGGCCCGCCGAGAAATTCAGCGATGCGGACGCGGAGCTCACATTCCAGGTAGTCGCGGAAGACGCGCATCGTGTCGTCGTCCTGCCCGGCGATCCGGTGCCCGGCCGGGTCGGCGGCGTCCCACAGGCCGGTGACCGCCGTCAGGAGCCGGTCGGCGAGGCCCGCCTGGTCGCCGCTCAGCGCCTCGTCGAGGGCCGTCGAGCCGAGGCACAGCAGGTCGAGGGACTGCCCGAACAGTCCCTGCTTGGAGCCGAAGTGGTAGCTGATGAGCGCCTGGTCGACGCCGGCCGCCGCGGCGACCGCCCGGACCGTCGTGCCCCGGTAGCCCTTCGCCAGGAACAGCTCGCGCGCGGCGCCGGCGATGCGGGCCTTGGTGTCCGGGTTGCCGCGCGGGCGGCCCCGGGTTTTATTCAGCATGGTTGAATACTGCGCCTCGGGCGAGGCACCGTCAACGCATGCGACTCACCGTCTTCGGGGCCACCGGCCCCACCGGCCGCCGGCTCGTCGACCAGGCCGTCGAGGCCGGCCACGAGGTCACCGCCGTCACCCGCCACCCGATCCCGACCGGCTCCGCCGGCTTTAGTGCAGTCTCCGCCGGCTCCAGCGCGGTCTCCGCCGGTTCCGGCGTGGACCCGTCCGGCCCCGGCGTGGCCGCGCGCCGTGCCGGGCTCACCTTCGTCACCGGCGACGTCCTCGATCCCGACGCGGTGGACCGGGCCGTTGCCGGCAGCGACGCCGTCCTGTCCAGCCTCGGCGTGCCACCGACCCGGCGACCGGTCAGCGTCTACTCGCGGGGCGCGGCGAACATCGTCGCGGCGATGCACCGGCACGGCGTCAAGCGGCTCGTCGCGGTGAGCTCCAGCGTGATGGACCCCGCCTGGCGTCCCACCGGCGAGCACTTCTTCAACCTGGTCATGGACCCGCTGGTCAACCGGCGGGTCGCCCGCACCGCCCACGACGACATGCGCCGCATGGAGGCCCTGGTCCGCGCCAGCGACCTGGACTGGACCCTCGCCCGGCCGTCCGGGCTGTTCGACCACCCGGCCGTCACCCGCTTCCAGACCGCGCCGGACGTGGCGGACGGGCTCTTCACCGCCCGGCCCGACCTCGCCGCTGCCATGCTCGCGCAGCTGGACGACGACCGGTTCGTCCGGCGGGCGATGGCGGTCATCACCACCGACGTGCGACCGGGCATCGCCCGCCTGATCTGGCAGGAGGCGAGGCGGTCACGAGGACCGGCCGGCGCCTGACCTGGCGGCCGTGTCCAGGTCGCGGGTGCCGCGCGGCCGCACGTACGGCGCCTCGGCCTCCTGTCCGGGTGCCGCCGTGCCGCCCCCTGACCGTCGACCTCACGTGATGCCGTTTCGCGCGGTCGTGGGCCGAACCGTCGACGGCGTGTTTGGTTGCCGGAGGGCAAGGGAATGACCGCTGCAACTGAACGGGAGGTCGCGCCATGGTCACGCCACGACCCGTGGGCGAGCCGGCCGAGGCCGGTAGGTCGACGTCGCAGCTGGTCTCGCAGGCCGCCGAGCAGATCTCCACGCTGGTCCGCGACGAGCTCGCGCTGGCCAAGGCCGAGCTGGCGGAGAAGGGCAGGCGCGCCGGCCTCGGCGGTGGCCTGTTCGGCGGCGCCGCGGCCCTCGCGCTGTACGGGCTGGGACTGACGATCGTCCTGGCGGTCGTCGTGCTGGACCTGGCGTGGCCGCTGTGGCTGGCCGTGCTCGTCGTCACCGTGGTGGTCTTCGCCGCCTCGGGCGTCGCGGCGCTGCTCGGCCGGCGGCAGCTGAAGGCCGCGACCCCCATCACCCCGCAGGAGACGGTGGCCAGTGTCACCGCGGACGTGGACGCGGTGCAGACCGCGGTCCGGGAAGGACGAGCGTCGTGAGCACTTCGGACGTTCCCCAGGACCCGCAGGAGCTGCGGGCGCAGATCGCGAGGACCCGTGCCGAGCTCGGCAGCACCGTCGAGGCCCTCGCCGCGAAGACCGACGTGAAGGCCCGCGCGAAGGACGCCGCCGCGCAGGCCGCTGACCGTGCCAAGGGCGCCGCGTCGGACGCCGCCGGCAAGGCCAAGGACGCCGCGGTGGATGCGGCGGGCAAGGCCAAGGACGCCGCGGTGGATGCCGCCGGGAAGGCGAAGGACGCGGCGGGCAGGGCGAAGGTCGCCATCCAGGGGCAGGCCGCCGGGCTCGCCGGCACGGTGTCGGACAAGGCGGTCGTCGTCCGGCGCCGCCCGGTGCCGGTCGCCGTGATCGGGGCCGCGCTGATCCTCGCCGTCGTCGTCGCCGTCGTCGTGCGCCGCAGGGGGCGATGATGAGCCGCCTGGGCGCGAAGATCGCGTACAAGCCGGTCGGGCTCCTGCTCGGCGCGGGCGCCGGCCTCGTCGCCGGGCTGGTCTTCAAGCAGGTGTGGAAGGTCGTCGCCAACGACGACGACGCGCCGAACGCCACCGACGAGGACCGCGGCTGGGGCGAGATCCTCGTCGCCGCCGCCCTGCAGGGCGCGATCTTCGCCGTGGTGAAGGCGACCGTCGACCGGGCGGGCGCCGTCGGCGTGCGCAGAGCCACCGGCCGCTGGCCCGGCTGACGCCGAGGTCCGCACAGGCCACTGACCGCTGGCCCGGCTGACGCCGAGGTCCGCACAGGCCGCCGGTCGGCGGCCGGCTCGACACCAGGGTGCGAGGCCGCCGGGCCGGCACCAGGAGCCGCGAGGCCACCGGTTGCCGGCCGGTTGACTCAGCGTCCGTCGCCCGATCGAGCGCCACCGTTTTCCGGCCCGGCCCGTCGGGTACTGACGAGCCACATCAGACCTCGGGAAGGGACCGGGCCGTGACCGATGTCGTGGAGCCCCGCAGCCGCTGGCGCCCCAACGCGCTGCTGCGCGGATACGCCGCCCTCGTGGTGTGGCTGCGCTGGTTCATCCTCGCCGGCTGGGTCGCCGCGGCCGCCGCCTCCGTGATGTACCTGCCTGCCCCGCAGGGCGGCGCCGATCTGGAGCAGCTGGTGTCGGCGAACAACCCGGCCGTCGCCAGCGAGGTCCGCTCGTTCGAGAAGTTCGGCTTCCCACTGCTGAGCCGCGTCGCCGTGGTGCAGCGCAAGGCCGACGGCCTGTCGCAGGCCACCCAGGAGGAAGCGGTCACCCGCGCCCGGTCGGTCAGCGACGGCACGTACACCGACGCCGGCCCCATCAAGGCCGCGGTCCCGGTCATGAACACCCTCGGCCTCTTCCCGGGCTCCGCCGAGGACGGCACGACGATCGTCACGCTGCTGTTCACCGACCCGTCGGTCACCTTCGGCGGGCAGGTCGCCGCCGCGGAGCAGTTCGTGAAGCTGCACTACGACGCCGACGACGCCGTCGTGGGGATCACCGGCTCCGTGCCGGCCCGCGTCGAGCAGACCCGCATCCTGCAGTCGAAGGTGCCGACCCTGGAGCTGATCACCGTCGGTGCGGTGTTCCTCATCGTCGCCTTCGCGTTCCGGTCGCTGATCGCGCCGCTGCTCGCCCTCGCCGCGGCCGGCATCGCCACGCTGCTGACCATCTACGTCGGCGGCGCGCTCGCGTCGCGGCTCGGGGTGCCCGTCCCGCAGGAGACCCAGCCGCTGCTGGTGGCGCTGCTGCTCGGCGTCGTCACCGACTACGTCGTGTTCTACCTGTCCGCCGCGCGAGGGCAGCTCGCCGCCGGTGAGTCACGGCTGGACGCGGCCCGGCACGCCACCGCCCGCTTCACCCCGATCATCGCCGTCGCCGGGGCGACCGCCGCCGCCGGTACCGGCGCACTCATCGTCGCCGACGCGCCCACCTTCCGGGCGTTCGGCCCCGGCATGGCCCTGGCCATCCTCATCGGCGTGCTGGTCGCCGTCACGCTCGTCCCGGCGATGCTGGCGATCCTCGGCCGGGTCACCTTCTGGTCCCTGCTGCGCCGGCCCCTCGGCGCACGCGGCGCGGAGCCGGCACCGACCGGCGGGCGCTGGTGGGCGAGGCTGCTCACCCGGCGCTGGTTCGCGTTGCCGATGCTGCTGCTGTGCGTCGGCGGGCTGCTCGTCGCCGCGCTGCCGCTGCAGCACATCCGGCTCGGGGTGTCGTTCGTCGAGGCGCTGCCGCCCGGCCACCCGACGCGGGTCGCCGCGGACGCCGCCCAGACCGGGTTCGCCGACGGCATCCTGTCACCGACCGAGGTCCTCATCGAGGGCGCCGGCGTCGCCGGCCGGCAGGCGGAGCTCGACAAGCTACAGCAGGCGCTGGCGAAGGAGACCGGCGTCGCCGCGGTCCTCGGCCCCGGCACCAAGGGCCTGCCGGAAGGGCTCAGCGTCTTCCAGGCCCGCGACGGTGCCGCCGCCCGCATCCTGCTCATCCTCGCCGACGAGCCGCTCGGCGCCCGCGCCGTCGACACCGTGGGCCGGATCCAGCGGGATCTGCCGGGCCTGCTGGCCGCCGCCGGCTTCGACGGCGCCACGGCCACCCTCGGCGGCGACACCGCCGTCGCACACGTGATCGTCGACCAGACCGTGCACGACCTCGGCCGCATCGCCATCGCCGCGCTGCTGGCGAACCTGCTGTTCCTGGTGCTGTTCCTGCGGGCGCTCATCGCGCCGGTCGGGCTGCTCGCCTGCAGCGTCCTCGCGATCGGTGCCACGCTGGGCCTGACGACGTATGTGTTCCAGGACCGGCTCGGCGGCGACGGACTGACCTTCTACGTCCCGTTCGCGGCGGCGGTACTGCTCGTCGCGCTCGGCTCCGACTACAACATCTTCGGCATCGGGCCCGCGTGGCGGGAGGCGCGGTCCCGCCCGCTGCGGGAGGCCCTGGCCATGACATTGCCGCATTCGGCGCGCGCCATCCGCACGGCCGCGTTCACGCTCGCGGTGAGCTTCGGCCTGCTGCTGATCGTGCCGCTGCGCCCCTTCCAGGAGCTCGCCTTCGCGCTCGCGGTCGGCGTGCTCATCGACGCGTTCGTCGTCCGGTCGCTGCTCGCACCGGCCCTGCTGAGCGTGCTCGGATCGACGGTGGCGCCGCCCGTCGAGGAGGCGCCGGCGCCGCCGCAACCGGTCGGGTTTGCCCCACGGGGTTAGGCTCGGAGCCATGCTGATCGCGAAGCGGACCAGTGTGTTGCGCTCCCGTTACACGGTGACCGACAACGGCCGGCAGGTCGCCGCGTGGGAGGGCGCGGTGTGGCGCAGCGGCGGCGACCTCACGGTCGCGGGCGGGTCGTTCCAGGTCCGGAGCAACATGTGGGGCAACACGTTCTCCATGCTCGACAAGGCCGGTGGGGTGGTGGCAGCCGCCGACCGGGTCGGCCGCAAACAGTGGACGGTGACCGCCGGCGGCCTCACCTACGAGTTCCGCCGAGCCTCGATGTGGAGCCAGGCGCAGGACCTGTATGCGGGCGGCACCAAGGTCGGCTCGGTCCACAAGCTCAGCTTCTGGGGCAACGACGTCGCCGTCGACCTGCCCGGGGTGCCGCTGCCGGTGCAGGTCTTCGTCCTCGGCGTCATCGTGTCCATGTGGCAGGCCCAGTCCGCCGCGGCGGCGTCGTCAGGCGGTGGCTGAAGGACGGTCGAGGACGCGTCCGTCGAGCTGGATGTCGACCTTCTCGTTGTAGAAGGCGACGAGTCCGGCGATCGGGGTCAGCGCCGCCGTCGGGAAGTTGTAGGCCCACGCGATGTCCTGATGCGCTGTTCCGTTGATCCGGGCCGACCAGGAGTCGGTGGTGCGTCCCTTGTACGGGCACGACGAGCGGGTCGGCGACGCCTCCAGGCGGGTGAAGTCGACGTCGGTCCGGTTCAGGTAGTACCGGGTCGGCAGGCCGGTCTCGAACACCAGCACCGGCGACGACGACCCGGCCAGGATCACCCCGTCGAGTGAGACCCGCACGGTGCGCGTGGACCGCAGGGCGTCGACGCGGCTGTACGGGTTCCGCGGGTGCACGAACACCTGCTCGTCCTCCTCGAACCAGGCGTCCAGGGAGTCCCATTCCAGGCGGGCGAGGCCGGTGACCGGCCCGTCGGTGTAGATCCGCCCGGCGGCGGGGCGGTCCACGTCGCCGACCCGCAGGCCGATGCGGCGAGCGCTGCCGTGCTTGAGCCGCTGCACGTGGTCCTCGTCGACGACGGCCGCCCGGTCGAGGTCCTCGGCGGGGATGTAGTACTGCGGGTAGGCCGGCGACTCCCACAGATACACGGCGCGGGTGGTGGAAAGGACGGTCCTGCCGCCCAGCATGGCGCGGACCCGGCGCGGCACCGGCTCGGTGTGGTCGACCGGCACGATCAACTTCGGGAAGTCGGCTGTCACGTCTTCCTGCCTACCACCACCTCGCCGATCCTAACCCGCATCGGGCGGACCTCGAGGGCGGCGACGGCCTCCTCGACGAGGCGGCTCAGCGGGTACGGCAGTTCGGCGTCGAGCGCGCCGGCGGCCGCGACGGTCGCCGCCATCTCCGCCTCGATCGCCGGCATGAGCCGGGCGGCCCGGTCGGTGAGGTGCACGATCCGCTGCCGGGCGTCGTCGCCGGCCTCGAGCCGGACGAGGTCCTGCCGGGCCATCTCCGCAACGGTCTGGCTCGCCGCGGAGTGGGTGACGCCGACCGCGGCGGCCAGGTCGCGGATCGTCGCCGGCCCCCGCCGGGTGAGGGTGCGCAGGACCGGGGCGAACCTGGGCCGCACCTCGGGCAGCCCGAGGTCGGCGTAGACGGCGGCGACGTCGCCGTCGAGCAGTTCGAGGAGATGCCGGAGCCGGCTGCCGAGGAATGTCACAGCACTAATATAACAGCGCTGTTGTATCGTGTCGGGATGTATCCGCTCATCGACCCGTACGACGAGGGCATGCTCGACGTCGGCGACGGCAACCTCGTGCACTGGGACGTCGCCGGCGACCCCGGCGGGCTGCCCGCGCTCGTCGTGCACGGCGGGCCCGGCTCCGGCTGCACCCCCGGCACCCGGCGCTACTTCGACCCGGACCGCTACCGGATCGTGCAGTTCGACCAGCGCAACTGCGGCCGCAGCACCCCGCACGCGTCCACACCGGACGCCGACCTGCGGCACAACACCACGGCGCATCTGATCGCCGACATGGAGCGGCTGCGGGAGCATCTCGGGATCGACCGGTGGGTGCTGTTCGGCGGCTCGTGGGGCTCGACGCTGATCCTCGCGTATGCGCAGACCCATCCGCAGCGGGTCGCCGGTGTCGTCATCGACGGGGTGACCTCCACCCGCCGCCGCGAGATCGCCTGGCTGTATGAGGGGATCGGCCGGTTCTTCCCCGCGCAGTGGGCGGCGTTCCGCGACCATGCCCTTTCCAGGGCCGCACCCGGCGACGGCGACCTGGTCGCGGCCTATGCCCGGCTGATGGACTCACCCGACGCCTCGGTGCGGGCCGCGGCCGCCGAGGCGTGGTGCGCGTGGGAGGACACCGCGATCTCCCTCGAGCCGAACGGCGTGCCCGACGCGTACAGTGGCCGCCCCGACGACGCGAGACTGGCCATGGTCCGCATCTGCACCCACTACTTCGCCAACGCCGCCTGGCTGGAGGAGGGCGTCCTGCTGCGCGACGCCGGTCGGCTCGCCGGGATCCGCGGGGTCCTGCTGCACGGCCGCTTCGACATCAGCAGCCCTCTCGAAACGGCGTGGCACCTCGCCGAGCGCTGGCCCGGCGCGTCGCTCACGATCGTCGAGGACTCGGGCCACACCGGCAGCGACACCATGCGCGCCCTGATCCGCTCCGCCCTGGACTCGTTCGTCTGAGCTACCGCCGGCGGCCTGCGTAGTCGCGGAACCTGGACACGGCGTCGCCGGTGACCGCGGCACCGTGGCCGAACACCGCGACCTGGAAGTCGAGGTCGGCGAGGCGGGCGGCGACGGACTGGGCGGCGTTGGTCACCTTGCGCGGCAGGCCGGTGTCGACGAGGACCAGGCCGTCGTCGACCTCGATGAGGTGCGCGTGGACGTAGCCGGTCGCGATCTCCCACACCCCGTCGACGATCCGCCGTATCCCCGGTCCCCTCCGCTGTGCTCCGCGCGGATCGTGCCACCCTTTCCCGTCGCACCGCGGGATGTCAGGCGCCGACGTGCGTCAGTCCCACCAGAAGTGCCAGGCGGGGGCGCCGACGAGGGTTGCCGCGTAGCCGGGGAGGCCGTCGTGGCTCCACACGTTGTCGGGGCAGAACGCGAAGTGCTCGGCGGCCACCGCGACGGCTTCGTCCGCGGTGGCCGGTGGTGCGGCGACGCTCAGGAACAGCTCCGCGAAGCCGACCCCGACGACCCTGACCCCGAAGCGCTCCTCCCAGCTGCGCAGCACCGCGCTGATGTGGGCGGTGTCCCCGGCGTGGTTGACGGGCCCGTCCCAGCCGATGACGGCGAGAGCGTCCGCGCCCCGCCCGGCGGCGGCGAGGCCGAGCCGCCACGGGCGACGCGACGCGAGCAGCGCCGCCGCCTCCCGGTCCGCGGTCGCGTCGGCCTCGCCCGGATGGACGGTCACGGACGCGGGCGCGAGGCCGGGCCAGCCGTCCTGTCCGGCCGCCGATGCGGCCCACCACGCCGACAGCAGCGCCGCCGGGTCGTGGGTGGCGGGGTCGGACATGTCGTCGGGGAGCAGCTCGCCCTCGACCCACGGGCGGGCCGGGTCACCGTCGAGGTGGGTCAGCAGCAGCGGCCACAGTCCGGTGACGGAGTGCGCGGCGCGCAGCTCCTCCCACAGGCCCGGCGGCGGGGACGTCTTGCTCAGCCAGAGCACCGCGGGCTCGTCGTCGTCGAGGTCGGGCCGGATGTGCCTGCCCGCGGGGAGCGGCACCGCGAGGGCCTTGACCCGGGCGGGCAGCGTCAGACGCTTGGCGGACACCCGCATGACCGTATCCGATTTCCGCAATCAGCCACACCTCGACCCTTTGACGCCCCGTGCCAGGTCCTTGCCCGCGCCGCTGTCGACCCTGACGCGGATGATGCCGCCCGCATACGCCGTCGTGGCCGCCAGATCGCACAACTGCCGGGCGGCGTCCGCGTCCCCGTCGGACAGCGTGGTCCCGACGACCAGGGTCACGCAGTCCTTGTCCACCGTCACGCTCTGCACCCCGGGCCGCGCGATGCGCTGCTGAACTTCGGCCGCGACCGCCCCGCCGCACGCGGTGGCGGCCGCCTGCCCCGACGCCGCCGGCGCCGGCGAGCCGTCGCAGCCTGCCAGCGCCAGGACGACCGCGGCGGCGAACACAAGCGCGCGCTGGATGCTCATCGCTGTGACGCTAGCGCCGACCCCGCATCCGCACCAGTCGATCCGGGGGTGAACCTGATCCGCTGCCCCGGTCAGCCGATGACGCGGTCACGGCCGGCGAGGACCGCGAAGGCGCCCATGATCGCGGTCAGTGCGCAGACCGTCGCGAGGGGCAGGGTCCATGAGCCGCTGGCGTCGCGGAGGGCGCCGATCAGGACGGGGCCGCAGGCGGCGAGGAGATAGCCGATCGACTGGGCCATGCCGGACAGGGCGGCGGCCTGGCGGTGGTCGACGGCGCGCATGCTGAACAGGGACAGGCACAGGACGAGGGACGTGCCGGCGCCGAAGCCCGCGCTGAACAGCCACACGACCGACAGGCCCGGTGCGAGCAGCAGGCCGCCGGCGCCGAGGAGGATGAGCGCGGCGCACAGCAGGGCGACGAGCCGCTGGTCCGGCAGGCGCCGCATCAGGTGCGGGGCGGTGAGGTTCGCGGCGACCGCGGCGATCAGGTACAGGAACAGGTGCCAGCCGGCGGTGGTGGCGGAGACGCCGTGGTCCTGCTCGATGGTGGGCAGCCAGGCGACCATGACGTAGAAGACCAGCGACTGCAGGCCCATGAACAGCGTCACCTGCCAGCCGACGGCGCTACCCCACGGTGAGCGGTGCGCGGCCGTCGTGCCGGCGGCGCTGTCCGCGCCGGGCGGGCGGGTGCGCAGCCGGGGCAGCCACACGGCGGCGGCGATGACGGTGAGGCCGACCCAGCAGCCGAGCGCGATCCGCCAGCCGGCCGTCGACTGGCCCGCGATCGGCACCGCCACACCGGACGCGATCGCCGCGACGATGCTCTGCGTCGCGGAGTACCCGCCGGACAGCTGCGCGACGCGGTCCGGGAAGTCGCGCTTGACGAGACTGGGCAGCAGGACGTTGAAGAACGCGATCGACGCGCCGATCGCGACGGTCCCCACCCAGATCCCGCCGGTGACCGGCAGCGACCGCAGGACGATCCCGGCCGCGAGCACCGCGAGGCCGAGGCCGATGGTGCGCTCCAGGCCGAGCCGGCGGGCGACCAGCGGCGCGACGGGGGAGAAGCCCGCGAACGCGAGGAGCGGGAGCGCCGTCAGGACACCGGCGGCGGTGGCGGTGAGTCCGAGGTCGGCACGGACGTCGTCGAGCACCGGCCCGACGGACGTCAGCGCCGCCCGCAGGTTGGTGGCGATGAGCAGGATGCCGATGACGAGGAGCCCGGTGCGGGCGCGGACGGGTGTGGCGAGGGTGGCGGTCATGAGGCACTCCCGTGCAGGATGTCGCGGCCTTCTTCGACGAGGGCGACGCTGCACGCCTCGGCGGCGGCGGGGTCGCCGGCGGCGATCGCGTCGACGAGCCGATGGTGCAGGTCGTGGACGGCGCGGTCCTCGTGCAGGGCGGCCGTGTCGCTGATGGTCTGGGTGATGACGGGGCTCAGGTGCTGATACAGCTCGGCGAGCAGCGGGTTGCCGCCGGCGATGACGACCGCGCGGTGGAACGCGAAGTCGGTCTCGACGAAGCGGGGCAGGTCGCCGGCGGTGCGGGCCGCGTCACGATGTTCGAGGAGCTCCCGCAGCCGCGCCACGTCCTCGCCCGTGGCGTGGGTGGCGGCGCGGCGGGCGCCCCGGTGCTCGAACAGCGCCCGCACCTCGAAGGCGTCGTCGGGGTCGGCCTCGGCGACCCGCCGGCCGAGGGAGACCTGCAGCTCGCTGTCGGCCCGCACGTAGGTGCCGTCGCCCGGCCGCGCCTCGAGCAGCCCGAGGTGGACGAGCGCACTCAACGCCTCACGGACGGTGTTGCGGCTGACACCGAGCTCCTCGGTGAGCCGGTGCTCCGGCGGGATCCGGGAGCCGACCGGCCAGTCACCGGCCGCGATCAGCGTTTTGAACTGGCCGGCGACCTGCACAGCGAGGGGCACGGCCCGGCGGGGGCTCTCCAGCACACCGACCTCCAAATGTAGGACATTTGGATGGTAGGACATTCTGGTTGGTTAGGCCAGCTTCCGAACCACCCACCAGGCGGCGAACCCGAGCGCCGTGGCGGCCAGCCCGGCGAAGATGCCCGTCTCGATGAGCTGGAACGTCCAGAAGCGCTCGATCGGCTGATACGTGTCGGCCCACTGATAGCCGAGGCCGCCGAGGCACGCGTCGGTGGCGGTGTGGTCGGCCTGCGCCCGGCACGCGGCGGGCACCTCGGCGAGGGTGGTCAGGGCGCCGGTCGGGTCGACGGTGTCGTGACTGAGCACCCAGTCGCCCTTGCCGGCGCGCGGGTCGGTGACGCCGAACGCGTACGTGGACCGCAGCGGCGCCATGAAGTGCTCCCGCCAGACCCGCACGAGCACCGTCGTCACCAGGTACAGGACCAGCGTGACGGCCATCGCGGGGACGGTCCGGCGCAGCAGTGCCCCGGCGGCGGCGCCGACGGCGAACGCGAACACGGCGTAGGCGACGGGGACGATCCCTCGGAAGTCGAAGACGTTGGGGTCGAGCCGCCCGTACAGGACGGTGCCCTCGACCTGGATCCGCTCGATCGGCGCGAACCACCACGCCATCAGCTGGGTGAACACCGCGGCGACGGCGGCGGCGCCGGCCAGATGCACGCCGAGCCGCGCGGCGAGCCACCGGCCGCGCCCGTGTGACTGCGTCCAGACCAGGCGGTGGGTGCCCTGCTCCAGCTCGCGGGCGATGAGCGGCCCGCCCCAGAAGACGCCGATCAGCATCGGCACCACGTTGAGCAGCTTCACGACGGTGGTCACGGTGTCGAACCGCATGTCGAACGCCTGCATCAGGTTGCCGCAGTCCCCGTTGCCCGCGAGGCACGCGTCGAGCCCGGAGTCGTGCATGAACGCGGTCATCGCCTGCCGCGTCAGTACCGCGAAAACGGCCACAGCGGCGAGCAGCAGCACCGACGACAGGATGTTGGGGCGGGCCAGCCGCCACGCGAGGCGGGTCATGCCGCGGTCTCCTGCTGCTCCGGTGCGGACATGTAGGCGAGCGCGAGCGCTTCCAGGGATATGGGGCGGACCGTCCAGACCCGCTCGTCGATCGGCCCGCGGGCCCTGAGCACGAGACTGGCCTGACGGTCGGTGTAGTCGGCCTGCACGACGCTGTGCGCGGCGGTCAGCGCCGGCGCGGCGGCCCTCGGACCGGTCACCAATCGGTGCTGCGCCAGCAGCGTCTCGGTGTGGTCGGCGAGCTGGACGTGCGAGTGGACGTCAGCACCGGGTGCTCGGCGGTCTTCAGCGCCTCGACGAACCGGCGTGGTCAGCAGTACCAGGAACTCGCACGTCTTCTCGACGTCGGCGAGCAGGTGCGAGGACAGCACGACCGTCACTCCGGACTCGGCGACCTCCGCCATCAACGTGCGGAGGAAGTCCCGCCGGGCGATGGGGTCCAGGTCGGCGACCGGCTCGTCGAGCAGCAGCAGCCTCGGCCGCTTGCCCAGCGCCACGGCGAGGGCGACCTGCGAGCGCTGCCCACCGGAGAGCCCGCCGACCTTCTGCTCCGGCGTGATGCCGATCCGCTCGATCCGGTCCACCACCGCCTGCCGGTCCCAGCCCGGGTTGAGCCACGCGCCCATCCGCACCGTCTCGCCGACGGTGAGGTTGCGGTACAGCGGCTTGTCCTGCGCGACGAACCCGACGTCGGCGACCGCGCCGCTCGGCGCCCGCCCGAGGACGCGCACCGTCCCTTCGGTCGGCCGCAGCAGGCCCCACGGCCAGGTGCAGCAGCGTGGTCTTGCCGGCGCCGTTGGGTCCGACGAGCCCGATCACCTGCCCGGCCGGCAGTGTCAGGGTGCAGTCGCGCAGCGCCCACTTCCGTCCATAGCGGCGGCCGAGGTGCTCGGCCTCAAGCGCGGGTGTCATGCAGTCCCTCCGTGTGGATCGCTGGGATCTCCTGCCGCATCGCTGCGCGGTACATCGCCTCGATGTCGTCCTCGCCGAGGCCGGCCCGGCGCGCCGCGCGCACCCAGTCGGCCAGCCGCTGCCGCAGCTCGTCCTGCTCGGCCTGTTCGGCCTGGCCTTTCGGTCCCAGCGACGCCCGGACGAACGTGCCGAGCCCCTGCCGGACGACGAGGAGCCCTTCGCGCTCCAGCTCGCGGTATGCCTTCAGCACCGTGTTCGGATTGATGGCGAGCTTCGCCACGACCTCTTTCGCGGTCGGCAACTTGTCCCCGGGCTCCAGCAGCCCCAGCCGTAGCGCATGCCGCACCTGCTGTGCCAGCTGCAGATACGTGGCGACCCCGGACCGGTCGTCCAGCTGGAAGTCGATCACGCGAAACCCTCAATCCATTAAGTGCTTAGTGGAATGATGGTCACATCGATCCACCGATGTCAACCGTGTGCGGTCGGCGGACGCACCGCCGGGGGCGTCGGACGGGTCTTCGTCCGGCGGGTCGAGCGCCCCGGCGGCGGGGCGTGTGCGCCGGTGGACTCAGCGGGCGTTGTGGGCGGCCATCAACAGTTCGACGAGGTCCAGGGCGGCCTCGACGGACCAGGCGACCGAGAACGCCGCGAGACCGGCGGGCAGCAGGGGCAGCAGCCGGGCACCGCGCCAGGTGCGAGGAGTGAGCAGCAGCGACACCCGGCGCGGGACGATGCCCGCCGGGATGGCGACGTGCAGCATCGACCGGCCCGTGCCGGCGGCCGACGCGCCGGTGCCCGCGGTGGCGAGGGCGGCGGCGCCGATGGCGTGGGCGACCGTACGGCGGCTGCCGACCTCCGTGGCGGCCTGCTCGTCGGCGGCGCGCTCCAGGAGATAGTCGACGTGCCGGGCGACCCACCACAGCGCCGGGTGGGCGGCGGCGGCCAGGCCCGAGAGGCGGGCGAGGCGGTGGTGCCGGCCGGTGAGGTGGGCGTGCTCGTGGGCGATGAGCGCGTCGAACTGCCGGTCGGTGAGCAGTGACCGCATACCGGTGGTGACCACGACGTAGCCGGGACGGCCGGGGACCGCGAACGCCTTCGCCTCCGGGTCGGGCAGCACGACGAGCGGGCCGGGGTCGGCGGAGCGGCCGAGGGCGAGGACGTCGCGGTGCCGGCGCCAGCGCAGGGTGACGGAGACGGCGACGGCGGCGAGGAGCGCGACGCTGAGCCACGGCACCCACGGCTCGGCGGCGGTGTCGGCGGTGACGACCCGGGCCGACCAGCCGGCCGCGTGTGCGACGGCCGGGACCTGCGCGACCGCCTTCATCGCGAACAGCAGCAGGTTGACCGTGCTGGCGGCGGCGACCACGGCCGCGGACCAGGCGACGGCGCGGGCCGCGGTCGACGGCGGGAGCCGGTCGGCGAGGAGCCGCACCACGAGCACGACCAGCGGCGGCACCACGACCACCGACCACACGAAATGATCGAACACGCGACCTCCGTCCCGAAGCGCCTGCGAAGGACTGTATCCAGCCGGGTCCGTGGCAACTGCCGGAGGCTCGATAGAGTTGCGCCGGTGAGCACACCAGACCGCCGCCGCCGGCCCGGGCAGCTCGAGGCGCAGGTGGTCACGGTCCTCGGCGAGGCCGCCGGGCCGTTGACGCCGGGTGAGGTCCGCGACCTGCTGGATCCGACCGGCACGCTGTCCTACAGCGCCGTGGTGACCACCCTGACACGGTTGCACGAGAAGGGTTCGGTCACCCGGCACCGCGACGGCCGGGCGTTCCGCTACGGGGCGCTCCGGGACGCGGCGGGTCTGGTCGCGGAGCGGATGAGCCGGTTGCTCGCCGAGGAGCCCGACCGGGCGACGGTGCTGCGCAGGTTCGTCGGCACCCTCGACGACAGCGACGAGGAGACACTGCGCGCGCTCCTGCGGGAGCACCCCGACGACTAGTCGGAGGTCGCTGCCCGCGACCCTGTCCTGGTTTCTGCTAGCTTCTACGTCTTGTAGAAGTTCGGCGGGAGGTGCCTGGCGTTGGTGCTGGACGACATCCTGCTCGCCCTGCTCGGCGGCCGGGACGGCAGCGCGTGGGAGCTGATGCAGCGCCACGACGAGCTCTTCGGCGGTGCCCACCGGATGGACATCGTCCGGGTGATGGCGGCGGTGACCCGGTTGGAGCGGGCCGGCTTCCTTCGCGTGGACGCCGCTGTGCCGGAACGCATGGCCAGCGGTAACCGGCGCACCTGCTCGCTCACCGCCGCCGGTCGCCAGCGGCAGCGGGCCTGGCTGTGCGAGTTCAACCCGGACGTCAGCGTCGAGGACGTCTATGTCCGCGGGATGCTGGCGGTGCAGACCGCCGACGAGGAGACGTTCGAGACGTTCGTGCGCAACGGGCTCACCGCCACCCGGGTGCGGATGCACACGCTCACCGACGACGTCGCCGGGGCGAAGGCCGCCTTCGAACGCGAAACCGTCCGGGCCCTGGCGCTGTGGCTGCACCAGCTGCCCGACCACCGGGCGCCCCGGTCCGCCGCCGGCTGACGAGCACGCCCCGGCGCGGTCCGGCCCCGTCCGCCGTCCGGATGGCGAGCGCGGTCCGGTCTGCCGTCGGCTGACGGGCGCGGCCCGGGTACCGTCCATCGGGTCGGGCATCCAGCGAACCCACGGACGGAGCGGCCCATGGCTCGCCATCGTGGCCGGATCGGCCCGTTCCCCAGATGGGCCGTCGCCGTCGCCGCCGTGCTGCTGGTCGCCGCCGGCGCGGCGCTGTGGTTCGTCGCGGCCCGCCGCGACACGCCCAACTCCGGCGCGCGTCCGCCCGGCGCCGCGCCCGGCTCGTCGTCGGCCGGGTCGCCGTCGGCGTCGCCGAGCGCCGACTGCGCCGCGACCCTCGCCACGAAGCTGACCCTGGAGCAGCAGGTCGGGCAGCTGGTCATGATCGGCACCCCGATCGGGACGCCGCTCAACGCGGTGCAGGCGATCCAGCGGTACCAGCTCGGCGGCATCTTCCTGGCGGGCCGCAGCACCGCATCGGCGGCGTCACTGCAGCAGTCGATCGGCCAGCTGCAGGCGGCCGCGGCCAAGTCGTCCGGGCTGGGCCTGCAGATCGGCGTCGACCAGGAGGGCGGCCAGGTGCAGACCCTCAAGGGCACCGACTTCCCGCTCATCCCGTCGGCGGTCAACCAGGGCAAACTCGACGACGCGACCTTGAAGTCCCGCACCGCGGAATGGGCCGGCCGGTTGAAGGCCATCGGTGTGACGATCGACCTCGCCCCCGTCGCCGACGTGGTCCCGGCGAGCGTCGGCAAGGCCAACCCGCCGATCGGCGGCTTCGACCGGCAGTACGGCGCCACCCCCGAGCCGGTCGCCGCCGACGTCGCGACCGTCGTGACCGCGATCCAGGGCGCCGGCGTCCTCGCCACGGTCAAGCACTTCCCGGGTCTCGGCCGCGTGCGCGTCAACACCGACACGTCCACCGGCGCCCGGGACGATGTGACGACCGCCGACGACCCCGCGCTGCAGCCGTTCGTCAGCGGCATCTCCGCCGGTACCGCCGCCGTCATGATCTCCTCGGCGACCTATCCGAAGCTGGACGCCGCGAACGTCGCCGCGTTCTCCACGCCGATCGTCACCGGCCTGCTGCGCCAGAAACTCGGCTTCGACGGGCTGGTGCTCTCCGACGACCTGGGCGCCGCCGTCGCCGTCAACGCCGTCCCGCTCGGGCAGCGCGCGGTGCGGTTCGTCAAGGCCGGCGGCGACGTCGCGCTGTCGGTGAAGCTGTCCGACGCCGGTCCCTGGACCGACGCGCTGCTGGCCGCGGCGAAGGCCGACCCGGCGTTCGCCGCCCGGGTGACCGAGTCGGCGACCCGGGTCGTGCGCGCCAAGCTGCGCGCCGGCCTGGCCAGATGTGGAGGCTGACGTTGCCCGCTACCTTCCCCTCGCACGCCGCCGCGGTCCTGCCGCTGAAGCTGTGGAAGCCCACCTGGTTCGACGGGGTCGCGCTGGTCATCGGCGCCGCCGCGCCCGATCTGCCCTATGCGATGGGCAGCGGTCGCCCGCCGTACACCTGCGGCCACACCTGGTGGGGGGTCCTGGCGAGCGTGCCGGTCACCACGGCCGCCACCATGCTGGTGCGCCGGGCCGCGCCCGAGGTCGCCGCGCACCTGCCGGGCCTCGGCCCGTTCAACGTCCGCGACTACGGCGTGCTCGGCGGCGTCCGGCACCCGTGGTGGGTCACGGCCGGCTCCGCGCTGCTCGGTGCGGTGAGCCACGTCGCGTGGGACCACGTCACCCACGCGTCCGTGGAGGGCACGAAGGTCGGGATCGCCCGGCTCGACCGCGAGGTGCTGCCCGGGGTGCCGGTGTGGATGCCGCTGCACCTCGCGTCCAGCGCGGTGGGTGCGGCCGGCTGGCTGGCGATGTCCGCCCGGATCGGCCGCCGCCGGCGTCTCACCGCGTGGCACGGCCCTGCGCCGCGGGTCACCCGCCGCCCGGCGCTGTTCTGGGGCACGGCCGCGGCGGTCGGCGCCGCGGGCACGGCGGCCGCGTTCAGGGCGCCGGCGGTGCGTGACCGGATCGTGCCGTTCCTGCCCGCGATGCCCCGGCCGGCGGTGCTGTCCGCCCGCCTGCTGGGCGTGACCGCGGCGTCCCTGACGGCCGCCGCGGCCGTGCACCGCGCACTGTCCCGGCGCCGCTGACCGCCCGTCACAGCCGTCGCCCGCCCGCCGCCGCGCGGCGCGGTCCGGTCCGGCGTGCGGTGTCGGGGCGCTGATCGGCATCGTCGTACTTCCTGTGCCGCCGACGCGGATCAGGTGATCAGCCGGCCGTCGCTCATGAGGAACCGGCGGCGGCAGGCGTCGGCGACGGCCTGCTCGTGGGTGATGATGACCATGGTGGTCCCGGCGGTGTTGAGCTCGGTCAGCAGCGTCATGATCTCGGCGCTGGCGGTCGAGTCGAGGTTGCCCGTCGGCTCGTCGGCGAAGACGATGGCCGGGCGCCCGACGAGGGCCCGGGCGACGGCGACCCGTTGCCGCTCACCGCCGGACAGTTTGGTGACCCGGTGGCGCAGGCGGTGACCGAGGCCGACCCGTTCCAGGGCCTCCCGCGCGGCGGCCCGGCGGGCGGCGGCGGGCACGCCACGGTAGAGCAGGCCGTTGGCCACGTTGTCGACGGCGTCGAGCGACTCGAGGAGGAAGAACTGCTGGAAGACCACGCCGATGCGGTGGGCGCGGACGCCGGCCAGCTCGCGGTCCGACAGCCGCTCGACCGCCAGTCCGTCGACGACGATCGAGCCCGTCGTGGGCCGGTCGAGGGTGGCCATCAGGTTGAGCAGGGTGGACTTGCCGGAGCCGGACGCTCCGCGGATGGCGAGCATGTCGCCGGCCTCGATCGACAGGTCGACACCACGGACGGACTCGACGGGCGGCTCGCCGGGGTAGGTCTTGCGGACGTCGTGCAGTTCCAGGACGGGCACGTGCCGCACGGGGATCAGCCCTCGGCCGGCTTCGGCGGGCGCCGCTGGCCGCAGGCCTGGTCCGCGGTGGCGAAGGCCGGGTCGTGGTTGTCGGCGAGCACCCGGATCCGGTCCGGCAGGGCGAAGTCGCCGCGTTCGTCCGGGTCGGGGAAGTCCGGCAGGCCGTGCTCGCGCATGCAGGCCGCGTAGGCCCGCAGCTTCGTCATGTCCTCGGCCGTCAGGGGCTTCGCGTCGCTGAACGCGATCTTCCAGTCGTGGACCAGTGACCGGCACGCCTCGGCAGGCAGCCAGTCGCCGATCGTGTCGGTCGGGAAGTCCCAGCGGCCCTGGTCGTCCTGCACGGGGTCGGGGAACTGCGGAAAGCCGTTGGCCCGCTGGCATTGCGCCAGTGCGACCGCGGCGGCCTGGTTGGAGGCCCGCGTCGGCGACGGCACGGCACCCGGTGTTCCGCCCGCGGCGTCGGCACAGCCGGCGAGGGCCACGACCGCAAGCCCGGCGACGGTGAGGTTCCGAAGAGTCATGACCCGACCATCCCCGAACCGGTGACCGGTGACATCGCCGAAAAGTGGCCGTCGGACACCCGAAAATGGCGGGCCACCGACACCCCGGAAGGCGGGTCAGTCCAGCGCCTCGCCCAGCGGGACGAGGCCCTGCTGCAGGCCGAAGATCGCCGCCTGGGTGCGGTCCTGCAGTCCGAGCTTGGCCAGCACGCTGGACACGTACGACTTCACGGTCAGCTCGCCGAGTGACAGCGCCCTGGCGATCTCGCGGTTGGACCGGCCACGGGACAGCAGCGCCAGCACGTCACGCTCGCGGGCCGACAGCCGCGTCAACGGTCCCTGATCGCCGGCCCGCACACCTCGGACGAGCAGCGCGGCCACATCCGGGTCCAGCACGCTGCCGCCGGTCACCGCCGCTCGCACCGCCTCGACGACCCGGTCCACGGCGGTGCTCTTGGACAGGTAGGACACGGCGCCGGCCCGCACCGCGTCCAGCGCGCGGTCCTCGGCGGGGTATGACGTCAGGACGACGACCGCCGCCGGATCGTCGCGTTCGCGCAGCGCGTGCAGCACGCCCAGGCCGTCGAGGCCCGGCATCACCATGTCCAGCAGCACCACGTCGGGTCGCAGCCGGTCGATGTCGGCGAGGGCGGCGGCACCGTCCGAGGACTCGCCGACCACCGTCACGTCGGCCTCCTGCTCCAGCGCGAACCGCAGCCCCTGGCGGACGACCTCGTGGTCGTCGACGACGAGCACCCGGATCATGCGGCACCCACCGGCAGCAGCACCCGCACCGTCGTGCCGCGGTCCGGGGCGCTGACGACGTCGACCGTGCCGCCGAGCTCGCCGACCCGGTCACGCATCAGCCGCAGGCCCATGCCCTGACGGTCGCCGGCCGAGGCGGGGTCGAAGCCGCGGCCGTCGTCGTGGACCGTGATGGTCAGCCGTTCGCCGGTACGGGTCACCCGCAGCTCGACGCTGTCCGGCCGCCCGTGGCGCACCGCGTTGCTCAGCGCCTCCTGCACGACCCGCAGGACCGCGTGCTCGACGGGCGGGCCGAGCCGCTCCGCCTCCAGGTGCGCGGTGACGGCGACCCCGAGCCGCTCCTGGTAGCCCCGGCACAGCCCGGCGAGCGCCTCGGCCAGCCCGGCGTCCTCCAGCGCCACCGGGCGCAGCTCCAGCAGCATGGCCCGCATCTCCCGTTTCGTGCGCTCCAGCGACTGCTCCAGCGACGCCGCCTGATGCCGCAGCGCGGAGCCGTCCGGCAGCGCCTTGCGCAGCCCGCCGGCGAGCAGGCTGGCGGAGAACAGGTCCTGGGAGATCGAGTCGTGCAGCTCCCGCGTGATCCGGTTGCGTTCCGCCCGCCGGGCCTCGGCCCCCGCCGCGGCGCGTTCCGCGGCGACGGCCGTCTCGAGCCGCTCGGCCATCGCGTTGAACGACCGCTCCAACCGGGCCACCTCGTCGTCGCCGGTGACCGGGAGCCGGGTGCGCAGGTCGCCGTCTGCCATCGCCGCCGTGCCCTGGGCCAGCCGCCGGATCCGGTGGATCAGTGGACCGGTGCTGAGCAGCCCGAACAGCGCGCCGACCGGGATCAGCATGAGCAGCACGACACCGCCCGGGACGAGCAGCCCGCCGAGCCCGGTGACCGGGTCCGCCGGGCCGGGTGCCTCCGGCGGCCCGTCCTTCCGCGCGAACGCGTCCTTGTCGATGAGCATCCGCACGTAGACGACGCCGACCACCCGCTCCGCGCCCGCCGGGTCGGCGATCCGCACCGGGCTCGTCGCCCACGCTCCGGCGCGTCCGTCGACCGTGACGCGGCCGCCGCGGCCCGTCAGCGCTCCCGCCGCGGCCGTCACCGTGGAACCGGTCGGCAGGACGCCCTCGGCGGTGCTGCCGAGCACCCGGCCGTCGACCGTCGTCAGCGCCAGCAGGACGACCGGGTCGGCGTCGGCGGCGACCCTACCGCCGGTCTGCCCGGTCAGGCCGGCGTCGGTGAGCAGCTCGGCGTCCGACCGGCCGGGCACCGACGCGGCGGCCCGGGCCGCTCTCTCGCCGACGCCGGCAGCGGTCTCCACCGCCTGCCGCGCGACCTTGGACTGGACCGCGTCGGCCTCGGCCTCGGCGAGCCGTTGCCGGGCCTGATCGACGCTGTCCCGGGCGGCCATCATCCGCGGCAGCAGGATCGCCAGTGCCCCGGCCTCCACCACGAGCACGGCGACGGCCGACACCAGCACGTAGGACACCGCCATGCGCGAGCGCAGGCCCAATCTGGACAGCATGCCGCCTCCGGGGAAGACCAGCTCCAGGCTACGCATGTGCGGGGTGGTCCGGGGGCCGCCCGGTACGGCCGTTGGTGGGTGTCCGCCCACCCACCTTCGGCGGTGCCGGACCCACCTCGACGAGCGGCGCGGGTCGGCCACCTTTCGGGGCGGTGCGCACGCCGGTCCGGCGGCCATCGTATGGGCATGAGTCGCAGGCGATCGAGAATCGTGTCCGCGGTGACCGCCGCCGGGGTGGCCGGCGTCGCGGGTGTGGCGGGCTTCGTCGCGCTGGACGGCCCCGACAGGACGAGTGCGACACCGCAGGAGGCGGCGGCGTCGGCGGCGACCGCGCAGGTCCGCCGCGGTGACGTCGCCGAGCGCCGGTGGGTCAACGGGACGCTCGGCTACGCGGGGGAGCATGTCGTCGTCGCGCCGGCGCCGGGGACGCTCACCCGGCTGCCCGTGGTCGGCTCGACCGTCGGGCGTGGCGGCGCCGTCTACGACGCCGACGGGCTGCCGGTCATCCTGCTGTACGGGGGGTTGCCGCCGTGGCGGTCGCTGCAGGCGGGGATGACCGACGGCGCCGACGTCGAGCAGCTGGAGTCGAACCTCGTCCAGCTCGGCCACGGCGCCGGTGTCACCGTCGACCGGCACTTCACCGCGGCGACCGCGCAGGCCGTCCGCCGCTGGCAACGCGCCACGGGCCTGCCGGTGACCGGCTCGGTGCCGCTCGGCCAGGTGGTGTTCGCGCCGGAGGCGGTCCGCGTCGGCGGCACCGAGCTCGTGCCGGGTGCGCAGGTGCAGCCGGGTGGCGTGGTGCTCCGCGGTACCGGCGGAGCACCCGCCGTCACGTTCCTGCTCGTGCCCAGGCAGCTGCCGACCGCCAAGGCCGGTGACGCGGTCGCCGTCACGCTGCCCGACGGCACCACCCGCGACGGGACGATCGTCAGCATCGGCGCGGTCACGGTGCCCACCGAGGCACCCGGATCGAACGGCGGCAACAACCAGCCGACGGCGACCGTCACCGTCCGGGTCGACGGTGCGATCACCGGCTTCATGGACCAGACCCAGGTCCAGGTCGCGGTCACCGTCGCGGCCCGCACCGGCGTGCTGGCCGTGCCGGTCACCGCCCTGAACCCGGTGGCCGGCGGCACGTACCAGGTCGTGGTCCTCGACGGCGGCGGGACGCACCGGATCGACGTGACGACCGGCCTCTTCGACGAGCGGACCGGGCTCGTCGAGGTCGACGGGCCCGGCCTGACCGAGGGCCAGCAGGTGCGGGTGCCGCGTGCGACCTCGTGACCTTCCGCGCAGCACCCTGCGCGCCGCGGACCTGCTGCCGCTGGGCACGCTCGGGCTGCGCACCCAGACCGTCCGCGCGCTGCTGTCAGGGCTGGGCATCGCGATCGGCATCGCCTCGATCGTCGCGGTGCTCAGCGTCACCCGATCCAGCCAGTCCCACGTCCTCGACCAGCTCGACCGGCTCGGCACCAACCTCCTCACCGTCGCCGGCGGCGAGGCCCCCGGCGGCGACGAGCAGCCGCTGCGAGCCACCGCGGCGCCGATGATCGGCCTGCTCCCGGCGGTCCGGTCGGTCGCGCCGACGGCGCAGCTCGAGACGGTCAACGTGTACCGCAACGACCACGTCCCGCGGGGCCGCACCGGCGGGATGTCCGTGCGGGCGTGCGACGCCTCGCTGCTCACCACCCTCGACGGCGCGCTGCGCACCGGCACGTTCCTGGACGACGGCCGCTATCCCGTCGCCGTGCTCGGCTCCCGGGCCGCCGGTACCCTCGGCATCGACGACGTCGGCGACGGCCCCCGGATATGGCTCGGCGGGCACTGGTTCACCGTCGTCGGCATCCTCGACCCGGTGCCGCTCGCCCCGGAGATCGACCGCTCGGCCCTCGTGTCGTTCGCGTCGGCGACGGACCTGCTCGGCTACGACGGTGCCCCGAGCCGCATCTACGTGCGGACCGACCCCGACCATGTGCCGGACGTCGCCGCGGTCCTGCACCGCGCCGCCGACCCGGAGCAGCCCTCGCTCGTCCGGGTGAGCCGCACCTCCGACGCGCTCACCGCCCAGCTGGCCGTCAAGCAGGCAGGCGCTGGGCTCTTCCTGGGCCTCGGCGGCATCGCGCTGCTCGTCGGGGCGATCGGCATCGCCAACGTCATGGTCATCTCCGTGCTGGAACGCCGCACCGAGATCGGCGTGCGCCGCGCGCTCGGCGCCACCCGCGGCCACGTCGCCGCCCAGTTCCTGACGGAGTCCCTGATGCTGTCCGTGATCGGAGGCCTGGCCGGTGTCGCGATCGGCGTCGCGGTCACCGCCGCCGTCGCCGCCGACCGCGGCTGGACCGTCCTCGTCCCACCGCAGGCACTGTGGGGCGGCCTGGGTGTCTCGCTGGTCGCCGGAGCGCTCGCCGGCCTGTACCCGGCGCTGCGCGCCGCCGCCATCCCCCCGACCGACGCCTTGCGAACCACCTGAGAGACCCGGGTCATCCCCGCGCGGCCCGAAGGGCGGGCAGCCGCACCGGCGTGGCCGTGGGCAGTCCCACCGTGGGCAGCGTGATCACCGCCTGAGCGACCCGCGCGGCCGGGGCCGGGTGCGCGGCGCCACCCGCGTCACCGGATCGCCTCGGGGTCGCCTTCTGAGGAGGTCAGGGTCCAGGTGCTGTTGGGGATGGCTGCCCGTAGCAGCGTGCCGCCGCCGGTGGGGCTGGCGATGGTCAGGTGTCCTCCGAGTGCCTCGACGCGGTCCTGCAGACCGGTGAGTCCGGTGCCGCGGCGCGGGTCGGCGCCTCCGACGCCGTCGTCGCGGATCAGGACGTGCAGGGTGTCGTCCCGGGTTGCGACCTGCACCTGCACGACCGTGGCGTGGGCGTGTCTGGCCGCGTTGGCCAATGCTTCGGACACGAGGTGATACGCGGCTATCTCATCCCGTGTGGGCATGCGCCGGCAGGTGTGGAGGTCGAGCTCGACCGGCACCGGGGATCTGCGGGCGAGCGCCTTGAGCGCGGGTGGCAGGCCGCCCGCGGCGAGCAGCGTCGGGTGGATGCCCCGGGAGATCTCCCGCAGGTTGTCCACGGCATCGTTCAGGGTGCACAGGGTGCGGGACAGTTCCGCCCTGGTCTGCTCCAGCTCCGGCGGCAGGCCGGCCCGCGTGATGCCGAGCTGCATGGCGACGGCGAGGAAGTGCTGCAGTGCGCTGTCGTGCAGGTTACGTTCGATGCGCTGGCGGGCCTGGTCCGCGGCGGCGACCAGGCGGGCCCGGGACGCGGCAAGCTCAGCCTGGCTGTTGGCGTTGGCGATGGCGATGGCGGCGAGGTCGGTGAAGGCCGCGACGCGTGCCTCGGTGTCCGGTGGCAGCGGCTCGGGCCGGGTCCACGCGACACCGGCCACGCCCCACAGCCTCCCCGCGACCACGATCGGCACCCCGACCACGGAATGGATGCCCAGCTCGCGGGCGAACGCGGCGACGGGGCCGGCGGCACCCTCGAAACCGTCGACTCTGGCTGCCTGGCCCGTGTCCCGCACCTTGACCAGAACGTTCTCACCCTCGATCGGCCAGCGCACCTGGGCCGCACTGAGCTCGGAGATGCTGGTCGAGGCGACGCTGGCCGTGCCGTCGGGCTCGTAGCGGCACAGCCACGTGCTGTATTCACCGAGCAGCCGGCGCAGCTCTATGGTGATCGCTTCGAAGACCTCGAGTGGGCGGCCACCGGACGCCACGAGTGTCGCCACCCGCCCCAACGCGGCCTGTTCGGCGGCGAGCCGGCGCAGGTGCTCCCGGCTTGCCGCACGTTCGCAGCCGGCGTGCAGCAGCGACGCCAGTGACGGCACGACCCGCTCCCGCAGCCGCCGCACCGTCCGCTGGGGAATGTCGGCCGGCACGATGATGGTCCCGACCTCGGCGGTGCCGGCGCGCAGCGGAAACGCCGAGTGCCGATCATCAGCGGGGACGGCGGCGAGGTGGATCGCCGTGCCGGGCAGCTCGAGGGCCTGCGTGATGCGCTGTGCGACCGCGGGCAGCACGGCGGGAATGTCATCTGCGTGCAGCAGCAGCCGGGCCATGTCGGCGGTGAGATCCGACTCCTCGGCCTGGACGGTGCACAGCCGGGACAGGTCAGCCACCGCGCTGGTGGCCACCGCGACGATGAGCAGGAGCGCCAACCCGATGACCTGCCGGATGTCGGTGATGGCGAATTTGCCGATGGGCTGGACGTGAAAGTAGATGAACGCCACGGTGCTCGTGACCGCGGTGGCCAGCCCGAGCCACATTCCCCACACCATCGAGGCCACCAGCACCCCGATGATGTAGATCATGCCCGGGTCGAGCGGTGCCATCACCTCCTGGAGCGGATAGAGCAGGAGGGTCTCCACCACTATGAGCAGGGCGGCAACCGAGATCCCCAACCATCGGGGCGGGGGTGTCGGTCGCACCAGCCAGGACCACGAACCGACGTGCACAAACACCATGGTAATCCGGCTCGTGACCCGGTCCGGCCAACTGGTGACGGCCGGACCGGTGCGTACGACCGGATGGTGCCCAGGGGGACCTCGCCGGCAACGGCCGCCGCCGGCAGGGAGGGTTGCGTGCCAGGCGGGCGGGTAGGTCGCGTTGATGGTGACTGACGTCGAGCCGATCCTGCGGAGGTTCACCGCGCAGGGCCAGGCGCTGTTCGGGCCCGTGTGCGAGGCGGTCCGGCTGCGCCGGTACGGCCGGTTGTGGCTGGGTCCGGCCGCCGCGGTGCTGGTGACGGTCCTGGCTGTCGCCGCCCGGACCGAACCCGGGCATCCGGTCATCCGCCGGTATGCCATCACGCATCCCGACGATCCGCTGCTGGCCGTCCTGCCGCGGTTGCCCCTGTCGCTGTTCGCGCCGGCCGCGCTGCTGCCGTTCTGGTTCGCGGTATTCCAGGTGCTGCTCGTGTTCTCCCTGACCCAGGCGGTGCTGGGCACGGCGCGGACCGTCGCCGTCGCGGTCGCCGGGCACAGCGCCGCCACGCTGTCCGCGGCGCTGTGGGTCGCCGCCGGGCCGCCGGTCGGGCTCGGGTCGCAGGACGCCCACCTCGCCGACGCCGGCCCATCGGCCGCGGTGGTGGCGCTGCTGGCGTACACCGCGGTCCGCCTGCGCATCGGGTGGCTCGCGGCGGCGCTCGTGGCGTACCACGGCGCTGAGGTCGTCGCCGTGGGTGGACTGTCTTCCCGCGAGCATCTCGTCGCCACATTGACCGGTGCCCTGCTGGCGCTGATCCTGGACCGGCGGTACGCCGGCATCCTGGCGACGGGCAGGCCACTCGCACCAGATCCGTAGCGGTGGGCGACCGGCCGGGCACAGGGTTGACGGCCTGACGACCGGGTATCGGCGCAGGGTCGTGATCCACCGGACGTGGCGGCATACGAACCAGCCCGGCCTCGTGTCGGCCCGATATCTGCCTGGCGCCGACCTCGCCGCCGATCTTGCCGCGGGCGCAGGGCCGTCGGCGAAGGCGCGGGTGCTGCTGGCGGCGGCGAGGGGGCTACGGCTGGCGCCGCTGTACGTGGCGGCCGTGGTCGGGATCAGCATCGGCATCGACAGGTTGTCCGGGCCGCAGGTCCGGACGCAGATCGTCGCGGCGAACTCCACCAACGTGGCCAACCTGGAGCAGCATCAGGTGTGGACGCTGTTCACCAGTGCGTTCGTGCTGAGTGGCCCGATCGAGCCGGTGCAGGTCGTGACGCTGTTGCTGCTCACCGGGGCGGCCGAACTGGTGTGGGGGCGGCGCCGGTTGGTCGAGGTGTTCCTGCTGACCCACGTGATCGCAAGCTGTCTGGTCTATGCGGTGCTGCAGATCGGCCTGCGCCACGGCTGGCTCGGCCGGGAGGTGGCCCGGGCCGCCGATGTCGGGACCAGCTACGGCGCGCACGCCGTCGCTGCCGCCCTGGCCTGCAGCCTGCCGGTGCGGGCCCGGCGGGTGCTGGTGCCCGCGGTGCTGGTCCTCGTGGTGCTGCCGTTCGCCGACGCCAGGACCTTCACCAGCCTCGGGCATCTCCTGTCGACCCTGATCGGGCTGCTGGCGGGCTGGCAGCTGCGGCACCGTCCCCTCGCCGGGCGACTGCGCCGGCCGGGCGCGCAACGCACCGACCGGCCCGCGCTCTACACCTTCGGCACGGCGCGGCAGGCTCAGGACGCACTCGTCCTCGTGCTGCATCTGCGGGAGCAGCAGCTGATCCGTCTCGACGACGCCGTGGTCGCCTGGTCCGACGCCGGGTCCGGGGCCGGCCGTCCCTACCGGATGCATGAACTGCAGACCCGTGACCTGGGCGTCCTCGACGGCGCGCTCGCCGGGGCCGCGTGGGGCATCGTGATCGGCACATTCGCCGGGTGGCCGATCACCGGACTGACCGTCGGCGCCGCCGTGGCGGCGGCCGTGGCCGGGATCCACGACGCGGGGCTGTCCGACGCCGTCGTCGAGCAGGCGGCCCGCGGTGTCCCGGCGGGCGGGGCGGTCCTCGTGCTGCTCACCAGCCCGGCGGACCAGCCGCGCATCACGGCCGCGCTCAGCCGCGCCGGTGGCGTACCGCGCGATCCGGCCGGGTAGCCGGCAGCCGGCCCGGTGGGTCCGGCCGCGGCGCGCGTGCTCGAACGCCGGCGGCCGGGGCCGCTCGCCGCGTCCTCAGCCGCCGGACCGGAACGCCCTGCGGTGGACGGCAGCGGGCGCCGTGCCGGTGGTGGCACCGGTGCGGCGCCCGCTGCCTACGCCGCGCGGTTCAGGCGTCGGCGGGCGACGTAGACGACGTTGACGGCGTAGCGGTCGGTGCCGGGCAGGATGCTCGCCGCGGAGTCGACGCCGCGGGCGATGCGGTCGAGGCCGCGGCGTTCGTACCAGCCCTGGGTGAGCATCGAGAAGCCGCGGCGTTCGACGATCTCGAAGCCGTGCCGGTCGAGGAGCCGGTCGATGTCGTCGTGGGAGAGCTCGGCGAACCAGCGCTGGCCGCGGAGGTGGCGGGCGCGGAGGTGGCGCAGTGAGCGGGCGTTGCCGTGGTTCTCGATGACGAGCAGCCCGGAGCCGGGAGTGGGCAGGGCGCGTGCGGCGAAGGTGAGGGCCCGGTCGCGGACGGTGTCGTCGACGTTGAGCAGGAGCCGGAACATGGTGACCAGCGCCGGTCCGTCCGGTGCGGTGACGGGCCATGGCGTGGGGCCGTCGGCGGGGACGGTGTGCAGGTGGGCGCGGGTGCCCACGGAGGCGGCCTTGGTGAGCATGTCGGTGGAGGTGTCGTAGCCGTGGGCGTCGCGGACGAGGCCGTGCAGGCTGCGGATCGCCCGGCCGGTGCCGCAGGCGAAGTCGTGCTGGACCGGTCGCCGGCCGGGGAACGCGCGGCGGACCAGGGCGCGCAGGTAGGCGCGCTGGCGTTCGTTGATCCGGGAGGCGTAGCTGCCGGGTGCGTAGGTGACGTGCTCGTACTTGTCGACCGCGCCGGTGTGCTGGAACACCTGCGCGTAGTTCGTGTCCAAAGCTGATCCCCGTTCCGTTGTGCCGCCTACCCGGGCCAACGGCGCCGTGACGCAGTGGATACGGCTCGTGACGGTACGCCACGATCGAAGCGACCTACGCTGAGGGTATATACGCGGCGTATACCCTCAGCGTATGGTGACGGGCATGAGCGTTCCCCTCACGTTGCTCGGGCTCCTCGAACGGGAGCCGAGCCACGGTTATGACCTCAAGCGTGACTACGACACCTTCTTCGGCCGGGGCAAGCCGCTGTCCTTCGGGCAGGTCTACGCGACCCTCGGCCGCCTCGCCCGGGACGAGCTGGTCGTCATCAGCGACGTCGAGCCGGGGGAGGGGCCCGACCGGAAGCGGTATCTCATCACCGACGCCGGCGCGACCGAGGTCGACACGTGGCTCACCGAGCCGGTCGAGCCGGAGCCGCACCTGCAGACGGTCCTGTTCGCCAAGGTCGTGCTGTCGCTGATGCTGGGCCGCTCCGCCGAGGACTACCTCGACCTGCAGCGCAGCGCGCACCTGCGGCGCATGCAGCAGCTCACCGAGGTCAAGCGGGCCGGCGACCTCATCGACGCGATGCTCGCCGACCACGGCCTGTTCCACCTCGAGGCCGACCTGCACTGGATCGAGACGACCGTGGCGCGGCTCGACGCACTCACGAAGGAGATCCGCCGATGATCGAGGCCAGCAACGTCAAACTGTCCTTCGGCCAGACCCCGGCGCTGCGCGGCGCCACCCTGACCGTCGAGCAGGGCGAGATCGTCGCCATCATGGGGCCCAGCGGCTCCGGCAAGTCGACGCTCCTGCACTGCCTCGCCGGCATCCTCGTCCCCGACGAGGGCGAGATCGTCTTCGACGGGCAGCGCGTCGACCGGCTCGACGAGACCCGCCGCAGCACGCTGCGCCGCGACAGGTTCGGGTTCGTGTTCCAGTTCGGGCAGCTCGTCCCGGAGCTGACCGCCGAGGACAACGTGGCCCTGCCGCTGCTGCTCGGCGGTGCCCGCCGGGCGGAGGCGGTCGCGCAGGCCCGGCCCTGGTTCGCCAGGCTCGGCATCGACGGGCTCGAGCAGCGCCGCTCCGGAGAGCTGTCCGGCGGTGAGGCGCAACGGGTCGCGCTCGCCCGCGCGCTCGTCGCCAGGCCCCAGGTCCTGTTCGCCGACGAGCCGACCGGGTCCCTCGACTCGCTCACCGGCGAGCAGGTCATGGACCTCCTGGTCGACTCCGCCCGCGAGCAGGGCACCACCGTCGTCGTCGTCACCCACGAGGCCCGCGTCGCCGCCTACGCGGACCGGCAGGTCGTCGTCCGCGACGGCCGCGTGCACGCCCTCGCCCGGAGCACGTCATGATCCGCCTCGGGCTGCGGCTCACCCTCGCCGGCGGCCGCGAGGCCGCGGTCCGGCTCGCCGTCATGGCCGGTGCCATCGGACTCGGCGCGTGGCTGCTGCTGAGCACCCTCGCCGGCGTCAACGCCGTCGACGGCCAGTTCGCCCGGCTCGCCGCGCTCGGCGCGCAGGTCCACGCCGACGACGGTCCACTGTGGTGGGCCGAGCGCCACGACTACTTCGACGGGCGCAGCATCGAACGCTACGACGCCGCCGTCATCGACGAGAAGGCGCCGGTGCCGCCGGGCCTGCCGCGGCTGCCCGCACCGGGGGAGTACTTCGTCTCGCCCGCCCTCGCGGAGCTGATCGCCGCGGCCCCGCCCGCCGAGCTCGGCGACCGCTTCCCCGGCCGCCGGGCAGGGATCATCGGCGACGCCGCGCTGCCGTCACCCGGCAGCCTCAATATCGTCGTCGGCGGCACGCCCGACTTCGTCTCGCAGCTGTACCGGGCGCAGCGCGTCGCCGCGTTCCCCACCGAGGCGTCGGGCATCCCCGTGGCCGCCCTCGACCTGATCCTGAGCGTCGTCGCCGGCGGGCTGCTCTTCCCCGTCCTCATCTTCATCGGCACCGCGACCCGCCTCACCGCGGCCCGTCGCGAGCAGCGCTTCGCCGCGATGCGCCTCATCGGCGGCACGCCGCGGCAGATCTCCGCCGTGGCCGCCGTCGAGTCGACCGTCGCCGCGCTGCTCGGCACCGCCGCCGGGTTCGGGCTCTACGCGGCGTTCCGCGTGCGGCTCGCCGGGATCCCGTTCACCGGCATGCCGTTCCAGCCCGAGGACGTCCGCCTGGGTCCGCTCGTGATCGTCGCGGTCGCGCTCGGCGTGCCGGTCGGAGCGGCGCTCGCCGCCCGCGTGGCGCTGCGCCGGGTCCGTATCTCCCCGCTCGGCGTCGTGCGCCGGGTCACGCCGAAACCGCCGCGCTGGTATCGCCTGATCCCGATGCTGGTCGGCGTCGCCGAACTCGTGTTCTTCATCGGCCGCGTGCCGTCGAGCTCCACCGCACAGGTCGCGGTGTTCCTGCCCGGACTGCTCCTCATCATGGCCGGCCTGGTCACCGCCGGGCCGTGGCTGACCATGGTCGGCGCCCGCCTGCTCGCCCGCCGGGCGCAGCGGCCCGCGACCCTCATCGCCGCCCGCCGCATGGCGGACAACCCCACGGCCGCGTTCCGGGCGATCAGCGGCGTCGTCCTCGGCCTCTTCGTCACCACCACGGCCGTCGGCATCATCCAGACCATCGCCGCCGAACGAGGCCGCCACGTCGACACCCTCGCCGCCGGTACGATGATCACCACGTTCGAACGGAACCCCGACAGCGTCCCCGCCCCACTCGTCGCCGGCCTCACCGCCGACGCCGGGGTCCGCTCCGTCACCGTCGTGCGGGACAACCCCGTCCGTGACACCGGCTACTCGGGTGTCGTGCGCTGCGCCGACCTCCCTGCCGAATACGGCCGCTGTGCCGACGGGGCCGTCGTCGCCTACACCTGGGGCGACCTCATGGGGTACAGGACGACCCACGGCTCCGGCGTGATCTGGCCGGCGGCACCCGTCACCGAGGCGCAGGCCGCCGCGCAACCGGTCATCTCGGTCGTCGTCGGCACCGACGGATCCACCGCGGTCCTGGAACGCGTCCGCACCACGCTCCAGCGGGCGTTCCCCGACCTGCGGGTCCTGCCGGCCACCGAACGGGACCGCGCCGAAGACCAGACCTCGCAGCTCGCCGGCTTCGAGCAGCTCGCGTCCGTGGTCATCTTCGCCAGCCTGCCGATCGCCGGATGCAGCCTCGCCGTCAGCGTCATCGCCGGGCTCACCGACCGCAAGCGGCCGTTCAGTCTGCTGCGTCTCACGGGTGTACAGCTGGGGGTCCTGCGCCGCGTCGTGGCCCTGGAGAGCGCCGTGCCCCTGCTGGCCGCCGCCGTCGTCGCGATCGCCGCCGGGCTGCTGGGCGCGCAGCTGTTCCTGACCGCGCAGATGGGCTACACCCTGCACCTGCCGGGACCGACCTACAGCGCGGTCGTCGCCGGAGCGCTCCTGCTGTCGCTGGGCATCATCGCCGCGACGTTTCCGCTGCTGCGGCGCATCACCGGCCCGGAGACCGCCCGCAGCGAGTGAGCCCGGCCTCCCGCAGCACCCGGGCGATGATCCGCGCGGAGCCGTCGGCGACGTCCCACACCTCGTCGCCGGCGGCGGCCGACGGCACGACCCGGCGGTGCGGCACCTCGAACCTCGGCTCCCACGGATCCAGCAGCACCTCCGCCCGCCAGAACGACCGCACCAGGACCACGCCCAGCTCGCGGCCGGCGACGCACTCCGACCGGGTGTGGCCGAGCAGCCGGGCCTCGGTCACCCGCACACACGCCTCCTCACGCATCTCGCGGCAGAGGGTCTCCAGGTCGGTCTCGTCACCTTCCTGCCGCCCGCCCGGCAGGCCGAAGTGCTCACCCTCGTGACTGACGAGGACCAGGTCGGTGCCGTCGAGACAGACCCCGCTCGCACCGTGCGCGCGACCCACCGGCCGGTCGGCCGGCGGGTGCCACGACACCAGCCAGTCCTGGTGGTTGCCCCGGGCGGCGAGCGGCACCGCAACTGGTGCGGGCTCCGCCCGGCCGACTGCGATCAGGTCCGGCATGATCGAAGGCTATCGGCCGATGTCGACCTACGATGTCCCGATGGCGTTCTACCTTCCGCTCGGCGCCGGCCGCTTCGAGTCCACGGAACACACCCGCGGGCCGTGGGACGCGGGCTCCCAGCACGCCGGACCGCCCGCCGCGCTGCTCGGCCGCGCGGTCGAATCCGTGGCGCCGCCCGGCATGCGGGTCGCGCGGCTCACCTACGAGATCGCCCGGCCGGTGCCGATCGCGGACCTCGAGGTCACCACCCGGATCGTGCGGCAGGGGCGCGGTGTCACGCTCGTCGAGGCCGCGATCGAGCCGTTCATGCGCTGCACCGCGCTGCTCATCAGGGTCGGCGAGGACCTCGTGCCGGCCGCCACCCCGCCCGTCACCGTCCACCTCGACGGCGCCACCGTCAAACCCCTCTACCCGACCACGCATGACGTCGGCTACCACACGGCGATGGACTTCCGCTTCTCCGAAGGTTCGTTCCTGGAGCGCGGCCCGGCCACCGCGTGGATGCGCATGCTGGAGTCCCTTGTGGACGGCGAGGAGCCGAGCCCGCTCACCCGTGTGCTGGTCGCCGCGGACTCGGGCAACGGCATCAGCAACGAGCTGGAGCTGAGCCGCTTCCTGTTCGTCAACGCGGACCTGACCGTGCACCTGCTGCGGCACCCGGTCGGGGAGTGGGTCTGCCTGCGCTCGGCGACCGCCATCGACGCCGCCGGGATCGGGCTCGCCGACACCGCCCTGCACGACCAGCACGGCCCGATCGGCCGCTCCGCGCAGAGCCTCTTCGTCGCCCCACGCAGGTGATCGGCGTGATCGCCACGAACATGTGGAACGTCGCCGGCCGCGACCTCCGGCGGTGCACCCGCACCATCGGATGGCTGAAGAATCGTACAGATGATCGAATCTTGGCGTATGGTGATCGGCATGGCGGACGGTGAGCTCAGCGATCGGCAGCGGCGCGTTCTGACGGTGATCCGCGGCTGGGTCGAGGAGCACGGCTATCCGCCCACCGTGCGCGAGATCGGGGCGGCCGTCGGGCTCGTCTCGACGTCGTCGGTGGCGCATCACCTGAAGTCCTTGGAGCGGCTCGGATATCTGCGCCGCGACTCGCTGCGGCCGCGGGCGCTGGACGCCCGCGCCGACGCGTGCACCGACGGCCGCCGCGCCGCCGCCGACCCGCTGGGAGGCGCCCGCATCGACGGCCGCGCCGGTCGGTTCGGCGTCATCGCCGGCGGGCTGTCCGACGGTCGGGCGGGTGGTCCGGGCGACCGTCGCCGGGGCGGATGGGCCGACGGGCGGTCCGGCGGCTGGCCGGGCGCGCGGGACGGTGCCGACGGTGGTTCGCCGGGCGCTCACCGGGACGCCGGGGTCAGCGTGCCGGTGCTCGGTGCGATCGCCGCCGGTCAGCCGATCCTCGCCGAGGAGCAGGCCGAGGACGAGCTGACCCTGCCGTCGTCGATCGTCGGGCACGGCAGCCTCTTCGCCCTGCGGGTCAAGGGCGACTCGATGATCGAGGCGGCCATCTGCGACGGCGACTTCGTCGTGGTCCGCCGCCAGCCGGTCGCGGACAACGGTGACATCGTGGCCGCGATGATCGACGGTGAGGCGACCGTGAAGGTCTACCGCCGCCGCGACGACGGGCACGTCGACCTGGTCCCGCGTAACCAGGCCTATGACGTGATCCCCGGCGACGAGGCCGTCATCCTCGGCCGTGTCGTCAGCGTCCTGCGCCGCCTCTGACTGTTTGCAGCAGTGCAATGTAGGGTAGCCATACGGTCGTACCAGCAGGGATTTCCACGTTTGGAGGACCTCGTGTCGACCGACGCCATCGTTGTGCTCAAAGAGGACCACAAGACCGTCAAGCGGCTCTTCAAAGAGTTCCAGTCCACGGGTGACGGCGCGAAGCGGCGCAAGGCGGACATCGTCGGCCAGATCCTGCGGGAGCTGACCGTCCACACCTATCTCGAGAACGAGATCATGTATCCCGAGGTCCGCAAGCTCCTGCCCGACCTGGACGACGACGTGCTCGAGTCCTACGAGGAGCACCACGTCGCCGACGTGCTCTGCTTCGAGCTCGCCACGATGAGCCCCGACGACGAGCACTACGACGCCAAGGTCACCGTCCTCATCGAGAGCGTCACCCACCACATCGACGAGGAAGAGCAGGAGTGGTTCCCGAAGGTCCGCGAGGGCCTCGGCCGCAACCAGCTGCAGGACATCGGCGCCCGCATGCAGCAGCTGCGTCCCGACGCGCCGACCACCCCGACCCAGCCGAAGGCGCTGAAGAAGGCCCTCGACGCGATGACCGCCTGACGACCCGGCATCCCGACCGCCACCCGGGCGCGGGGCCGGCCTGACACCACAGGACGGCGCCGCGCCCGTGGTGCCGCCGGCGGACGTCAGTCCGGCGTTGTGGTGGCGGGGTCCGGCAGCAGGGTGGCGGGGTCCGGCAGCAGGGTGGCGAGGGTCGGGAGCGTGACGAGGGCCAGCGCGGCGGCGGCGACGGCGACGGTGCACGCGGCCAGTGCCAGGGCGGTCAGCCCGGCGGCCTGGGCGACCGCGGGGCCGGCGACGGCGCCGGTCAGGGTGGCGAGGGCGTCGCCGCTGAGGAAGACGGCGGTGACGCGGCCCAGGACGGCGTTGGGCAGGTGGCGCTGGATCGTCGTCTGCGGCACGGCCCACGTGAGCGAGCCGAAGACGCCGATCCCGGCGGCGGCGGGCAGGGCGACCGGCAAGGAATTGGCGGTGAACAGCACGAGGAAGCCCGCCGCCGTGCACAGCAGGCTTCCGGCGTACAGCTGCCGCGGCTGGATCCGGTCGACCAGCAGACGGATCAGTGGGGCCCCGAGCAGGAAACCGGCGCCGAGGGCCGAGACGACCAGGCCGGCCTGGCGGGGGCCGCCGAGCTCCGTGACACCGAGGGGGATGAGCAGGGCGCTGAGGGAGCCGTTGGCGAGGGCGAAGGTGGTGCTGACGACCAGCAGCCACCGGGTCAGCCGTGCGCCGCCGACGACCCGCAGCCCGTCCAGCAGGTCCTCGCGGAGCCGCCGGCGCGACGACGCCAGGACCGGGCGGTGGGCGGTGAGGAAGATGGCGAGGGCCGAGCAGAGATACGTCGCGGCGTCGATCCAGATGAGCGTGGGGAAGCCGAACGTGAGCAGCAGGACCGCGCCGAGCGGGGCACCGATGAGGCGGACGATGCCGTCGGTGCCGGCCGTGAGCGCGTTGGCGCTGCTGAGGGTGGTGCCGGTGCCGACGATCGCGGGCACGTAGGCCTGCGCGGCCGGGCGGAACAGGGCCGAGCCGGTGCTCTCCGCGGCGAGGGCGGCGTAGACGAGCCACACGGTGCCGGGGGAGTCGACGAGGAGCATCCCGGCGACGGCGCAGGCGCGGAACACGTCGGTGGCGAGCATGACCCGGCGGCGGTCCCAGCGGTCGCTCAGCGCCCCGGCGAGCGGGCCGAGCAGCAGCACCGGAAGATACTCCGCGGCGAGGGTCAGGCCGGTGGCCATGAGCGAGCCGGTCAGCTGCAGCACGTGCGCGGGGACGGCGACGGTGAGCAGCCAGCTGCCGAGGAGGCTGACGGACCGGCCCACCCACAGCAGCCTGAAGTCCCGCACGCGCAGCGCCTCGAGCATGCCCGTCCCCCCAACGGCCGAAGCGGCAGTGTAGCGCTGTCCCGGCCGGTACCGTCGAGACGATGGGCATGCGAGACGCGGTGCGCCGCCGGATCTGTGCCGCGGTGGTCGTGACGATCGTGGTGCTCTCCGCCTGCGGCGGCGGCCCGCCGGCCACCCCCGGTGAGACTCCCCGGCCGGGCACTGGGGTGCTCGTCCTGTACGACACGACCGGGCAGTACGGCGACCTGGGCGAGCTGTACGCGGTGCAGGCCGGCAACCTCGCCTCCCACTTCGGGAAATGGGACGCGCTGCCGGTGTCGTGGTACACGGCCGGCAGCGCCGCGCGGCACAAGCTGACGATCTACGTCGGGTCGACGTACGACGAGCCGCTGCCCGACGCGTTCCTCGCCGACGTCGCCGGCGGCGCGCACGTGCTGTGGATGGGCGCCAACATCTGGCAGCTCATCGGCAGGTACGGCGGGACGGGGCTGCGGACGGCGACGATCGACGAGGCCGCGGTGACCACGGTCCGGTATCAGGGCACCGAGCTCACCCGCAACGCCGCGGCGGGCGCGATGGTCCGGGTCGGCACCACGCCCGGCGCCGACGTGACGACGCTCGCCGACGCCGTGCTGCCCGACGGATCCGTTGTGCCGTATGCCGTGCGGGCCGGCCCGCTGACGTACATCACCGAGGTGCCGCTCACGTACGTGACGTTCGACGACCGGTACCTCATCCTCGCCGACCTCATGTTCACCCTGCTCGACCCGGACGCGCCGGGCCGGCACCGGGCGCTGGTGCGGATCGAGGACGTCGGCCCGCACTCCGACCCCGCGCAGCTGCGCACCATCGCCGACTACCTCTCCGGTCGCGGTGTGCCCTTCTCCGTCGCGGTGTTCCCGGTGTACGACGACGCCGGCGGGATCTATTCGGGCGGCGTGCCCGTGCACAAGACGCTCAGCACCGCACCCGCCGTGGTCGACGCCCTCAGGTACATGGTCGACCACGGCGGCACCCTGCTCATGCACGGCTACACGCACGGCATGGCCGGGGCCCGCAACCCGTACGGTGTCAGCGCCGAGGACTACGAGTTCTACCGCGCGCACGTCGACGCCGACGGCACGGTCGCCCTGGACGGTGCGGTCCCGGACGACTCGGCGCAGTGGGCGCTCGGCCGGCTCGCCGCGGCCCGCCAGGAGTGGACCGCCGCCGGGCTGACCCCGCCGGACATCTGGGAGTTCCCGCACTACACGGCCAGCGCCACCGACTACCGGGCGATCGCCACGGCGCCCGGCATCCGCGCCCGCTTCGAACAGGTCCTGTACTTCTCCGGCGTCCTGTCCGGCACGCCGTCCGGCAACCGGTCGGTGAGCCAGTTCTTCCCGTACGTGGTCGACGACCCCTACGGCACCCCCGTGATCCCCGAGACCCTCGGCAACGTCGCCACCCAGCGATTCAACCAGCACGGCGTCCGGCTCGCCGAGGACCTGCTCGCCTCCGCCCGCCGCCAGCTCGTCGTCCGCGACAACGTGGCGGGCTTCTTCTACCACCCGTTCCTCGGCCTGCAGTACCTCCCGCAACTGGTCGAGGGCATCCAGCAGCTGGGCTACACCTTCGTCCCGGCGCCGTCCCTGCTGTGAGGCCTGCAGGGAACCATTGGGGGACTCCCGGCGTCAGAGCGTCGTGACTTCGGGGAGATTCCAGATCATCGGCACGGTCGTCGCACTGCTCGCCACGCTCGCGGTGACCGGGTGCGCCCGTGCGCCCGGCACGGCACCGGCGGCGGTGGCTTCCGACGGGAGCCGCGCACCGGACGTCGACATCTACGCGCAGGTGCTGCGCCGGTATCTCGGCAACTCGTCGGAGAACTCGTTCCCCGAGCGGACGTTCACCCTGGTGTACGTCATGGACCGGACGTTCGCCAACGCCGGCGAGCCGACGGGGAACCGCGGCGCCGGCGTGCCGATCGCGGAGGACACCCGGCAGCGGATCGCCGCCGCGCTGGCCCCGGAGACCCGGATCGTGTTCGTCGCCGAACGGTCGGCTGCGGTCGAGACCAAGGACGGCTGCGCGCAGGTCAAGGACGGTGGCATCCTGATCACGCTCGGCCCCGTGGAGGGCGGCCGCAAGCAGGTCGAGGTCGGCATCGAGGGGTTCGTCGCCTGCCTCGGCGCGACCTGGCTGACGTACGTCGTGCGGTACCAGAGCGGCGACGGCTGGCAGGTCACCGGCACGACGGGGCCGGTGGCGGTCTCCTGACCCCGGCCGCGCTCACCCGCGGAACCCGGCCGGCCGGCAGAGCCCGGCGCGGCAGTGCGGCGGTACTAAGCTGACCTGGTCCGGGCAGCCGTCTCGAAGGGGTCACCGCACATGGCGAAGGTCATCTCCACGTTGTTCATCTCCGCCGACGGCGTGGCCGAGATCGACCCCGACTGGCACTTCCCGTACTTCGACGACAACATGGGCCGCTGCGTCGGCGAGGACTACGACACCTCGGACGTGCTGCTCATCGGCCGCGAGACCTACGACAGTTTCGCCGGCGCGTGGCCCGTGCGCGAGGCGGCGGGCGGCGAGGACGCGGGCTTCGCCAAGCAGCTCGGCGACACGCGCAAGGTCGTCGTGTCGCGGCAGCCCCTCGAGTTCACGTGGCGCAACTCCGAGCTCGTCGCCGGCGACCTCGCCGAGGCCGTCGCCGCGCTCAAGGCCGACCCGGGCATCAAGGGCATCCTCATCCCGGGCTCGGTCTCCGTGGTGCAGCAGCTGCTCGCCGCCGGCCTGGTGGACGAGCTGCGCCTGCTCGTGCACCCGGTCGCGGCGCGCAAGGGCCGCCGCCTGTTCGACGACGGCGACGCCGCGTACCACCTGAAGGTCATCACGACCGAGGTCCTCCCGACCGGCGTCATCCGCGTGATCTACGCGCCCACCGAGGCCCCGCAGCAGGCCGGCTACGACGACGTCAAGGACCGGGTGCCCGCCGGCGAGTGACCCGCCCGGCTTCCGGCCGCGCCTGGAGCGGCGGGTCCGCGCCGGGCCGCGGGCTTCGAGGATCCGGTCCTGCGCCGACACTGGTGCGACGACCTCGCGTCCCCACGCCGTCGGTCCGCGGCCGGGCCCGGTCCGGGCCGGCTCGCCCTTCGCCGACCCTTCGCGGACGCCCGTAGCCGCCGCCCGACCGACGCGGTCGTGATCCGCGCGATATCGGGGCCGCGAACGGGGTACGTGAAGGGTATGGGCGAACACAGCACGGATGATGACGCGACGATGGGCACCACCGGCACGCCGGGCACCGAGGGCGCCGACGCGATCGACGACCCCGACCGGCCCAACGGGTCGGCCGAGGGCGCGAGGACGTCGCTGGGGTTCGGCGGGCAGGCCGACGCGCCGGGGCTGCCGTTCGACCGGAAGCCGCAGTCCGACGACCCGGTGCACAGCATCCGCAACGACTGAGGTCAGAGCCTGACGACGGCGGTCTCCCACTGGAAGCCGGCCTCGTCCGACCACGACGCCACGGCGGTGCCGCGGGGGACGTCGCACGGGGCGGGGCCGTTGAAGACCATGCCGGCGGAGCCGTCGGCGACGCACCAGCGCAGGTGCGCGAGCAGCGCATCGTCGACACCCGCCTCCGTGAGAGTGGCCTCCCACTCCTCGTCGGCGTCGAACTCGTACTCGGACAGGTCCTCGGGCCCGTCGCCGACCTGGGTGGCGGCCCGCATCGCGTCGAACAGCGAGCCGTCGGAGGCGAGCCGCACGTACGCCACGCGCCACCCCTCCCGCGGCGGCAGCGGCAGGTCCCGACCCTCGACGTAGTCCTCGGCATCGGCGTCGGCGAGCTCGAACAGGGAGCCCGCGGCGTCGACCCGCAGCGGCCCTTCGTCGGTCATCGCCAGATGCTGGTGCACCAGGACGGTGTCGCCGCGCAGGGCCGCGGGGTCGAGCCACTCGGGCAGCCGGTCGAGCTCCGCCTCGCGCAGGAAGTTGCCCCATACGTACACCGCATAGGTGGGGCCCTCAGGCAGCGTGCCGCCCAGCATGGCCTCGAACGCGGGGGTGAGCCTGGCACGCCATTCGGGAGACATGCCGGCTGATCCTAGTCAGTCGTGGTGGCCCATTTCGAAGCGGTCACCGGCTCGGCCGGCATGATGATCCACAGGATGGGGTAGACCAGGATCTGGCTGCCGGGGATCAGCAGCAGGATCAGGATGAACAGCAGCCGTGCCGGCCACGGGTCGATCCCGAAGCGCCGCCCGAGCCCGGCACACACACCGCCGAGCACCCTGCCCTGCGCCGGCCGGACCAGGCCCTGTTGTCGCATCGACTGGTACACGGTCTCCATCGTCTTGCTCCTTCACGCTGTCTGCTTGTACCGTCAAGCGTGCGGCAGCGGGACCGTCGGCGGCATCAGGGAACGACCCCGGTCAGACCCTGAACTGACCCACGAGAACCCGGAGCTCCTGACTCATCGCGGACAGCTCGTGCGCGGCGGCGCGGGTGTCCTGCACGCCGCCGGTCGTGCCCTGCGCCGCCGCGGAGATCCCGGCGATGTTCGCCGCGATGTCCGCCGAGCTCGTCGCCGCGTGCGTGATGTTGCGGCTGATCTCGTCCGTCGTCGCGGTCTGCTGCTCCACGGCGCTGGCGATCGTTGTCTGGTAGTCGCCGAGCCGGCCGGTGATCTCGACGATCTGGTTGATCGCGTCGGTGGCGGCGGCCGTGTCGTGCTGGATGCTCTGCACCTTCGCGGTGATGTCCTCGGTGGCGCGGCCGGTCTCCTGCGCCAGCTGCTTCACCTCACCGGCGACCACGGCGAAGCCCTTGCCCGCCTCACCGGCGCGGGCCGCCTCGATGGTGGCGTTGAGGGCGAGGAGGTTCGTCTGCCCGGCGATCGCGGTGATCGCCTTGACCACGTCGCCGATCTCCCGGCTGGAGTCGGCGAGCCGGCCGATGAGGTCGAACGTCGCCTGCGTCAGCTGGTTGGTCTGGCCACCGATCCTGGCCGCCTCGGCGGTGGTCCCGGCGATCTGCTGGATGGAGATGCTCATCTGTTCGGCGCCGGTCGCCACGGTGCGAACCGTGTCCGACACCTCGTCCGCCGCCGTGACGATCCGCTCCGACCGGTCCGACGTCTGCTGCGCCCCGGCCATGATGTGGGTCGACGTGTCGGTGAGCTTGGCGCTGGCGTCGGCGACGGTCGCGGCCGAACTGCCGATGGCGCGGATCGTGTCGCCGATCTTCCCGACGAATGTGTTGAACGACCGGCTGACGGACGTGAACTCGTCGTCGCCGCTGTCCTCGAGGCGGCGGGTCAGGTCGCCGTCGCCGTCGGCGATGTCGGCGAGCCGGTCGCCGATGGCGCGCAGCGGCCTGATGATGGACAGCGACAGCGCGACGGCGAGCACGATCGACAGCAGCAGCGCGGCGCTGCCGGCGAGGGTCGCCACCCGGTTCGTGGTGCTCGACGACCGGTCCGCCGCCTTCTGCGTCGCCGCCCACTTCTGCCGCGCGACGGCCTCCAGGTCGGCGACGCCGTCGGCGATCGTCTGGTACACGTCCAGGGCCTCACCGGCGACGATGTCGTTCGCCGCCGAGGTCCGCGCCGGTGTGCCGGCCCGGTAGTCGGCGATGACCTTCTTGTCGAGGTCGAGGAAGCCGGTCCAGGCGGTGCGGATCGACCGCACGTCCTCGTGCTGGCCCGCGGTCAGCGGCAGCGCCGCCATCTTGTCGATCTCGCGGCCGAAGTCCGTCGCGGCGGCGAGGAACGCCGAGCGGGACGGTGCCGTGTCGGCCGCCGCGTCGTCGGCGCCGCGGACGATGTCGAAGGCGTAGCCCGCCTGCCAGCCCAGCACGTCGGTGCTGCGGAACTTCAGCTGCTGCGCCGCGTCCAGCTCCTCCTGCGCGGCGGAGAGACTGTCGGCGGTCGTGCGGGTGCCTTCCGCCGACGACAACGCCGTCAACCAGATGGCCACCACGCACAGTGAGACCGTCAGGAAACCGACCGCCAGCCGCGTCGCGACCCGGGTCCGCCGGAGCATGTTCATTTCGTCGAGCCTCCTGAGCGGTGTCACGTCATCGGGCAAACTCCTGGGGCTTATCGGCGCCGGGCGCGGGCACGGCAGAGAAACCGGCGGACTCGCGGATCCTGGCGAACAGCGGCGACTCCAGCAGCTGCCGCCAGGGCAGGAAGAGCGGGTCCGGGAGGTTGTCGAAGTCGTGCCAGGCGAGGTCCGTGCACTTGTCGGGCTCGAGGATCGCCGGCTCGCCCGCGACGTGGTCGCTGAGCATCCACACGGTGACGTAGTGCCGGTCCTCGTCGGTGAAGACGTCGTTGGTGACGGCGCCGAAGCGGACGCGTGCGATCTGGACGCCGGTCTCCTCCGCCACCTCGCGGACGGCGGTGTCCTCGAACGACTCGCCGAACTCGAGATGCCCGCCGGGCACCGACCACGTGCCCGCGCCGTGCGCGCCGCGACGGCGGGCCATCAGGAACCTGCCGTCGCGGAACACGAACACCGCTATCCCCACCCTGACCATCCCGGGAGCCTACAGATCCGCGAGGTCCGCTTCGCTCAGCGTGACGGCGGCGGCGGCGCCGTTCTCCTCCAGGTGCGCGAGGCGGGACGTGCCCGGGATCGGCTGAGGGGCGGCCGTCCACGGCACGCCCGCCGGGTGGCTCCTCTGCGGGGATGATCGCACGGGCTCGGCGACGACCGGTCCCGCCCCGGCCGCTACTCTCGCCGCCATGGGTGCGACGGGACTGGTGGCCGCGGTGGTGAGCGCGGGACTGATGGCGTGGCCGGCGCCGGTGGTGAGCCCGTCCACCTCGCCCCCGGCCGCGGTGCCGTGCCCGTACGTCTCGATCCCCACCATCCCGCCGACGCCGCCGTCGCCCGAGCGGGACCCCGGCGCCGCTGTGGTCGGCGGCGGGCGGCTCGGCACCACCGGGCTGGCCGTCGCGCCCGGGACCGCGGCGCCGCCGACCCTGTCCGCGATGTCGTGGATCGTCGCCGACCTCGACACCGGCGAGGTCCTCGGCGCCTGCGCGCCGCACCTGCGCCGCCGCCCCGCGAGCGTGCAGAAGCTGCTGCTCGCCGCGACCGCCCTGCCGAAGCTCGACCCCGCCCTCGTCGTCGAGGCGACCGCCGAGGACCTCGCCCTGCCCGCGGACAGCTCCGCCGTCGGCATGATCGTCGGCGGGAAGTACCCGGTGTCGACGCTGTGGCTCGGGCTGCTGCTGCAGTCCGGCAACGACACCGCCAACGCTCTCGCCCGGGTGGCCGGCGGCGACGGGGGGGTCGCCGCGACCGTCGCCGCGATGAACGCCGAGGCGCGCCGGCTCGGTGCCGACGACACCCACGCCGTCACCCCGTCCGGCCTCGACGCCCCCGACCAGCTCACCAGCGCCTACGACCTGGCGCTCATCGCCCGCGCCGACTTCGCCCGGCCGGACTTCCTCGCCTACGACACCACGCTCGTCTTCCAGTGGCCGGCCCAGCCGCCGAAGGACCCCAAGGGCTTCCAGATCCAGAACGAGAACAAGCTCCTCACCAGCTACCAGGGCGCCATCGGCGGCAAGACCGGCTTCACCGACGAGGCGCGGCACACGTACGTCGGCGGCGCCCAACGCAACGGCCGCCGGCTCGTCGTCACGATCATGGGCGCCGAGATCGTGCCGGCCCGCGCCTGGAAGCAGAGCACGATGCTGTTCGACTGGGGGTTCGCGCTGCCCGCGGGGACGTCCGTCGGCCACCTCGTCACCCCCGAGGAGGCGGCCGTCCTGCACAGCCCGCCGCCCCCGTCGACCGGCCCGTCGGCGGTCGCGGTGGCGCTGCCCGCCCGCGGCGGCTACTCGATCTGGCCGACCGTCATCGCCGTCGGGGCGGTCGCGCTGACCGCGATCGTCTTCGGTGCCGTCATGGTGATCAGGCGGCGCCGCGCGGCATAGGATCGGGCATGCCCTTCGAACCGCCCGCGACACGGATCGGGCTCGGGCTCGCCGCCGTCGGCCGTCCCGGGTACATCAACCTGGGCCGGGACCGGGACCTGCCGCCGGACCGGTCCGTGGAGGCGCTGCGGGCGCGAAGCCATGAGCTGCTCGACGCCGCGTACGCCGCCGGGATCCGCTACTTCGACGTCGCCCGCTCGTACGGGCTGGCGGAGGAGTTCCTCGCCGGGTGGCTGGGTGACCGCCGCGACGTCGTCGTGGGGTCCAAGTGGGGCTACACGTATACGGCGGGGTGGCGGGTCGACGCGCCGGTGCACGAGGCGAAGGACCACAGCGTCGCCACGTTCGACCGGCAGGTCGCCGAGACCCTTGCCCTGTTCGGGGACCGGCTCGACCTGTACCAGATCCACTCCGTGACACCGGAGAGCACCGCGCTGACCGACCCGGCCCTGCACGGTCGCCTCGCGGACCTGGCCGCCTCCGGCGTCACCGTCGGGCTGTCCACCAGCGGGCCGCACCAGGCCGACGCCATCCGCGCCGCGCTGCGGGTCCAGGTGGGCGGGGAGCCGCTGTTCCGCAGCGTGCAGGCGACGTGGAACCCTCTCGAACCGTCGGCGGGGGAGGCGCTCGCCGAGGCGCACGCGGACGGGCGGACCGTCATCATCAAGGAGTCCCTCGCCAACGGGCGGCTCGCCGACCGCGACGCGGACGCGATCGCCGCCGCGCTGCGCCGGCCATGGGCCACCGTGGTGCTGTCCGGGGCGGCGACCACCGCGCAGCTCGCCTCCAACCTGCGCGCCCTCGACATCACCGACCCCGGCCCGCTCCCGGCCGCCGAGCCGCCCGCCGGCTACTGGCGCCACCGCGCGTCGCTCGCCTGGGCATGACGCGCCGTTTCCTTCAGCGGTGACCGCGCCGCCGCCGGGCTGACCGCGGGCTGCGCTCCCGGGCGCCTTCCGCGGCGGTGGCGCCACCACGACCCGGCTCCGCCGGTTTTCCAGATGCGTGCGGGCGGCCGATCGGCGAGTATGGCCGCCGTGTGGCAGCTGCCGTTCTTCGACCGGCTCCGCGACGCCGACCGGATCCTGATCGCCGGCGCCGGGTTCGGCATCGACGCGTACCACGGCATCAACACGTGCAGGTGCTGGAGAACATCGCCGCGCTCGACCGGGCGCAGGCCTATCTGGGCGCCTTCACCGTGCCGTCCCACGGTCCGGAGGCGGCGCTGTGCCGTTCCGCCGTCGCGCACGCCGCTGCCCGCACCCCCGGCCGGGAGAGCATCGTCAACGGCCAGATCTCGGCGGCGCTCACCGGCGCGGCCGGCGACGTGCCGCTCGCCGGCCGTGCGTCCTCACTGTTCGTGAACCCGCTGATGGCCATGTACTTCACGTTCGACCTCGCCGGGCTGGCGGCGCAGTCCCTCTACCTGTCCCGGATCCGGGGCACCGACACCATGCTGCAGGTCAGTCACCTCATCGAACGCTTCCGCGACGAGGTCACGCCCCGGCCACGCGTGGCGTTCCCGCATTGACACTTGTCAGGTTGTGCCGCTCCGGCCGCCACCCTCGCACGGCACCCGACAGGTAGACGAAGAGCGCTCCGACGAGCCACGGGTACAGGACGGCGACGAACATCAACGGCAGCATCATCCCCGCCGGGAGCCACACCAGCACGCTGACCACGGCGTAGACGGCGAGGCGCACCAGGCCGCGCTTGAGACTGCTCCCGCCCGGCGTCAGCCCCCTCGCGACGTTGAACAACGACCTCACCAGCAGCCCGAGCCCGACCAGGACGGCGAGCAGCGACGCCTGGAACGTGCGCGGGTCGAGGACGTCGACCTTCGCGTCCTTGGTGTCGGCCTGGATCGCCTCCGCGAACACGGTGCGCGCCCCGCGCAGATCCGCCCCGGTGAGGTCCGCCTGCGTCAACGACGCCCCGGTGAAGTCGGCCCCGCGCAGGTCGGCCTTGGCCAGATCCACCTGGCTGAGGCGGGCCTCCGTGAACGTCGCGTCCCGCGCGTCGACGGTGTTCAGTTGCGCCTGCGTCAGGTCTGCTCCGTCGAACCGGGCGCCCCGCAGGTCGGCGCCGGTCAGCGTCGCCTGGGTCAGGTCGGTGCCGCGGAACGACGCCCCGTGCGCGTCGACCCCGGAAAGGTTCTCCTGCGCCAGATCCAACCCGTCGAGCACCGCCCCGTGCAGGTCGGCGCACGTCAGATCCGGCAACTCCTCGACCGACGTGATGTGCTGCCCGGCCAGCTGCGCCCGCGTCTGCGGACACTCGGGCCCACGGACCGGCTCCGCACCCGCGGGAGCGCCGCCGATGAGACCGAGCGCGGCGACGGTCAGCAGCACGCCCACGACATGGGCAAGACGGTTGGTCAGCACGCGCAACAGCATCAGCCGTCCCACCCCTTCCGCGCCGCACTCCGTCCGGATCGCGACACGGCGCGATCGGGTCCCCGGTTCCGGTCGCGCGTCGACCATGGCCGCATGGCCGTGGAGACCTGTCCGCCGGCGGAAGCTGATCCTGAGCCCGTAGCGGCGGCATTCGCCGCGGTCGGACGGCTCGATGCCTGAAGCGCTCGGCGTATGCATGGCTCACCGACTTCGTCGGCTTCCTGCCGATGCCGTCCGGCGGCGAGCGCGAGGCCCTGGTCGCCGCCGACCACAACGCCGAGATGATCGGCCACATCGCCCGCTATCCGCGCCTGCGCGACCGGTCCATCTTCGTCGGCGACCCGGACGACGTGATCGACGAGCGCTTCGGCCCCGACCTGCCCCACATCCGCGACTGGACCGAGCAGCACTACGACTTCGCCGGCTACGTCACCGGCTCCGCCCCGCTCACCGCCGGTGCCGGCGTCGGCGGCGGTGCTGAGGGCGGTGCTGAGGGCGGGAGTTCGCGGGCCGCGTTGCGCGCGTCGCTCGGGTATCGCGCCGGCGAGCGGGTCTGCGTGGTCACCGTCGGTGGGTCCGGCGTCGGCGGCGACCTGCTTCGCCTGGTCGCCGCCGCGTTCCCGTCGGCCGCTCGGCGGGTTCCGGGTCTGCGCATGATCATGGTGACCGGGCCGCGCATCGACCCGGCCGCGGTGACGGCACCCGCCGGGCTGGAGGTCCTGCCGTATGTGCCGTCGCTGGACCGGCACCTCGCGGCCTGCGACCTGGCGGTGGTGCAGGGCGGGCTCACGACCTGCATGGAGCTGACCGCGGCGAACCGCCCGTTCATCTACGTGCCGCTGCGCAACCATTTCGAGCAGCAGTTCCACGTCACCCACCGGCTCCGCCGGCACGGTGCCGGTCGGCGGATGGACTACGACACCCTCACCCCTGACACCTTGGCGGCGGCGATCGCCGAGGAGATCGACCGCCCGGTCGCCTACCACCCCGTCCCGTCCGACGGTGCCGCCCGGGCCGCCGCCCTGCTCGCCGACCTCTTCTGAGCCTGTTCTGAGCCTGCGGGCGCGATCGGGCTGGGCGGGCGGCTTCAAGACGGGCGGCGTCAAGGGGTGAGCGCCTCCCACAGGTGTGGGTGCCGGGTCAGGTGCAGGAGCCGCTGCGCCAGGCGTCGGTGGGCGGGCGTCTGCGTCGAGGCACCCCACAGCGGCGCGGTGCTCATCCCGTCCGCCGCCGCCACCACCAGCGTCAGCACGTCGGGGGGAAGCCCGTCGGCGGCGAGGGCCGCGTCCCACCGCTCCGCGTCGGCCCGGGCGAGCTCGGCGACCGCCGGCAGCGTCATGAGCTGAGTGATCAGGGCCAGCGACTGGCGCATCGCGACGTCGTCCTCGACCGGCGCCAGCGCCGCCCGGATGTAGGCCCGGGTCAGCCGTCCGGGCTCGGTGTCCGACGGGTCCAGCGCGGCGTCGACGCTGGCCTGGAAGGCGGCCAGCTGATCGCGGGCCAGCTCCAGGATCAGCTCGTCCTTGCTGGCGAAGTGGTAGATCAGTCCGCCCTTCGACACGCCGGCGAAGCGCGCGATATCGTCCAGCGAGGCGTGGATCCCACGGGCGCGGACGGCGTCGGCGGCAGCGTCCACCAGGGCTCGTCGGGTGTCGTGCGGCGACCGGCCGGCTGTGCGTCCCACGACGACACCGTACCTACGGTCGCGGCGTGCGCGGCGACGGGATCAGCGTCCATGCGAGCACCGCCGCCGCGAGGGTCAGCGCCGCCGCGACCAGCGAGGTGACCTGCATGCCGGTGATGAACGCGTCCCGCGCACCGGCGGCGGCTTCCGGCTGCAGCACCTGCAGCGCCGGGCCCAGCGAGTCACGGACCCGCGCCGCGTCCGTGGCCGGCAGCCCGGCCGGGACGCTCACGTTGTTGCGGTAGACCAGCGACAGGAGCGAGCCCAGCACCGCGATGCCCAGCACCACGCCGAGCTCGTTGGCGGTCTCGGTGATCGCGGAGACCGAGCCCGCCTTGCGTGGCGGTGCGGCGGAGATGATGGCGTCGCCGGTCAGTGTCATCGCCAGCCCGATGCCGAGGCCGATGGGCACGAGCGCCAGGCCGAGCCACAGGTACGGCCCGTGCGCGGCCCCCGCGACCGCCGCCAGCCCAGCGGCGGCCAGGCCCAGGCCGAGCGCGATGGCCCGCCCCCGGCCGAGCCGGGCCACGGCCAGCGCGATGATCGCGACCACGACGATCGAGGCGAGCGTCGCGGGCAGCTCGGCGAGCCCGGCCTGCAGCGGGCTGTGTCCGCGGGCGAACTGCAGGTACTGCGAGAAGAAGAACAGCAGCCCGGTCAGCGCGAAGATGGCGATGACGTTGGCCGCGACCGCCCCGGAGAACGCCGCGCTGCGGAACAGTTCGACGTCGAGCATGGGCTGCTCCAGCCGCCGCTGGCGCCGCACGAACAGCAGCCCGGCCGTCAGCCCGGCCAGCAGGCACGCCACGATCACGCCGTCGACGCCCGATCCGACCACGTGCTTGACGGCGTAGACGACGGGCACGATCGCCGTCATGGACAGCACCGCGGAGAGCACGTCGAAGCGGCCCGGTCGCGGATCGCGGGACTCGGGCAGGAGGACGAGGCCGGAGACCAGCACCAGGACCATCACGGGCACGTTGATGAGGAACACCGACCCCCACCAGAAGTGCTCGAGCAGGAACCCGCCCACGAGCGGCCCGATCGCCGATCCCGCCCCGAAGGCGGTGGACCAGACCGCGATCGCCCGCGTCCGTTCGGCGCTGTCGGGGAAGATGTTGCGGATCAGCGACAGCGTGGACGGCATCAGCGTCGCCCCTGCCACGCCGAGCAGCAGACGCGCCCCGATCAACGCCTGCGCGCTGGTGGCGAACGCGGCGAGCAGCGACGCCGCGCCGAACGCCACCGAACCGATCAGCAGGACCCGCTTGCGTCCGAACCGGTCGGCCAGATTGCCCATCAGCACCAGCAGGCCCGCCAGCGTCAGCGAGTAGATGTCACCGATCCAGAGCACCTGCTCCGCGGTCGGTGCCAGGCTCGTGGTCAGCGCCGGCACCGCCAGCGAGAGCACCGTCCCGTCGATGGCGAGCAGCAGCACGGCCGCGGCCAGCACGGCGAGCGCCGCCCACCGCCGCCGCGCCGACAGCACCGGCTCCGCAGCCGGCGTCACGAGGGAAGTCATGGCGGAACTGTACCGGCTGGTCGGTAAAGTTTGTCAGCGTGATCCGCGGCACCCATGCGCGAAGAAAGTTCGGTGGTCGTGTCGAAAGGCGGTGGGGGTGTTCGACGCGTTGGTGAGCGGCACGATGGGCGTGCGGCGTGGGCGAGGAGGACGAAGATGTCGTTCCAGGCGTATCTCGACAACATCGAGGCCAAGACCGGTAAAATCCCGCGGGAGCTGCTGGCCCTCGCGGCCGAACGTGGGCTGGACGCGCCCGGGGTGAAAGCGGGTGCGATCGTCGGCTGGTTGAAGGAGGACTTCGACCTCGGCCGCGGGCATGCGATGGCGCTCGTCCACGTGATCAAGAACGGTCCGGCGATCCCGGGCAGGCACGTCGGGACGACCGGAGCGCACCGGGACGAGAGTGACACCCTGTGGCTGGACGGTAAGGCGAACCGGCCGGTGTAGGCGCGGGCGCCGGCTCTCGGTGCCGGACAACGCTCGTCGCGAGTGGCGAAATCCGCCGGATCCGCGAGATCCGTCAGATCGGCGAAATCGGGAAGATCGCCACAGATGTCCTTGTCCTGTTCGCGGTGCCCGGCACCGGGGATCCGGGGCGGGGCATGGCATGGGTCCAGCGGTTGATCCCCGCGGTGCCCGCGGACCGGTCCGCCGGGTGGCTCATGGTGATCAACGGTTCTCGATTGATGGTCCATTGACCGTAGTACAAAGGTCACCCAGTGCAATATGGTGGCCTGACGTGCACCTGCGTGAATGGACCTGCGTCACATCGGAGGAGCCGTGCATCGCGCCCGTCGGATCGTCATCACGTTGTCGGCAGGGATCCTCCTGGCCTCCGCGCTCGTCGCCGTGCAGCACAGCGCGGCGCGGGCGGAGGCCGTCACCTCCGGTGGGTACGCCGCCGTGATCAGGCGCACCAGCTACGGGGTGCCGCACGTGCTGGCCGCCAACGTCGGCAGTGCCGCGTTCGGGCAGGCCTGGGCCTACGCGGAGGACCGGTTCTGCGACCTCGCCGACCAGATCGTCAAGGTCCGCAGCGAGCGGTCCAAGTGGTTCGGCCCGGGACCCGACGGCGTCAACCTGGCGACCGACCTCGCCTACCAGTCGCTCGGGCTCGTCGACCGCGCCAGGGACCAGCTGACCCGGCTGCAGCCCGAGGAGCGCGACGTCCTCAACGGCTACGTGCGCGGCTTCAACGCGTACCTCGCGGCCACCGGGGCGGCCAGAGTTCCCGGCTGGTGCGCCGGGCAGCCGTGGATCGCGCCCGTCAGCGCTGTCGACGTGCTGGCGTACCAGCGCAACATCGCGATCCTGGCCAGCGGTGACGCCCTGCTCGGCCCGATCGCCGCGGCGACCCCACCGTCGAGCCTCGATGCCAAGCTGCCGATCGGCGCGGCGGTCACCGAGGACGGGCTGCGCGGGCTCGACGAGCAGAAGGCACTGTCCAGCAACGGCTGGGCGCTCGGCGCGGACAAGACGCAGACCGGCAAGGGCATGCTGGTGGGCAACCCGCACTTCCCGTGGGAAGGCGAGCTGCGCTTCTGGGAGTCGCAGCTGACCGTGCCCGGCAACCTCAACGTCTACGGCGCGAGCCTCGGCGGCCTGCCCGGCGTGCAGATCGGCTTCACGGACAAGGTCGCGTGGACGCACACGATCGCGGAGGGCTCGCGGTTCACGTTCTACTCCGTCGACCTCGTCCCGGGCTCGCCGACCACGTACCTCGTCGACGGCCGGCCCGAGGCGATGACGTCCAAGCAGGTGACGATCCGGGTCGGGCAGAGCACGGTGACCCGCACGATGTGGTTCACCCGCTACGGCCCGGTCCTGGACCTTTCCGCGATCGACCCCGCGTTCGGGTGGAGCACGACGACCGCCTACACGTACCGCGACGGCAACATCGACAACGACCGGCTGCTGCGGGTGTGGCTCAACATGGCCCGCGCCACCGACGTGGCCGGCCTGCGCGCCTCGATCGGGCGGGACCAGGGCATCCCGTGGGTGAACACGATCGCGACCGACTCGGCCGGCAACGCCTGGTACACCGACTCGTCGCCGACGCCGAACCTGTCCGACGCCTCCCTGGCCGAGCTCGCGGCCCACCCGCTCGGCGCGCTCAACGGCAGCGACAGCGCCAACGGCTGGGTCGTCGCGCCGGGGGCGCGCTCGCCGGGGCTGATCCCGTTCGCCCAGCAGCCGCAGCTGCAGCGCCGCGACTACGTGTTCAACGCCAACGACAGCCACTGGGTGCCGAACCAGAACAGGTTCCTGACAGGGTTCTCGCCGTTGCAGGGCCTCGAGGGTACGCCGCTGTCGGCGCGCTCCAGGCAGAACCTGAAGCTCATCAACGGCACCGCCCGCTTCGACCTCGCGGGGCTCGGCACCGCGATCCTGTCCGGTGACTCGCTGACCGCCGCGGAGCTCGCCGGCTACGTCGTCACGTCGTGCCGCGCGCAGGGCACCCGTCCGGTGTCCGTCGACGGTACGCCGGTGGACATCAGCGCCGGTTGCGCCGTCCTCGGCGGGTGGGACCGGCTGTTCGAGCTGCCCAGCCGCGGTGCGGTGCTGTGGCGGGAGACGATCGGCGCGGTCCTCGCCGAGCACCCGGACGCGCTGACGACCGCCGGGCCGCTGTTCGGCGTGCCGTTCAACCCCGCGGACCCGGCCCGCACCCCGCGCGGCGCCCCGTCCGACCCGGCGCCGCTGCTGACCGGGCTGGCCCGGGCGATGCTGCGGATGCGCGCCGCCGGGCAGCCGTTGAACGTGCAGCTGCAGACCGTCCAGTACACGGTGAAGGCCGGCCAGAGGATTCCCGTGCCCGGCTCGACGGAGAACGTCGGCATCGCCAACATGGCGCAGTACGAACCGTTCCCCGGGTCGTCGCGGGAGCCGTTCATGAACCCTGGGACGTTCGTGCCCGGCAGCGACCTGACCGACAAGGGCTACGTCGTCAACTACGGCACCAGCTTCCTGCTGACGCTCGCCTACACGTCGTCGGGCCCGCAGGCGCGCTGCATCCTCACCGCCGGCGAGGCCAACGACCCTGACCAGACCTTGTTGTGGCGCAACAAGCAACTGCGCGACTGCCGCTACTCCGAGTCGTCGATCGCGTCCGACCCGAAGCTGACCGTCAAGACCGTCCGGGGGTGACGGGTCAGCGACCACCCCGGCCTCACCCTGTCCTCGCCGGATCCGTCGGTACGGTGGGAAGATGACGGCTGCAGCACCGGTCATCTTCGGGTTCGACGGATCCGCCGCGGCGGCACGGGCCGTGCGCGACGCTGCCCCGCTGCTCGGGCCCCGGCACGCCCTCGTCGTCACGGTCTGGGAGGCCGGCCGGCGCTTCGAGGCCGCGACCCTGCCCGTCACCGGGCTGGAGATGCCGCCGACCGTGCTGGACCTGCGCAGCGCGATCGAGGCCGATGCGGCGGCGTACGATGCCGCCAAGCAAACGGCCCGGCACGGCGCGCACCTGGCCCGGGAGGTGGGCTTCCTCGGCGTCACCGGCCTCGCCGTCGCCGACGACATGACCCCCGCCGACACCCTGCTGCGCATCGCCCGCGAACGCGACAGCCCCGGCATCGTCGTCGGTGCCCACGGGCACCGCAAGCTCAGCGAGCTGCTGCTCGGCAGTACAACCGACACCCTCGTGCACAAGGCGGACCGCCCTGTCGTCGTGGTCCGCGCCCACGCCGCGACCTAGGTGTGCCGCTGGGACGGCGGGTGCCAGACTTGGACGCATGGGTCTGTACACACTCGCGGCGGCACGCGCGGAGCTCGCCCGGTTGCGGCCGCTGCTCGACGAGCTCATTACCGTACGAGCGGACGCGACCGAGCTCGCGGCGGCGCTCGCACCCGGCGGCGAGCCGACCGCACTGGGCGGGCTGCCGGAGTGGAAGGCCTGCTCGGCGCGGTTCGACGAGCTGGTGACGTCGCTGCAGGAGGCGGACGTGCAGATCAAGGGCGTGGCGCCGCTGCTGCTGGACTTCCCGTCCTCGGTCGACGGCGTGCCGGTGCTGTTGTGCTGGCTCGAGGGGGACGCGGACCTGGCCTGGTTCCACCGCGCCGACCTGGGCTTCGCCGGCCGCCGCCGGCTGTAGTCACGCAACGGCGCGGTCCACGCCGGCCTGGGCTTCGCCGGCTGTAGTCACGCAACGGCGCGGTCCACGACGACCTGGGCTTCGCCGCTGCAGTCACGGAACAGCGCGGTCCACGACGACCTCGTAGACCATGTCGGTGGTGATGGAGCCGATCCGGGCGAGCTCCGAGGTGATGCGGGCCAGGTCCGGCATGTCGGCCGCCAGGATCTCCGCCACGTAGCAGGCCTCGCCGGTCACCCGCACGCATCGCACGATCTGCGGCTCCCGCGCCAGGACGTCGGCGACCTTGTCGTACAGGGCGCCGTGGACCTTCATCCGGACGACCGCCCGCAGCGGCAGGCCCAACGAGACCGGGTCGACCCTGGCCGTGTAGCCGGTGATGACGCCGCGCTCCTCCAGGCTCTTCAGCCGCGCCCTGGTCGCCGACACGCCGAGGTGGATCGCGGCGGCGAGGGTGGTCAGCGACGCGCGGGCGTCCCGCTGCACCACCGCGAGCAGCCGCCGATCGACCTCGTCGAGCCCGGGTGCGGTCATCGCGGCAGGCTACCGCAGATTCTGCGGCCGACCGGCCGGGATGCCGCACGAACGCTCTGCGCCACGGTCCGTGCGGGCCGTAGCGTCGTTGCTGTGCTTGATTTCGTGTACGTCGACGTGTTCGCCGCGACGCCGCTCACCGGCGCGCCGCTCACCCTCGTGACCGACGCCGACGGCATCACCGACGACCAGATGCGGGCCGTCGCCCGCGAGTTCAACCAGTCCGAGACGACCTTCGTGCAGCGCCCGACCCTGCCGGACACGACGCGGCGGCTGCGCTCCTTCACGCCGACCGGGCAGGAGGTGTACGGCGCGGGCCACAACGCTCTGGGTGCGTGGCTGTGGCTCGCCTCCACCGGTGAGCTCGAGGTCCACGACGAGGCGACCTACACCCAGCACATCGGCGACGCCGTGTATCCGGTGCACGTGCGCCGTGACGGTGACCGGGTCGTCGTCACGATGGAGCAGGCGCCGCCGGTGTTCGGTGCCGTCGTCACCGACCGGGCCGAGCTGGCTGCCGCGCTCGGGCTGAGCCCGGACGACCTCGTCGCGGACCGGGCGGCGCAGGTGGTGTCGACCGGGGCCGGGCACCTGCTCGTGCCGGTCCGCTCGCGGGACGCCGTCGACCGGGCGGTGCCGGACGGCGCCCGTCTCACCGCGGCGCTGCGGGAGGTCGACGGGGAGGGGTGCTACCTGTATACGCTCGACACGGACGCCACCGCGTACGCGCGGTTCTTCAACCCGGCGATGGGCATCTGGGAGGACCCGGCGACCGGCACCGCCGCGGGACCCCTGGCCGCGTTCCTCGCCGCCGGCGGCGATCTCGTCGCCGTCATCGAACAGGGCCACTCGATGGGCCGGCCGAGCCGGATCACGGTCACCGTCTCCGGCCCCCGGGTGCAGGTCAGTGGGTCCGGCCTGGTCGTCGCCCGCGGCACCATGATGCTTCCGGCGGCTTCGTGATGTCGCCTCTCGACGAGCGGTTCCTGCGCCGTGCGATCGAGCTGGCGGTCCAGGCGCGTGCCGCCGGCGAGGCGCCGTTCGGGTCGCTGCTCGCCGGCCCCGGCGGCGACATCCTCGCCGAGGAGCACAACACCGTCCTGTCCGACAATGACATCAGCGCCCACCCGGAGCTGAAACTCGCCCGCTGGGCCGCCCGCAACCTGGCCCCGGACGTCGCCGCAGGCACCACGATGTTCACCAGCTGCCAGCCCTGCGGCATGTGCACCGGCGCCATCGACCGCTCCGGCCTCGGCCGCGTCGTCTACGCCCTGTCCTCCGCCCAGCTTGGCCGCGGCTTCCCGTCGGTCCCGCAGGAGGGCCCCTTCCTGCTCGACCTCGCCCGGGCCGCCGTCGACGGCTACTACCCGTGACCGGCTCCACGTGAGCCGGTGACCGGCCGGTCACAGCGTCAGTCGTCGAGGTCCACGCCCTTGGCGAGGGCCAGGGCGACGGTCTTCCTCGCCTGGTCGGGGTCTGTGACCACCCGGGTCAGGAGCTTGGACAGGGCCTCCAGGCCGGCGCGGTCCGTGCCGTACGCGCAGAACATCCCGCCCTCCGGGTCGTAGGAGAAGCGGCCCGCGAGTGCCGGCTCCTCGGTGTCGACGAGCAGCCGGGCGATCGCCGCCCAGAAGTAGCCGTGCGGCTCGTGACCGAGCGACTGGACGACGGTGTCCACGGCGGTGGTGCCCGCGTTCAGGAGCAGCGAGTACTTGCCGGGCGACGTCTCGATCAGGCGCAGTGGGTTCATGAGCGCATCCTGGCAGGGTCGTCAGCGGGTCGGGGGAAGCGGGTCGCCCTGGCGGACGAGGCCGCTCTGGTACGCCAGGACGACGAGCTGGGCCCGGTCGCGGACGTCGAGCTTCGTCATCGCGCGGTTCACGTGGGTCTTCGCGGTCAGCGGCGACACGAACAGGTGCGCGGCGATGTCGTCGTTGGACAGGCCGTGCGCGACGAGGACGAGGATCTCGCGCTCCCGGTCGGTGAGCAGGTGCAGGGCCGGCAGGACGGCTTCGGCGCCGGGGCGCAGGCTGGTCAGGAAGCGGCTCACCAGGCCGCGGGTGGCCCGCGGCGACAGCAGTGACTCGCCGCCCGCGACGACCCTGATCGCGTGCAGCAGGTCGGCGGGGGCGACGCCCTTGCCGAGGAAGCCGCTGGCGCCCGCCTGCAGGGCCAGGACGACGTTGTCGTCGGTCTCGAAGGTGGTGAGGACGAGGATGCGCACGCCGGCGAGGTTGTCGTCGGCGCAGATGCGGCGGGTGGCCTCCAGGCCGTCCACGCGGGGCATGCGGACGTCCATGAGGACGACGTCGGCGCGGGCGGTGCGGGCCAGGTCCACGGCCTCCCGGCCGTCGGCGGCCTCGGCGACGACCTCGAGGCCGGGCTCCGAGTCGATGATCATCTTGAAGCCGGCGCGGATCAGGGCCTGGTCGTCGGCGAGCAGGACGCGGATGGTCATGCGTCCTCACTTCGTTCCGGGCGCATGACCTGACGCTGCGCCGATGATGACCGGCCCGGGCCGCTTCGCTGGCCGGTCACGCGGGCAGGACCGCGTGGACACGGAACTCCGAGGCGCCGACCGGGCACGCGGTCACGCTGCCACCGGCGGCGGCGGCCCGCTCGCGCATGCCGAGCAGCCCGTACCCGGAACCCTGCGGCACCGGCACCGCGAAACGGTTGCTGACGGAGACGACCACGTCGGACGGGGTGTACTCCACGAGCAGGTCGGCCGAGCCGTCGCCGTACCGGTGCGCGTTGGTCAGGGCCTCCTGCACGATGCGGTACGCCGCGAGATCCACCATCGCGGGCAGCTCCCGCGCCTCACCGACCTGCCGGTGCAGCACCCCGAACCCGGTCGTCGAGAGCGTGGCGAGCAGCTCCGGCAGGCGGGCCAGACCGGGGGCCGGCTCGGCGAGGTGCGGGGGCTGCTCGTCGGCGCCGCGCAGCACCCCGACCACCGACTGGATCTCCTTGAGCACCGTGTCGGACGCCTCGCGGATGTGGTTGAGGACCGGCGCGACCTGGTCCGGGCGGCGCTGCAGAACATGCGCGGCGGCACCGGCCTGTACGCTGATGACCGCGATGTGATGCGCCACCACGTCGTGCAGCTCCCTGGCGATGCGCAGGCGCTCGTCCATGACCCGGCGGCGGGCCTCGTCCTCGCGGGTCTGCTCGGCGCGGCGGGCGCGCTCCTCGACCTCGGCGACGTACGCCCGGTGCGAGCGGGCCGCGTCGCCGACCGCGGCGGCCATGAAGATCCATGCGAAGATGCCCAGGGTCTCGCCCCGCCACCAGTCCCCGGCGGCGACGACGAGCCCGGTCAGGTAGACGATGCCGGACGCGGCGACAGCGCAGGCCCAGCCCTTGCGGCGGTCGGTGTGCGCGGCGATCGAATACGTGATGACGCCGAGCGCCACGATCAGCCCCGGGTTGCTGACGCCCTGCAGGATCGCGCCGACGGTGGCCAAGGTGGCGATGCCGAGCGCCGCGAGGGGCCGCAGGCGGCGGATGAGGACGGCGACGAACGCCACGCCCGCGACGAGCACGTCACCGGCGGTGGCCCGGTCATCGGCGGCGGCGCGCAGCACCGCGTACGCCAGGACGAGCGCGAGCAGCATGTCCAGCAGCAGGGGCCTGCCCGCCACCTGCCTCCAGAGCCTGCCGCCGTCGAGCAGGAAGAGCCTGTTGCCGTCCATCACCCTGCACCGTACGCGGCGGCGGCCCCGCTCGGCGTCGTCCGGGCGCAGTACCGACCACCAGCGCGGATACCACGCCCGTGGTACGGCGGAGCCTGCGCCGGGACGACGCTTTCCCGGCCGCGGACGCAGACCGTGGTGGTCATGGCGAAATACCTGTACCGGCTCGGCAAACTGAGCTTCCGCCGCAGGAAGCTGGTCCTCGCGCTGTGGCTGGCCCTGATCGCGGCCCTCGGCGTCGGCGCGGCCACCCTGTCCGGACCGACCGCCGGCACGTTCGAGATCCCGGGCACGCAGGCGCAGGAGGCCCAGGACCTGCTCGCCCAGCGCTTCCCGCAGGCGGGCGCCGGCGGCGCGCAGGCCCGGGTGGTGTTCGCCGCGCCGGCGGGGGAGCGGCTCACCGACCCGGGCAACGCCGCCGCCGTCGAGCGGACCGTCACCGCACTGAAGGCCGGCGGGCACGTCGCCGATGTCAGCGACCCGCTGCGCGGCACCGTCAACGCCGCCGGCACGGTCGCGTACGCGCAGGTGACCTACACCGTCGCGCCGATCGGCATGAGCGACGACGACCGCGAGCACCTCGTCGCGGCGGCCGAGGCCGGGCGCGCCGCGGGCCTGACGGTGGAGATCGGCGGCGACGCGCTGCAGGCGCCCGCCGAGCAGGGGATCGCCGAGGTGATCGGCCTGCTCATCGCCGCGCTCGTCCTGCTGGTCACCCTCGGCTCGCTGGTGTCCGCGGGCCTGCCGTTGCTGACCGCGCTGCTCGGCGTCGGCGCGGCGATGGCCGGCATCCAGATCGTCACCGGCTTCATCGACATCAGCAGCTCCACGCCGACCCTGGCGCTGATGCTCGGCGTCGCCGTCGCCATCGACTACGCGCTGTTCATCGTCTCCCGGTACCGGCACGAGATCGCCCTCGGCCGGGAGGACGTCGAGGCGGCCGGACGCGCGGTCGGCACCGCCGGGTCCGCGGTCACGTTCGCGGGCCTGACGGTCGTCATCGCGCTCGGCGCCCTAGCCGTCGTCAACATCCCGGTCCTCACCCAGATGGGCCTCGCGGCGTCAGGCGCGGTCGTCGTCGCCGTCCTGATCGCTCTCACCCTGCTGCCGGCCCTGCTCGGGTTCGCGGGCCGCCGCGTCGTGCCGAAGCGGCCCACCCCGGAGCGGACGAAACGGAACAGGTGGGCGCTGCTCGTCACCCGCCGCCCGCTCGTGACCGTGGCCGTGACGGTCCTCGGCCTCGGGATCGTCGCCGTGCCCGTCCTCGACATGCGCCTCGGGCTGCCCGGGGACAACATGGCCGGGCCGCAGACGACCCAGCGCAAGGCGTACGACATGCTCACCGGCGGCTTCGGTCCCGGCTTCAACGGGCCGCTGCTCGTCGTCGTCGACGCCGCCGGCAGCCCGGACCCGGCCGCCGCCGCGACCGCCGCGGCCGGGCGCATCGCGCGGCTGCCCGGCGTCGCCACCGTCAGCCCGCCGGTGCTCAACCCGGCCGGCGACACGGCGATCCTGCAGGTCGTCCCGGCGACCGCGCCGGACGCCGCGCAGACCACCGAGCTCGTGCACACCATCCGGGCCCTCGCACCGGCCGACGGCGCCGAACTCGCCGTCACCGGCACCACCGCCGTCAACATCGACATCTCGGCGAAGATGGGCTCGGCGCTCGGCCCGTACCTCGCGGTCATCGTCGTGCTCGCGTTCCTGCTGCTGACGCTGCTGTTCCGGTCGCTGCTGGTGCCGCTGAAGGCGATCGGCGGCTTCCTGCTCAGCGTCGCCGCCACGTTCGGCGCGGTCGTCGCCGTGTTCCAGTGGGGCTGGCTCGCCGGCCTCATCGGCGTCGAGCAGACCGGCCCGATCGTCAGCCTGCTGCCCGTCATCCTCATCGGCATCGTGTTCGGCCTCGCGATGGACTACGAGGTGTTCCTCGTCAGCCGGATGCGGGAGGAGCACGTGCACGGCGCCGCGCCCGGCGACGCCGTCGTCAACGGGTTCAGCCACGGCGCGCGGGTCGTCACGGCCGCCGCGATCATCATGATCAGCGTGTTCTCCGGCTTCATCCTGTCGCCCGAGCCGATGATCAAGTCGATCGGGTTCGCCCTGGCGGCCGCGATCCTCTTCGACGCGTTCGTCGTGCGGATGACCCTGGTGCCGGCGGTCATGATGCTGCTCGGCAAGCGGGCGTGGGCGCTGCCGCGCCGGCTCGACCGGCTCCTGCCCGACGTGGACGTCGAGGGCGAGCGGCTGCACGCCGGCGAACCCGCGCCGCCCAGAGCGCTCGTCAGTGCCGGAACTGCCGCTCGATGATGTCCAGCAGCGCCGCGTGGGTCGCCTGATCCGCGGCGGCGAGGAGGCCGCCGGCGCCGGTGTGCAGCGGTTGCCCACGCAGCCCGGTCACCACGCAGCCGGCGGCCTCGCACAGCGCGACGCCCGCCGCGAAGTGCACGCTGTCGCGCAGGTCACCGTCGTACACGTACGCGGCCCGGCGGCCGGCCGCCACCCACGCGAGGGCGAGACTCGTCGACACGACCCGTGGCCGGAAGCGTTCGCCGAACGCCGGATCCGCGAGGAGCCGCGCGGGGTGGAAGGCAGGAGCGTTCGGGTGCGGCGGGTCGAGGTCGACATCCACGAGGGTTGTCCGCGGCGTCGGTACGAGCGGCGCGTCCACCCCGTTGCCGCGCACCCGGGCCAGACCGTCGAAGGCCCAGAACACCTCCCGGGCGAACGGGTCGACGGACACCGCCACCGGGGTGCCCTCCGGGGTGCGCAGCGCGACGTTGACGCAGACGAGCATCGCGCCGGCGGCGTAGTTGAGCGTCCCGCACAACGGGTCGACCAGCCACGTGCGGTCCCCGCCGCCAGTGCGGCCGGACTCCTCGCCGAGCAGGGCGTCGCCGGGCCGGGCGGTGCGCAGCACGCCGAGGATCGCCCGCTCCGCCTCGAGGTCGGCGACGGTCGCGAAGTCGCCGCCGCCCTTCGCGTAGTGGTCCAGCCGGGTCCCGAAATGGGAACGGACCACCGCCGCGCCCGCTTCGGCGGCGGCGATGGCCAGCTCCAGGTCGTCGATCGTCACCGTCAGACGATAGCCGGGGCACCGGCCGCGGGTTCCTGCGTGATCGCTGCCCTGCCCCGGGCCCGCAAGGCGAGACCCGCGGCGCACAGGACCGTGACGGCGAGGATGCCCGCCGCGAGCAGCGTCCGGGCGTCGGGTTCGAGCAGCGGCTGGCCGCGCAGTGCCTGCCAGGTCAGCAGGGCGATGAGGCCGGCGTACCCGAGCGCCGCCGCCCGCACGAATCCGCGCGCCACCCGCTGCGAGGCGAGCGGCCCGCCGGGCCGGCGCCGGGCGGCCGCGGCGAGCAGCAACGCCAGCAGCGGCAGCGCCTGCAACGCGTGGATGCCGACGAAGTGCGGGATGCGCAGGTCCCCGCCGGTCGTCGACCAGCCGGTCACCGGCATCGCCGGGCCGCCGTCGGCGACGCCGACGCTGTGCGCGCCGATCGTGCCGACCACCTCGCCCCGGTCGAGGGCGGCGCCCTGCTCGGCGGTCGGGCCCGTCATGAGGAACGCGACCAGCATCCCGGCGAGCGACAGCGCGAACCCGAGCCGCGCCGCGGACCGCAGCACCGGGTCGCCGCCGCGCTGGAACGCCACCACGATCGCGGCGACGAGGCTCGCCGTCCACAGCACCACGACCATGTTGCCCATCAGCGTCCACACGGTCTCGTCGAACGGGGTGCTGTTGTTGAAGTGGCTCGGCCGCCCCCGCACCGCCTGGAGCACGACGAGGGTCATCTCGGCGGACGACGCGACCGCGACGATCGTCCCGGCCCACCAGCCGGTCCGGCGCCCGCGACGGGCGTGCCGTAACAGCCAGGCGAGGGTCACCGCGTACACGCCGAGCGACACACCGAACTTGAAGGGCTTGAGCCAGGCGGGGCTGCCGACGACGAGCCGGTCGTCGACGAGGACGCCGGCGAGGGAAACGAGGGTCACGACACCCATCGCCGCCGCGAACCACAGCAGCGGGCGGTGCCATCGGAGAGGCTGCGGACCGGTCATGGTGGACATGGGCCTACGGTCCCAATCCGGGCTGCCCGGCACAGGCCCGCCGCCCCCCTTCTTCCGCGTCCCGTCACCCCCACGCGGCGTGCTGGGGCTGTCCCTACCCTGAGGGGGTCAGCAGGTCGGCGACGGCGGCGCCCCACCGGCGCCCGGCGAGCGACGAGCCGACGACGAGGAGCGGGGCGAGCAGCAGTTTCAGCAGCAGCGCCACCGTCACGCGCGGCCCTCCTGCTCGGCCTCGACGGCCGTGTTCCAGTCGCGCTTGGAGGCCTGCCAGCCGTCCTCGTCGTGGCCGAGCCGCCAGTACCCGGAGATCGACAGCCGACCCAGCGGCACGCCCCGGTCGAGGCGCAGGTGGCGGCGGAGCTCCTTGACGAAGCCGGCCTCGCCGTGGACGAACGCGTGGACGTCGTCGCCGTGCCACGTGACGCCGGTGACGGCCTCGACGAGGGCCTCGCCGATGGGGCGGCCGGCGCGGCGCAGCCAGGTCACGCCGGGGATCTTCTGCTCCTCGCGGGCGTCGGCGACCTCGACGAACGCCTCCACGACGGCGCCTTCGGGGAGGCGCTCCATCGCGACCGCGATCGCCGGCAGGGCGCTCTCGTCGCCGGCGAGGAGGTGCCAGCCGGCGGCCGGGTCGGGCGCGTACTTGCCGCCGGGCCCGCCGAACGACAGCTCGTCGCCGGGCCGGGCATTGACCGCCCACTGCGCGGCGAGGCCACTGTCGCCGTGGATGACGAAGTCGAGGGTCAGCTCACGCGTCGCCGGGTCCCAGTCACGCACCGTGTAGGTCCGGGTGACCGGCCACTGCTCGCGCGGGAACCCGGCCCGGATCGTGGCAAGGTCGAACGGCCGCGGGTAGACGACCCCGGCGGCCGGGAACATCAGCTTCACGTAATGATCGGTGTGCTGTCCGGCGTCGAACCCGGCGAGCCCGTCGCCGCCGAGCACGACGCGGTGCATGTTCGGGGTGAGACGCTCGGTGCGCACCACCCGCCCGGTGTGTGCCTGCGGTGCCCGCCGTGCCGGTTGCTCTGCCATCACACGCCAACGGTATACGCCCCGCGGATCCGGTCGCCCCTGATGGTGGCGACCGCGGCGACCGCGGCGGCGCGGGGGCTGCTGAGCACGGGCACGGCCAGGCCGGTCAGGAGGCCGGCGGCGGGGGCCATGCTGGCCTCGACGCCGGCCCGCGCGTCCTCCAGCAGCGCGGCGTCCACGACATGCGGCCCGGGGACGTCCGGAGCCAGGTCGGCGAGCAGGCCACCGAAGGTCCCGACATGGACGTCGGCCGTGTGCGGGAACCCGATGATCGCCATCCGCGCAGCATGCCACGTGCCCCCCAGCACGCATCGCTTCCTGCCAAGCTATGGGCAGCGGCGTCGCCGGGGTCATGCCCGTCCCCGGCGGCGCCGCGCCATCGGTCGCGCATCCGGGCCTCTCGTTGCCCGGGGTCCTGCCACTCGACCGTGCCCAATTCTGAAAGAGGCTTTCACATCGATGGAAACTGTGGCAGTCTGAAAGAGTCTTTCAGGGTTGGAGGGAGTGACATGGGTCGTGAGGCGCGGCGGACGCTCACCGAGCCGGACGCGTTGCGGGCGCTGGCCCACCCCGTCCGGTACGAGGTGCTCAACTACCTCATCGCCGAAGGGGTCGCCACGGCGTCGCAGTGTGCCCGGGCCGTCGGGGACACCCCGTCCAACTGCAGCTACCACCTGCGCGCCCTGGCGAAGGCCGGGCTCGTCGCGCCCGACGGATCCGCGGACGGGCGGGAGCGGCCCTGGCGGGCGCTCGTCACCGGCTTCGACGTGCCGCCCGACGCGGACCCCGAATCCCCGGCGGGCAAGCAGGCGGCGCTGATCGCGGCCCTCGCCGTCCAGCGGGACCAGCGGCTCGTCCGGGGGTGGATGGAGCGCCGCGACCGGGCGCCCGCGCAGTGGCGCGACGCCGACCACTACGGGCTCTACACGCTGCGGCTCACCCCTGACGAGCTGCGCGAGCTCGGCGACCGGATCGACGCCCTCGTCCGGCCGTACATCGCGGCGACCCGCGACGACGCACCCGCCGGGGCCGAGGCGGTCCACCTCGGCTTCCACGGATTCCCTATCAGCACCGACGAGGAGGCGCCAGATGCGACAGCTCCTGCGGCACCGTGACTTCCGGCGGCTGTGGCTGGCCGGGCTCATCTCCGACACCGGGGACTGGCTGCTCCTGGTCGCCCTGCCGATTCTCGTGTACCAGCTGACCGGCTCGCCCCTGCAGACGTCCTATGCGTTCCTGGTCGAACTGGCGCCGGCGGTCCTGCTCGGACCCCTGGCGGGACACCTCGCGGACCGGTGGGACCGCCGGCGGCTCCTGGTCGGCATCGCGGTGGTCCAGGCCGTCGCCCTCCTGCCGCTGCTGCTCGTCAAGGACCGCGGCGACCTGCCCATCCTGTACGCGGTCATCGCCGTCGAGGCGGCCATGCTCACCATGTTCGGCCCGGCCAAGAACGCACTGCTGCCGACCCTGGTGCCCGCCGCTGAGCTCGTGCCGGCGAACGCGCTGATCGGGCTCGGTCAGAACGCCGGACGCCTCGCGGGCGGGCCGCTCGGCGGGCTGCTCCTCGCGCTGAGCGGCCTGCCGGTGATCGTCGCCGTCGACCTGGTCACCTTCATCGCGGCCGCGGCCCTCATCGCCAGTGTGCGGAGCACCTTCAGCAGGACCGAGGCGAAGGCCGAAGCCGGGACGGGTCGCGGCGGCAGCCGGCGGATCCGGGCCGCACTCGGCGTCGCCGCCCTGGCCGGCGCCGCGCAGGGCATCTTCGTCGTGCTGTTCGTCGTCTGGGTCGCCCGCGAGCTCGGCGGCGGTGCGGCCGAGACCGGGCTGCTCCGCGGGGTCCAGGCCATCGGCGCCATCGGGCTGGGCCTGCTCCTCGCCGCCGCCCCGCGCACCCCCGGCCCCGGCACCCTCATCGCGGCGGGCACCGGCGTCTTCGGCGTGCTGTCCCTCATCGTGTGGAACGGTCCGGCGGTGACCACCGCGCTGCCCGTCTACGTCACGCTGTTCATCCTCGTCGGCGCGCCCGGCGTGGTCATGCTCACCGGGCTGGCCACCCTGCTGCAGCAGGAGACGACCGACAGCACGCGGGGCAAGGTGTTCGGCGTCTTCGGCGCGGTCTACGAGGGCAGCAGCGGCGCCGGCATGCTCGCCGCCGGGGTCCTGGCCGACCGGATCGGCGTCATGCCCATGCTCAACCTGCAGGCCGCCCTGTACCTCGCGGCCGGAGCGACCGCCCTCGTGGCACTGAAAGCAAATTGGTCCGGACCTGTTATCCGGAAACCCGCCCGCCGGGAGGGCGTCGTTCACCCTCATTGATTTCGATGCGTTGCAACGTGACCCCCACTCGGAGGTATTCGATGCAACGATCGATCCTGGCCGGCGTCCTCGCGGCCGGCCTGGCGCTCACCGGTGCCGTGTCCGTCGCCGCGCCCGTCCACGCCGCCGCACCGGCGAAGAAGCTGCTGGTCGTCGGCATGGACGGGCTCAACTGGGCCAACGTGGTCGCCGCGAACGCGCCCAACCTCGACGCGCTCGCCGCGGCCGGCACGCTCGGTGAGAGTCTCGTGTACTGCCCGGGCGTCGCCGCCTCCTCCAGCGGCCCGGGCTGGTCGACGATCGCGACCGGCGTGTTCCCCGACAAGCACGGCGTGAAGGACAACAGCTTCGCGGGCAAGCAGTACGGCACGTACCCCGACTTCCTGACCCGGCTGGAGAGCGCCGACCCGGCCTACCGCACCTACTCCGCGGTCGACTGGGCGGTGCTGCACACGCAGGGCACCTTCGGCGCGGCGATCGACACGCGGGTCACGTTCAACGGCGACGCCGAGGGCTACGTCAGCGCCGACGTGAAGATCACCAACGACGCGGTCAACCGCCTGCGCAACGATAACCCGGACGCGTCCTTCGTCTACCTGGGCAACACCGACGTCGTCGCGCACGCGAGCGGCACCGGCACGGCGTACACGACGGCCATCGAGAAGCAGGACCAGCAGCTCGGACAGCTGCTCGCCGCGATCTCCGCCCGCCCCACGTACGGCAGCGAGGACTGGCTGATCCTGGTCACCACCGACCACGGCCACGCGGTGCCCGGCGGCGGCCACGGCGGCTGCGGCATCGACGAGCGCCGCACGTTCGTCCTCGCCAAGGGCGCGGGCGTCGCGGCCGGCGCCCGCCCCGTCGACACGCGCCTCGCCGACGTCGCGTCGACCGCGCTCGCCCACTTCGGCGTCTCCGCGGCGCTGGACGGCAAGCCCGTCTCGGTCCGCTCCACCGACGCCTTCGACACCCTCGCTCCGTCGCTGCGCACCCGGGTCGACGAGACCGGCATCCCCGCGACGCTGAAGGGCTGGACGCCGGCCGCGCCGACCGGCTGGACCGTCGACCGCAGCCGCATGCCCGCCGGCGGCGTCACCGAGTGGCGCGGCTGGAGCTTCGCCACCGACGAGTTCTGGAGCCGCGCCCAGACCGGCCAGGAACGGGAGAACGCGCTGCGCACCCGGGGCGTGTTCGCGGTCGCCGACTCCGACGAGTTCAACGACAAGTCCGGCGGCACCAGCTTCGACTCGACGCTGACCTCCCCGCAGTACACCGTCACCGCCGGTGCCACGGTCCGGCTCAACTTCGTGACCCACTACCGGCAGGAGGGCGCGCAGAAGGCCGACGTGCTCGTCTCCTTCAACGGCGGCGCCGACATCCTCGTCAAGCGGTACACCGCCGACGCGCGGGCCAAGGTCGAGTCGCTGCCGGTGACCGTCCCGGCCGGGGCGACCCGCATGGTCGTCAAGTTCCGCTACTACGACGCCAACAACAACTGGTACTGGGTGATCGACGACCTTCGCGTCGCCTGAACCCTCCGGGCGGGGCCCTCATGCTGGTGAGGGCCCCGCACGCACCGGGTAGGGTCGCCGGGTGACGATCAGTGCGGTCCGCGGCGGCGTCCCCGAGCACGGCCGGGTGCCGAAGTACTACGCGGTCAAACGCCAGTTGCTCAACCTCCTCGCCGAGCTGGGCGAGGGTGCGCTGCTGCCCGCCGAGCGGGAGCTCGCCGCCGCCTACGGGGTGGCCCGGTCCACGCTGCGGCAGGCGATCTCGGAGCTGACCCTGGAGGGCCGGCTGCGCGCCTACCGGGGCCGGGGCACGTTCGTCGCGGCGCCGAAGCTGATCCAGCCGCTGTCGCTGGTCTCGTACACCGAGGCGCTGCACGAGATGGGACACCGGCCGGGCCGGCGCCTCGTCACGGCCGAGCCGATCCCCGCCGGGGTGGCCCTGGCGGACGACCTGCGGATCGACCCGGACGACGAGGTGCTGCACCTGGAGCGGGTGCTGCTCGTGGACGACGAGCCGCTCGGCCTGGAGAGCACCTACCTGCCGGTCGGCCGCTTTCCGGACCTGATGGACGGGTTCGACGCGACCGGCTCGCTCTACCGGCACGTCCGCACCCGCTACGGTGTCACCTACGCCGAGGCCACGGAACGCATCGAGACGGTCCTCGCCACCCCGCGGGACGCGTTGCTCATCGCCGCCAACCCGGCCCTGCCGATGCTGCTCATGCAACGCGTCTCCTACGACGCCGACGGCGTGCCGATCGAGCGGGTGCGTTCCCTGTACCGCGGCGACCGCATCGGCTTCGTCACCCACCTCCGCGCGACGTAGCCCCGCCGGCCGTCGCCGCGTGGTCTCGCCGGCGGTCGCCGCGTGGTCTCGCCAGCCGTCGCTACGTGGTCTCGCTGGCGGTCGCCGCGTGGTCTCGCCGGTCGTCCGCTACGTGGTCTCGCTGGCGGTCGCGCGTGGTCCCGCCGACCGTCGCTACGTGGTCTCGCTGGCGGTCGTTGCGTGGTCTCGCCGGTCGGCGTTGCGTGGTCTCGCCGGTCGGCGCTCCACACGCCCGCCGGTGGTCGTGCCACCCTGACCGGCCGGGGTCAGGCGTTCGCGATGGCCGCCGGGACGGTGTCCAGGGCGATGCCGAACGTGTCGCGGTACACGGCGAGGATCTCGGCATCGTCGTCGATCGTGCGTTCGGCGCGTTCGGCGCGTTCGGTGCCGGAGGTGGTGATGAGCGTCCGACCGCTGAGCGTGACCCGGCCGGTGTCCGTGACGATCGAGCAGGTCAACTTCCGCGTGAAGTTCGACGTCGGCGATGTGCGGTGCCACCACGCGAGTGGCGTGAAGTCGAACAGCTCATACGGCCGCTGGTCCAGCAGATACTCCCAGGTGCCGTCGCCGCGCACCGCCAGGTCGGGCCCGTCGGGCAGCACCTCGAACACGCCGACCGGGTCGTGCTGCGGGTCGGTGACGTCCATCCGCAGCGGATACCGGGCGAACTTCCCGAACCCGACGTCGACCAGATACGGCGCGTCCAGCTGCACCCGCAGCGCCATGTGGTCCATCGGCACCCCGAACCGCCGCCCCGTCCACACCCGGCACGAGTGCAGCGTCACGTCGTAGCCCAGGTCGGTCAGCAGCGCCGCGAACGCCCCGTTGAGCTCGTAGCAGAAACCGCCGCGCCGCCGATCGACGACCTTCGCGACGAGCGCGGCGGGCCTCAGCACGATCTTCTCGCCGAGATGGACGCTCAGGTTCTCGAACGGCACCGCCATCAGGTGCGCCTCCTGCAGCACACGCAGCGCGGCCAGGTCGGCGACCTCCGGCCGCGGGACACCGAGCCGGGCAAGGTAGGAGTCCATCGCGTCAGCCTACGTCGCTCTCACGCGGCCCTGATCCGCCACAGCGCGAGCGCAGCGAGCAGGAGCGCCGCCGCGCCGTACAGCAGCGACTCCAGCCACTGGAAGCGCCAATACCGATCGCCCGGGTGATACGCGACGTCGACGTGCAGGTCCATCGCGGCGAGGCACTGCGCCATCACGTCGAACTGGCCTGAAAGGCAGCCGTGGTAGCGGTCGAGATCCACGGTCCTGCCGTCGGCGGTCAGCAGCCGGCTGGTCTCCACGACCCACGCGTTCGGGGCGCTGAGCCCTTCCACGTCCGCCCGCTCGCCGAGGAAGCTCAGACTCCGGATGGTGTCCGCCGTCATGACCTGCGACCCGTGCGCCGGCGCGGCGAGGTGCGGCCGAACGGTCATCGGCACCGCGACCTGCACGGCGGCGAACACCAGCGCCGTCAACGCCATCGCCGGCACGGTGCGCCGCAGCACCAGTCCCAGCAGGGCACCCATGACGACGCCGCAGCAGGTGTACGCCACCGGCGCCAGATTCCGTGTGCCGAACATGACAGCGGTGAACCGGTCCGCCGCGACCGCGTCGAACGGGCTCGCCGCCCACGTCAGTAACACGGAGAACAGTCCCGTGACGGCTGCCGCGGCGGCGGTGACGACAACCAGCCGCACCACCAGCCACCGGCGCCGGGACACGCTCTGGTTCCACACGAGCCGATGCGTGCCCGACTCCAGCTCCCGCGCGATGAGCGGCGCGCCCCAGAACATGCCGAGCAGCGCCGGGGTCACCACCAGCAGCGCGTCCGCGAGATACAGCCTGCCCTCGAACCGCGACTGGAACCCGCGCAGCGCCTGCCCGCACGCGTCGCCGCACCGGGCGACGGCGTCGTGGTGCCCGTCGCGGATCTGCAACCCGAGGACGACGAGACAGACGGCGACGGCGGCGACCGCCACCCCGGTCACCAGCAGTTGCGCGCGCAACTGCCGCCAGGCGAGCCACGTCATCGCACACCTCCACGCAGGTAGCTCAGGACAAGTTCCTCCAGCCGGACCGGGCCCGCCCCGCTGCCCTGGTCGTGGGCGTCGAGGAGGGCGGTGACGTCCCCGGCGAGCCGCACCCGACCGTTCGCGAGGACGATGAGGTGGTCGCAGACCCGCTCGACGTCCGACAGCAGGTGCGACGACAGGATCGCCGTCGCCCCGAGCTCCGTCACCGACTCGACCAACGTGCGCAGGAAGCCGTCCCGCGCGAGCGGGTCGAGCGCGGCGACGGGCTCGTCGAGGATGAGCAGCTCGGGCCGCTTCGCCGCGGCCACGGTCAGGGCCAACTGGGCGCGCTGCCCGCCGGAGAGCCGCCCGGCGCGCTGCCGCGGGTCGAGGCCGATCGCCGCGACCCGCTTCTGCGCGAACGCGGCGTCCCAGCCCGGGTTGAGCCTCTCGCCGAGCCGCAGGTGGTCGGCGACGGACAGGGCGGCGTAGACAGGTGTGTCCTGGGCGACGAACCCGACCCGCTCCAGCCGTGTCCCGGGGCGTGCGCCGAGCACCGTCACCCTCCCCGCCGTGGGCGCGATCAGGCCGCAGGCGAGCTGCAGCAGCGTCGACTTGCCGGCGCCGTTGGGCCCCACGAGGCCGACGACCCGGCCCGCCGGCACTCGCAGCGTGCAGGCGTCCAGGGCGGTCCGTCGCCCATACCGTCTGGTGAGGCCCTCGGTCTCGAGGGCGGAAGTGAACATGCGCCAATCGTTGCGAGGTGCCGGGCTTCGCACATCGGTCAAGAGACGGGTCGCGGCAACCCTACTTTTGACCGGTTCGCGGGGCCCGCGCCACTCGTAGGCTTGCCGCTGTGAGGTTCGTCGGGAACATCGGGCTCGCCGCCGCGCTCGCCACACTCGTGGCCGGCACGGCGGTCGCCATCGCGGCCAGCTGGGGCGGGGCATACTTCCTGCCCGGCGCCGCCGCGGGGCTGCTCGCCGGCGCCGCCGCCCTGCTCCGCCACAGAGCCGGCCCTGATGGCGGCTCGGCCGGTGGCGCTGGTGACGTTCGGAGCCGGCTGCGCGCCGCGATCGCCGGGCTGGTTGTCGCGGCCGTCGCGGTGGTGGCGGCGCACGTGGCCGGGTTGCCGGCCGAGCCCGCACCGGCGGTGTCGCTCGCCCTTGCCTTGCTGATCGGGTCCGTGGCACGGGTCGCCTCCCTGCGAGTCGCGGCCGGGGTCGCCGTCGCGGCGCTCATGGTCGTCGGTGCCGGCGCGGTCAGCCGGCCCGGCGAGTCGGGAGCATTCGCGGTGACGATGTTCGGGCTGCTCGCCTGGAGCGGTGGGGTGCTCGGCGGGGTGGGGCTGCGCCTGCTCGACGCGCGCCGGATCGCTGCGGTGGAGGCGGTCCGCAGGGACGAGCGGCTCTCTATCGCCCGGGAGCTGCACGATGTCGTCGCTCACCACGTCACCGGCATCGTCGTGCAGGCCCAGGCGGCGCAGCTGGTGGCCCGCAGGGACCCGGCAAAGGCGGGGGAGTCCCTCGCCGGGATCGAGGCGGCCGGCGCCGAGGCCCTCGCCGCGGTCCGCAGAGCCGTCGGGCTGTTGCGCGACGACGACGGCGATGAGGGCGGCTGGGGCGTGTCGGCCGGCCCGGAGCGGATCACCGATCTCGTGAGACGGTTCGAAGGGCTGGGCCCAGCGGTGCACCTGGAGGTGACGCCGCACGGGGACCACTGGCCGCCCGGGGTGACCGGCGCGGTCCACCGGATCGTGCAGGAGTCGCTGACCAACGTGGCCCGCCACGCCACCCACGCCCGCACCGTCACCGTCGAGCTGTCCGAAGTGGACGGATCGGTGGAGATCCTCGTCGCCGACGACGGCGCAGGCGGCCAACTGTCCACCCACAGCGGATATGGCATCGTCGGCATGCGCGAGCGCGTCGAGGCACTCGGCGGCAAACTGTCAGCGGGCCCCGCCCCGTCCGGCGGCTGGCAGGTCCACGGCACGGTCCCCCTGTCGGCCCCACGATGACACCGCGAAGGGCCGAGGCGCTCAGCGGCTCCCCGCCCGCGGAGCGAGGCCCGGCGTCGGCGGTGGCTTGCTCGGCGTCGCCGGTGATCTGCACGTGCCCGGCACGGTCCCCTTGGTGGCAGGAGCGCGATGACGATCCGCGTGTTGATCGCTGACGATCAGGCGATGATTCGTGGCGGGCTGCGGATGATCCTCGAGGACCAGCCGGACATCGCGGTGGTCGCGGAGGCCGACAACGGGATCACGGCGGTCGAGGTCGCTCGCCGGCTGCGGCCCGATGTGTCGCTCGTTGACATCCGTATGCCCGGCGCCGATGGGCTCGAGGTGACGAGGGCGCTTGCCGGGCCGGGTGTCGCTGATCCGCTGCGGGTTGTTGTCGTCACCACGTTCGATCTCGACGAGTATGTCTACGGGGCGATCCGCGGCGGTGCCGCCGGGTTTCTGCTGAAGGACGCGGGGCCGGCGTTGCTCGTCGAGGCGGTGCGGGCAGCGCATGCCGGGGACGCGCTCATCTCGCCGTCGGTGACGGTGCGGCTGCTGCGGCGGATGGCGGTGCCGGCCGGGCCGGCGAAGGCCGCGAAACCGTTGACGGACAGGGAGACCGACGTGGTCCGGTCGATCGCCCGTGGGCGCACCAACCTGGAGGTGGCCGCTGAGCTGTTCATCTCGCTGAGCACCGTGAAGAGCCACGTGTCGGGCATCCAGACGAAGCTCGGCCTGCGCAACCGCGTCGAGATCGCCGCCTGGGCCTGGGAGCACGGCGTCGTCACCGGCCCCGCATGACGGCACCGCCGACCGGCACGGCGGCGTTGGCCGGCGAACGTGTCGGCCTGCGGCGCTGGCCTGTGGAGGGGCTGGCGTAGGGGCGGTGCTGGCGTAGGGGCGGTGCTGGCGTGGGGGTGTCGGCGTGGGGCGGGGCTGACGCGCGGACAGGCTGACCTGTGGCGATGCTGTGGGGCGGTGTCGGCGTGCGGTGTCGGCGTGCGGCGGTGGCGTGCGGCGGCGGTGGCCTGGCGGCGGCGATGGCCGGTCGAGCGTCAGAGGTCGGCGATGACCAGGCGGTAACCGCCGTCGAACTCGTCCAGGTCGAGGAGGTCGTTGTAGCGGTCGTGCCAGGTGCCGGCGGTCAGGTCTGCGGCGAGCCGGTCGAGGCCTGGGCGCAGCACATCGTCGCCGACCTGGGAGAGCATGGACATGCCGGCGCGGACGAGCGGGTCGAGGTAGGCCTCGGGGCGTCGCCAGAAGGCCGCGCCGAAGCCGTCGGTGCAGTCGTGAGGGACCAGGACCGGTTCGACGCGTGCGCCGCCGAGCAGGTCGGCGATCCGGGCGGGTGGGACGGCCCGGGTGTCGTCGAGGGCGGCGGCCTGCGGGAGGTAGTCCTTGACGAGCCAGAAGGTGCGGGTGACGGACTGGTCCCAGGTGAGGACGACGACCCGGTGACGGGCGACGCGGCGCAGTTCGGCGATGCCCGCTTCGAGGTCGGTCCAGTGATGCACGGTCAGCAGGGCCATGACGGCGTCGACCGAGTTGTCGGCGACCGGGAGCGCCTCCGCCCGGGCACGTACCACCGGCGCGGAGCCCGCGGAGCGCTGACCGATCATCACCTGGCTCGGTTCCACCGCGAACACAGCGAACTCCGCGAACTCTGCCTGGACCGCCTGGACCGACCCGGCCGAGGCCGGAGGGGCAGGAGGGGCGGGCGGCTCGTAGGCGCCGGTGCCCGCGCCGACGTTCAGGACCGTGCGAGCGTCGCCGAGGGCGGCGGTGATGTGGGCGCCGATCCGAGGGTCGGGGCGGCGGGTAGCGGTGTACGTCGTGCCGATGGTGTCGTAGACGGTCACCCGCGCAGTATGCCGGGCCGTCTGTAGGATCTGCTGCCGTGTCGACGGTGCGGCGGGCCGCTGCCCTCATCGTGCTGGCCGGCGTCCGGGACGTCGAAGGGTTCGAGCTCGACCTGGCCGCGCGCACCCTGGCGGCCGGCTGGAGCGGCGACATCCGTCAACTGCTCGACGCGACCGGTGCCGTCATGGCGCTGCGGGCCGCCGCCGGCACCGGACAGGGCGACCGGTATCCGCAGCTCGGGTACCTCACCGCCGTCGAGCGGGAGCTCGCCGGGCGGGGTGTCGCGGTGCTGTGCCGGGAGGTCGACCGGCCGTCGCTCGGGCTGCACGGCCGCCTCACGGTCGACCTGGCGCGGGTGGTCGGGGCGCATCCGGAGACGCGGATGTTCGCGGCCGAATGGAGCACCGAACGCGGCTGGACGACGGTGACCGAGGCCGCCGGGCGGCGAAGCCGGCACTGGTTCGACGGGCTGCTGCCCGAGCCGGGAGCCGTGGCGGACAGGATCGTCCGGCACCTCGACGGTGACATGGCGGTGCCGCGGCGGCGGGCGTGGCGGCACACCGGCGGGCAGCTCCTCGAAGCGCTCGGCAGGCATCAGGCCGACGACGTGCCGGTCGTGTGCCGCACCGACCCGGACTGGCGGCAGGAGCTCTTCCAGCGGCGGCTCCTGACGTACGACCCACCGCCCGTCCCACTGGTCGGCGCCGAGGTGCACCTGCCGGACCTGCCCACCGACCGGCGGCGGGTCGTCGCGGTGCTCCCGCAGCCGCCCGGCGACGAGGACCTCTACTGGGTCCGCCTGGAAGGGTGCGACTTCCCGATCAGCTGGGACGCCGCCTGGCGCCATCTCGGATGACTCTATGAAGTTGCAACCGTACGCAGCGTTACGATGAGGGTGGGCGGGAAACGGTACACAGGACGCCGCCGCCGACTCTGGAGGACATCATCATGCGCGCCGCATTGATCCGGCTCTGTGCCCTGCCCGCTGCCGCCGCCCTCGTCGCCTCGGGCGCCGCCGGCCCTGCGATGGCCGCCGGTCCACGTCTGTCGAGCCAGGACCGGGCGTTCGTCGCTGAGGCCGGGCACGCGGGCGCGTTCGAGGTCGCCGCCGGCCGGCTCGCCGCGCAGCAGGCGCACCACGGGGATCTCCGTGCGTTCGGCAACCGCATGGTCGCCGACCACACCAAGGCCGGCGCCGAGCTGAAGAAGCTCGGCGACGAGCTCGGACTGGACGTCCCGGGCTCGCCGGACGAGCACCAGAAGGCGATCCTCGCCATCTTCGAGACCACGACGGGCCCGGTCTTCGACTGCTCGTACGCGCCGGCGGAGTACATCGACCACGTCGCCGCGATCGGCGCCTTCGAGCAGGAGGCGTCGCAGGGGCGCAACTCGAAGCTGCGCTCGTTCGCCCGCGAGGCGCTGCCGCTGCTGCGCGAGCACCACGAGATGATCGCCGCCACCCTCGACGACGTCCGCTGCACCGCCCCCGTCCCGCTGCCGACGCCGATCCCTACGATCCCGACGCTGCCCACGCCGACCCCGACGCTGCCCACGCTGACCCCGGCGATGCCGACGCCGATCCCGACGATCCCCGGCGACTGACGATTCCGGCGACCGCCCAGGACAGCGACCGCCCAGGACAGCGACCGCCCAGGACAGCGACCGCCCAGGACGGCGACCGCCCAGGACAGCGAACGGCGCAGCGAACGGCATCGGCGCCCAGGTCAGGGCCGCCGGCCCGCCCTCTCGAACGAAAGGGCGGGCCGAGCGGTCAGTTGCCGAGGGTGACGTGGAAGAGTTTCTCGTTGCTGTTGTTCGGGATGCTGTCCTTGTCGCCGGTGGTGCTGGTGGTCAGCCACAGCCCGCCGTCCGGCGCCGGTTCGACCGTGCGCAGCCGCCCGTACGTGCCGTTGAAGTAGGCCTGCACGTCCGTCAGCGACGTGCCGCTGATGACCGCCCGGTACATGCGGGTGCCGCGCTCGCACGCGATGTACAGCACGTCGCGGACGATCGCGATGCCCGAGCAGGAGCCCTCGGCGGTCGGGTAGGTCCGCTTCGGCGCGATGTAGCCGGCGGTGCCGCACGTGCCGCTGGTGCCCTCGCACGCCGGCCAGCCGTAGTTGCCGCCGCGCTGGATGAGGTTGGTCTCGTCCATGATCGCGTTGCCGAACTCCTGCTCCCACAGGCGGCCCTGCGAGTCGAACGCCAGCCCCTGCGGGTTGCGGTGCCCGTAGCTCCAGACGTAGTTGCCGAACGGGTTGTCCGACGGCACCGAGCCGTCCGCGTTCAGGCGCAGGACCTTGCCGTTGAGGCTGTTGAGGTTCTGCGCGTTGTCACCGTTCTGCGCGTCGCCGGTGGAGGCGTAGAGCTTGCCGTCGGGGCCGAAGCGCAGCCGCCCGCCGTCGTGGAACTTGTTGCGCAGGATGCCGCTGATCAGGATCTGCTCGCTGCCGGTGTTGAGGGTGTTGTTCTCGTACTTGATCCGCACGATCCGGTTGTCGGTCGGCGACGTATGCATGATGTACAGCCAGTGGTCGGTGGCGTAGTTCGCGGAGACGGCCAGGCCGAGCAGGCCGCCCTCGCCGTCGGTGTTCTGCACGTTCGGCACCGTGCCGATGCTCGACTTCGCGCCGGTCGTGGGGTTGAGCCGGACGATGTCGTGCGCGTCGCGGCGGGTGTAGAGGATCGTGCCGTCGGGCAGCGTGGCGAGGCCCCACGGGATGTCGGTGTCGGTGCCGATCTGCGTGACGGCGCAGACCGAGCTGCCGCACGCGGCGCCGGTGGTGACGGTGGCCGTGTTGCTGCGCGGCGAGACGTTGCCCTGCGCGTCGCGGGCGACGACCTGGTAGGCGTAGGCCCGGTTGGCGGCCAGGGCGCTGTCGATGAACGTGGTGGCGGGGGTGGTGGTGCCGGTGCCCGTGATCGTGCCGACCTTCACGTTGTCGCGGAAGATGTCGTACGCGCGGACCTGGATGTTGTCGGTGGCGGCGGTCCAGCGCAGGGTGACCGTCGTGCCGGCCGCGGATCCGGTCAGCCCGGTGGGTGCGGTCGGCGGGGTGGTGTCGGCCTGGCACTGCGGGGGCGTGATCGGCACCGTCGTGCTGGCCTGGGAGACGTTGCCGGCGGCGTCGCGGGCGTTGACGTACAGCCCCCAGGTGACGCCTGGCACGACGGTGAGGTCGGTCGACAGCGTGGTCACGGACTTCATCAGCTGGCCGTCGTGGAAGACGTCGTAGAACGCGACGCCCACGTTGTCGGTCGAGGCGTTCCAGGAGAACGTGACCGCGTCGCAGACGAGGTTGCTCACCCGCGGGTTGCCGGGCACCGTCGGCGGCTGGCTGTCCCCGGCGGCGGTCGTCCACCGCTGGTTGCTCTGCCCGTTGCAGGTCCACAGCGCGACGGGGGTGCTGTTGGCGGTGCCGGCGCCGGTCACGTCCAGGCACAACCCCGACTGGACGCCGGTGATCGTCCCGTCGGTGTTGACCCGCCACTTCTGGTTCTGGCCGCCGTGGCACGTGTAGATCTGCACCACCGCCGGGGCGGTCGTGTCGTTCCCCGCCACGTCCAGGCACTTCGGCGAGTCGTACACCCGCAGCTCACCGGCGGCCGTGAACGTCCACGCCTGATTCGCCTGACCATTACAGTCGTAGATGTTCACCAGGGCCTTGTCCGTCTGCGACTGGCCGACCACGTCGAGGCAGCGGCCGGACGCGGCGCTCTTCACCGGCGAGCCGACCGCCGCCTCGGCGGGGGCGCGGGCCACGACGGTGACCACGGTGATCACCGCGGCGGCGGCGACCGTCGCCGCGAGGAGCCGTTTCGAGATTCGCATCATTGCCTCCCGAGATTTCCGCGCAAAATCTCATCGAAGAGGCGAAATAGGTGTGTGTCAACGTCGTCAGGCGGCCTGGGAACGCATTTAAGACGCATTTCAGGCAGGCCTCAGGTGGGTTGGCCCGTCACCGTCGGTGCTGGGCGTGTCCGGACGGCAACACCGGGTTCGTACAACAGCGTGACTCGGGGGGCTTCCGTGGACCCCGGCCACCATGAGCCGATACGGTCGACATCATGACCACGTACTCGGGACCTGCGACGCTGATCCTCGACACCGGGGCACGGGTGACCGGCATGGCGTCGCTGAACACCAACAACCGCGGCAACCTCAACGGCTGGAGCGGCACCTTCCGCCCCAACGAGGTGAACACGGCGGTTCGCGAGGCGACCGGAGGACAGATCGAGCTGCCGTACGAGCAGATCGGGACGGTTGCGGTCACCAACGTGCGGCGCCTCCTGGCGACCCAGGTGCTGATGTCGCTGACCGGCACCGGCCCCGCGCCGTTCTGATCGTTTCTGGTCAGCCACGCATCAGGTCGTTGAACCGGCGGGTGAAACCGACCTCGTCGGGGCGCTGCGCGTCGCGGCGCGCGGCCGCAGCCGGCACCAGGATCTCGACCTCGTCGGTGGCGAGCACCGCCATGGTCTGCTCCAGGTAGTCCGCGAGCGGCATCGCCCGCGGGTCGACGAGGTTCACCTCCATCAGGTGGGTCCGCGTGTACGGCGGCGCGATCTCCAGCACCGCCACCGACGTGTCCTGCAGCCGGTAGCGCAACGCCAGGGTGTAGGAGTGCAGGGCGGCCTTCGTCGCGGAGTACAACGTCGAGGAGGCGAGCGGCGCGTAGCCGAGCATCGAGCTGACATTGACGATGGTCGCCGACGGCAGCGCCCGCAGGTGCGTCATGAACGCGGAGGTCAAACGGATCGGGCCGAGCAGGTTTGTGGCGACGATCGCGGTGAGCCGCTCGTCGTCGACCGGCTCGGCGGGGTCGTCGCCGAACATGATCCCGGCGTTGTTGACCACGACGTTCAGGTCCGGGTACGTGGCGATCAGCGACGGCACGACGACCGCGATCGACGCCGGGTCGGACACGTCGAGCCGCACCCAGCGCATGCCGGGGTTGGCGGCGGCGACCTCCTCCAGGACGTCGGCCCGCCGGCCGGCGACGACGACCGTGTTGCCGCGGCGGTGCAGTTCCTCGGCCAGCCCGCGGCCGATGCCGGTGCCGCCGCCGGTGATGAGGACGGTGTTGCCGGTGAGCTTCATGCGGCTCCGTTCGCTTGCTGGCGCACGTACGCCTCGAAGGTGGTCGGCGGGCGGCCCAGCAGCCAGGTGAGCACGTTGGGGTTGCCCACGAAGTCGTGGCTGCTGTAGCGCTCGGTGATGGAGCGCAGCACCCGCAGCTGGTGCGTGCACCGCGCCGGGTCCTGGTCGCCGATCCACGCCTTCAGGTAGGTGCCGGCGTCGATCCGGCGCACCTCGACCGGCCGGTCGAGGACCCTGGAGATGATCGCCCCGAGCTCGTGGCCGGTGTACCGGCCGGGCCCGACCAGCTCGTAGGTGGCGCCGAAGTGCCGCTCGCCCTCGACGAGGACGGTGCGGGCCACGTCGGTGACGTCGCCGAGGTCCACCATGGACTGCCGGCGCTCCAGGGACCACGACAGCTCGAACACGCCGCGGGCGAAGACCGGCTCGAGCTTCAGCGGCAGCATGTAGTTGGCCGGCTGGAGGATGGTGAACTCGAGGCCGGAGGACAGCAGGTGCTCCTCGACGTCGCGTTTGAGCTCGTGCTGGACGAGGTCGGTGGTGATGGCGTGCAGGACCGAGCTGAACACGAAGTGCCGCACGCCCGCTTGACGGGCCGCGTCGACGACCGCGAAGCCCATCTCGCGCTCGCGGGGGTGCAGCGTCGGGCCGATGTGGTAGACCTGCTGCGCGCCGTGCATGGCCCGCTCCGCGACGGCGGGGTCGCTGACGTCGCCGACGACCACGTCGGGCACGCCGAGGGCGAGCAGCCGGTCGGCCGAGGCCGCCGACCGCACACATGCGCGGACCGGCAGCCTCGCCTCGGTGAGCTTGGGGATCAGCAGCCGCCCCTGGTTGCCGTTGGCGGCGGTGACCACGATCATGTCGTTGCCTTTCGGACGATGGTGGTCACCGGACGCGGGTGCCGCCGATCCAGACGCCGCGGATGTCGCGGGTCGCGGTGATGTCCGCGGTCGGGTCGCCGCCGACGAGGAGCAGGTCGGCGCGGCGACCTTCGGTGACGACGCCCCGGTCGGTCAGGCCGAACGCGGCCGCGGCGGCCGAGGTGGCGCCGCGCAGCGCCTCGGCCGGGGTCAGGCCGGCGCCGACGAGGCGGTGCAGCTCCTCATGGATCGACGCACCGTGCGGGACCTGGAACGGTGCCTTGGGATTGTCGTTGCTGTCGGTGCCGGCGAGCACGACCATCCCCGCCTCGCGGAAGGTGGCCACGGTGGCTTCCGCATGGTCGTACGCCATCCGCATCCCCGGGACGAAGGCGCCCAGCACCCGCAGGAGCGGCTTGCGGCCGATGGTGTGCACTACGCCGTCCATCATCGTCAGGGTCGGCACGATGACGGCCGGGCTCCGGGCCAGCAGCGCCTCGAACCCGGCGTCGAGCCGGCTGGTGAGCGCCGTGTGGGTGACCACGTCGACGCCCGCCCGGATCGCGGTGGTGAGCGTGTCGGCGCTGACCACGTGCGCGATCGTGCGCAGCCCGGCGGTGCGGGCCGCGGCGGCGATCGCGGCGACCGTCTCCGGGCTCAGCGCCTTCGTGCCGGGGATCTTCGGGTCCTCGACCGCGATCTTGATGTAGTCGGAGCCCTGCGCGACCCGGTCCGCCACGAAGCGGGCCGCGTCCTGCGGGCCGGCCACGGTGCTGGACGGGCCGAACCCCATGTGCTTGACGAAGTGGGAGCCGGGCGCGTTGGCGAGGTTGCCGGCGCTGTACACCGTCGGCAGCCCCGGCAGGCCCTTGAGCTCGCCGACCGCGGCGGCGTCCCGGCAGCCCATGTCGAGCATCGTGGTGACGCCCCACCTCGCCCCGGCCTCGAGGTGCGCGACCTCGGTGACGTGCACGTGCGTGTCGATGAGGCCGGGCAGCAGCGTCCCTCCCCGGCCGTCGATCTGCTCGGCGTGCGCCGGCGGCGCTGTGATCACCCCGCCGTCGAGGCCGACCGTCGTCAGGTCGCCCAGACGCTCCCCGTCGAACACCCGGACGTTGGTGATGGCTGTGCTCACGCCGCCGCCTCCGCTGCGCTCCGGCGTCGGCCTGAGCCGAGCCTGTCACATGGTGAGCGGCCCGAGCCGCTTCGCTGGCCGCTCACGTGGCGTCCTGCTTGGCGACGCTGCATTCCAGGGCGAACGCGAGCTGGCTGAGCTGCAGGGCGGCGCCGGCGTGGTGGAAGTCGACGCAGTGCCCGGCGTTGAGCACGAGCCGCCCGTCGACGACCGGCGCCGACGTGAACGACGCGGCGTAGTCGGCCGCCTGACCGGCGTCGGTGATCCACAGCGCGTCGAACTCGCCCTGCCGGGCGTGCACGGGCACGGTCACCTGGGCGTTCACGGAACGGACCCGGGAGATCCAGCCGTTGTTGATGTCGATGAGCTCGGCCCGCGGCACCGATGTGTCGCAGCTGTGGCTCAGCTCGGGCATCGTCGTGGCGTGCGTCCAGGCGGGGCCGAACATGACGCTGTCCTTCATCGGGCCCGGCAGGTCGATCATCAGGATGTCGGGCAGTGCGTCGAACGCCATCCGCGGCCCGTCCGGCACCTGCAGCAGGCAGCCGGAGACTGCGATGCCCAGCAGCGGCCAGGTCGGTTGCCCGGCCGCGATGGCGGTGGTGACGGCGCCGCCGATGGAGTGGCCGATGACGAACACCCCGGCGTGGCCGTCACCGTGCTGCTGCCACAGCTCGCCGATGACGTGGGTCAGCGCCTCGGCGTTGGCCAGGATGATCGACTCGCCCGGCTCCACGGGGGTGCTGCCGGCGTACCCGGGACGGTCCAGCGCGATGACGGGGACGCCGAGCGCGGCGGCCCGCTCCAGCAGCGAGTAGCCCTCGATGTCGAAGTATCCGGAGGTGTACGTGCCGCCGTGGATCGCGATGATCAGCGGCACCCGCGCGGCCGCGGCCGGGGTCTGTGGGGTGTTGCGCCGGCCGGTGACGGTGAGCACGCCTGAGGTGCGAGGGTCAGTGCTGGTGTGGGTGAAGGGAATGGCGGTGGGTGTCATGGCTGCTGTCTCCATTCTCCGCGGATCGCCCGGTCGAGGATCCGTCCGGCCTCGGCGTCCGGGACCGGACCGCCGATCCATGCGATGTGCTGGTCGGGGCGCACCAGCACGAGCCGTTCGCTGAAGAACGCGTCCAGTCCGAGCGAGGGGTCGTCGAGCACGGCCAGGGGGATGCCGTGCCGCTCGGCGTGTCGCGCGAACGCCGCTGCGTGCCAGGCCGGGCCGATGAGCGTGAGCTCGGGCCCGAGCCGGTCGAACAGGGACTGCCCGGTGGGCAGCCAGGTGTGGGGGAGCCGGTTGCCGGCGGCGGCGACCGGGATGTAGTCGGATCCGTTGGTGGTCTGGACGTCCGCGTATCCGCTGTAGCCCAGGCCGAACACCAGGCCGTCGCTGTGGAACTCGGTGCGCTTGGCCTCCCGGATGACGGCGGCGGCGGCCTCGTCGGTCGCCTTGCCGCCGATCAGGCCCGCCGCGGCGGCCAGGACCGCCGGTCCGCTCCTGCCGTTCTCGGCGGCGGCGGCGACGAACCGCTGCGCGACCGGGCGGCGCTCGGCCTCGTAACTGTCCAGCAGTTCCGGCGGCGCCCAGCCGTTGACGACGGCGGCGAGCTTCCAGCCGAGGTTGATCGCGTCGCCGATGCCGGTGTTGTACCCGTGACCGCCCCACGGCGGGTTCTGGTGCGCGGCGTCGCCGGCGATGAAGAGCCGGCCGCCGCGGAACCGGTCGGCGATCAGGGTCCGGGCCCGCCAGGGATCGGTCGCGATCACCTTGATCGGCAGCTCCCGGCCGAGCAGCCGGTGCACGAGCGCGGTCGCGTCGACCTCGGTGTCGTCCTCCTGCTCGTCGGGCTTGTACGTGGCGATCGCCCACCACGTGCCGTCCAGGTCGAGCCGGCCGACGAGACCGGGCGCGGCGGGGTCGAGCACCCAGTACTGGACGGCGTTGCCGTGCGGGATCAGGTCGCCGAGCTCGGCGCATTCGAACGTGATGCTGATGTTCGGCCGGGGCAGGCTGGAGCCCTCGTACACCGCGCCCATCGCCGTGCGGACGGCGCTGCGCGGGCCGTCGGCGCCGACGACGTAGTCCGCCTCGACGGTGGACGTGGCGCCGTCCGCGTCCTCCAGCGTCACCAGGACCGTGCCGTCACGCTCGTCGAACGCGACCGCCCGCTGTCCCAGCAGCAGCGTCGCGTGGCTGCCGGGCCGGCCGAGCGCGTCGCGCATCGCCTGCTCGACGATCGGCTGCGCGACCTGCTGGCCCGGCTCGGCGGCGAGGTCGCTGCCGTCGAGGGCGAGGCCGAGCGTGCCGGTGAGCCGGGTGACCTCGCGGCCGGTGACGGTCGTGCAGAACACGATGTCCTTGGACCAGCCGATGTGCAGCGGCGCGCGCTCCCGGACGGTCCCGGCCAGCCCCCAGCGGCGGAACAGCTCCATCGTGCGGGCCGACGTGGTCTTCGCGCGAGGACGTAGGTGCGACACCTGCTGCCGCGGCTCGACGACGACCGAGGCGACCCCGTGGTGGTCGAGCTCCATCGCCGTGGCGAGTCCGACCGGTCCGCCGCCGACGACCAGCACACTCGTCCTCATGCCGCCGCCGGCGCGACGGCGGGTCGGTGGAGGGGGCGCCGCACGATGCGCACCGGTGGCCGGCGCGGCGCCCGGATGATCCGCGGCCACGGGCCGGTCATGTCGTGCCCGTGCCCGTGCCCGATGAGCAGGACGGCCATCAGTCGAACACCGTGACCTTGGCGTCGGCGGGGATGTCGTCGTTGACCCGGTCGGTGTCGTCCGCCCGGCGCCAGATCTCGTAGCCGTTCTCCCGGCAGATCCTGCCGTCGCGCATCTGGAACGCGTGGGTGAGGCGCATGCTGCACCGGGTGCCGACCGGGAACGGGCAGTTGCGGAACCCGTCGGTCAGGATCGTGATCTCGAAGATGCTGTCGTCGAAGACCCATTCCTCGGTGGCGAAGCGGTGCAGGTTGGTGATCCTGTGGACGCGCATCGCCTCGAAGATCTTCAGGTATTCGGCCCTGACCTCGGCCTTGTCCCGCAGCAGCAGACCGCGGGCCGGCACCTCCCACACGATGTCGTCGGTGTAGACCGCGATGGCGAGGTCGATGCCTTCGGCGTGCTCGTTGTGGAAGTGCTGGTCGACGGTCGCGTTGTTCCTGGCGATGATCGCCTCCCGCGACCCGGCGTCCATCTCGACAGACATGGGCAACTCCATCCCGTGGCGGCGCTAGGATATACGTTTGACTCCAGACGTTCGCACACGTTGTGTCCGAGCACAACCAGCGTAGGCAGACTTCTCACCCTCCCGTGGCCAGTGCGGAAAGGTCCGTCTATCGAGCACCGCGCGGCCCGTTCCGGCAGGGGGTTGTGCGACCGCCAGGGTCATGTCAGGCTTGAGAAAATATATTCTAGCGCCGCTGCGGCGGCGCGCTCCGACACCCCTTGGCGAAGAACGGAGTCACCCCATGTCTGCCCAGACGTCTGCCCGGACGCGCGACGAGATCATCGCGCTGAACAACGCGACCGTGGACGAGCACTTCCACAACGAGAACCCGGAGAGCATCGACGCGGCGATCGCGGTCTACACCGACGACATCGTGTGGGAGGTGCCGGCCCGCGGCCTCGTCCACCGGGACAAGGAGACGGTCAAGGCGGAGTACCTGCAGATCTTCGCGGCGATGCACGTCCACAGGATCACCAACCTGCACCGCTTCGCCACCGAGGAATGGGTCTTCGACGACAGCATCTTCGAGATCACGATCATGCAGGAGGGCTTCCGCAACTGCCCGTTCCCGCCCGGGACCCGGTGCAGCATGCGCCTCGTCCACGCGTTCCAGATGCGTGACGGCAGGATCTGCCGGGAGAACGGCTACGAGCTGTGGCGCCGGGCGGACGACACCGACCGGGTCAACGACGACATCCCCGCCGACGCCGTCGTCACGGTGTTCGACTGATGCGGCTGATCAACCTCGCCGGCCGGCTCGCCACCCAGGAGGCCGCCGACCTCGTCGACGTCGCGTCCGCCAGCGGCGGCCGCTTCGGTCCGGACCCGCACGACGTCCTGGACCGGTGGGACGAGTTCATGGCGTGGGCCGGGAGCCGGCCGCCGGCCGGTGCGCCGGTGCCCGCCCCCGTGAGCGCCGGGCCGCCGGTGCCCCGGCCGTCGCAGGTGTTCGGCATCGGGCTCAACTACGCCGACCACGCCGGCGAGTCCGGCATGGCGCTGCCGTCGCTGCCGATGGTGTTCCCGAAGTTCGGCTCCTGCATCACCGGGCCCGGTGAGGTCGACCTGCCGTCGGACACCGTCGACTGGGAGGTCGAGCTGGTCGTGGTGATCGGCCGGCCCGCCCGGCACGTCGCCGAGGCCGACGCCTGGGCGTACGTCGCCGGCCTGACCATCGGGCAGGACCTGAGCGACCGGGCACTGCAGTTCGCCGGCACCCCGCCGCAGTTCGGGATGGGCAAGTCGCTGCCGGGCTTCGGTCCGACCGGCCCGTGGCTGGTGACGCCGGGCGAGTTCGCCGACCCCGACGACCTGGAGATCAGCTGCAGCCGCAACGGCTCGCGGGTGCAGCACTCGCGCACGAAGCACCTCATCTTCACGGTGCCCGCGCTGATCGCCTACCTGTCGTCGCACCTGCCGCTGCGCCCCGGCGACCTCATCTTCACCGGCACCCCGGCGGGTGTCGGCCTCGGCCACGACCCGGCCGTCTACCTGCGCCCCGGCGACGAGCTCGTCAGCACGATCGAGGGCCTCGGCTCGCTGGTCACGCGGGTCTCCGGGAGTGACGAGTGAGCGGCGACTGTCTGCCCTGCCGGATGGAGGATCTGGCGGACGCCGCGGTGGTCTTCCGCGACGACCTCTGGGCCTGCGAAGTGGTCTCCGGCTACGACGTGCCGGGCTGGTACGTGCTCCGGGTGCGCCGGCACGCCCTGCGCATCGGCGGTCTGAACGATCGGGAACTGGCCACCTACGGCCGGCGCGCCCGCGACGTCGTCGACGCGGTCAGCGAGGTGACCGGCGCACCCGCCACCTACCTGCTGACCTTCGGCGAGGCGAACCCGCACTTCCACACGCTGATCGCCGCCCGCGGCGACGACGTGCCCCCGGAGCGCCGTCTCGGCGGCATCATGCAGCAGCGCACCGACAGGATCGACCACCCCGCCGCGCTCGCGCTGGTGCCCGCGGTGGCCCAGGCCTACGAACGCCTCGCCGCCCGCGCGGAATCCCGACCGGCGGGCTGACTGCCACGAGACCGCCGGCCGGGACGTCGCGCGCCGCCGCGACGCCCCGGCCGGTTTCCGTGCGCGGAGCGTGCGAGGGCGTGCGAGGGCGTGCGAGGGCGTGCGAGACGTGCGGTGGCGGCGCCCGCTACGGGGACGGGGGGAGGGCCGCCATCCACTCCAGGCAGGCCAGCTCGTGCTCGGCGAGGTGCTCGTTGACGGCGAGCTTCAGCTCGGCGGGGGAGCCGGTGCGGGCCGCGTCGATGAGGAGCCGGTGGGCGATCTCGCGGCGGCGGCGCTCCTCGCGGTCGATCTGGTAGGTCTCGTAGACGACGCGGGTGTAGCGGTCGCACGCGTGCCAGAGCTGCTCCAGCAGGCGCAGGTCCCACTCGGTCAGCGCGGGGCGCAGCAGGGCCAGGTGGAACTGCTTGTGGATCTCCCACGACTCGTCCGCGTCGACGGCGGACCGGGTGAACGCCTCGAGCAGGCGCTCGGCCTCGTCGAGGTCGGCGGGGGTCAGGCCGAGGCAGGCACGCGCGGCGAGGTCGCACTCGATGAGCTTGCGCAGCCGGTAGATCGAGCGGAGCTCGTCGCGGTCGAGCGGGTTGACGATCGCGCTGCGGCCCGGGCGCAGGGTGATCAAGCCTTGGGTCTCCAGGCGGCGCAGCGCCTCGCGGACCGGGATGTGGCTGACCCCTAGCTGGACGCTCAGGTCGGCGATCGAGAAGCTCGAACCGGCCTTCAGCGTGCCGTTGAGCACGCCGCGCCTGATCTCGGCCGTCACGCGGTCGACGGCGGAGTTCGGCCCGGCGACGGACCGCAGTCCGACCCGGCCGACGGCTGACTTCTCGAGCGACGCCTCAGACACCACGAATATACGGTAGCGCATCCATCAGCTTTTCGGTGTGTGGCCCACATCGCGGTATCTGCCAGGGATGCGGCGAAAAAGAGGGCGAGACTCATGCGCGACCTTGCGTCTATCATATATTCCGCCCTAGTGTGGCGTCATGACCAGCATCCTCCACACCCCGGCGGTGCCCGTGATGGATCAGGCCGGGCCCGACGCCCTGCGGCAGGTCCAGGACCGGGTGCTGTGGCTGTCCACGGCGATGGTGCACCACGCCAACCGGGTCCGGCCCAACCCGAGCGGCCTCAAGGTCGGCGGGCACCAGGCGTCCTGCGCGTCGATGGTGTCGATCATGACTTCACTGTGGTTCGAGCAGCTGCGCGCCGGTGACCGGGTGTCGGTCAAGCCGCACGCCTCGCCGGTGCTGCACGCCGTCAACTACCTGCTCGGCGAGCTCGACGAGTCCTACCTGCCCCGGCTGCGCGAGTTCGGCGGCCTGCAGTCCTATCCGAGCCGGTCCAAGGACCCCGACCCCGTCGACTACTCGACCGGGTCGGTCGGCATCGGCGCGACCGCACCGATCTGGGGTGCGATCGCCCGCCGGTTCGTCGACGGGAAGACCGCCGCCGGGACCGGCAGCGGCCGGCAGTATTCGCTCGTCGGCGACGCGGAGCTCGACGAGGGCGCGGTGTGGGAGGCGATGCTCGACGCGTCCGTCGCCGAGCTCGGCGAGATCGTGTGGATCGTCGACCTCAACCGGCAGTCCCTGGACCGCGTGGTGCCGCATATCGCCGCCGGGCGGCTGGAGCGGATGTTCGCCGCCGCGGGCTGGCAGGTCATCACCGTCAAGTTCGGCCGGCTCCTCGAGGACCTGTTCACCCGCCCGGGCGGCGCGGCGCTCGAGCGCCGGATCGTCGACATGCCCAACCCGGAGTATCAGCGGCTGCTGCGCTGCGGCGCCGGCGAGCTGCGGGTGCGGCTCGCCGGCCCGGACCCGGACGTCGCCGCGCTCGTCGAGGACCTCGACGACGACACCCTGACCCGCGCCATCCGCAACCTCGGCGGGCACGACCTCGACGCGCTGCGCGCCGCGTACGCGCAGATCGACGACACCCGCCCGACGGTCGTCATCGCGTACACCATCAAGGGTTACGGCCTGCCCACCCAGGGCCACCCGCAGAACCACTCGTCGCTGCTGACCGTCGAGCAGTACGAGCAGCTCGCCGCCGGCCTGGGCATGGACGCGCAGCGGCCGTGGGCGCGGTTCGCCGCCGACTCCGCCGCCGGCGGGCTGTGCCGCGCGACGGCCGACCGGCTGCGCCGCGACACCCCGGCGGCCGTGCCACCGCCCGCCGTCCCCACCGACATCGGCAGGACCCCGCACGGCACCTCCACCACCCAGGCGGCGCTCGGCCGGGCGCTGCTCGACCTGACCCGCGAGGCGCCCGACGCGGCCGCCAGGGTCGTGACGGTCAGCCCCGACGTCAGCTCCAGCACCAACCTCGCCGGCTGGCTCAACAAGGTCGGCGTGTGGTCGCCGACGGAGCGGCACAACTGGTTCGCCGACGACTCCGAGACCACGATGCACTGGCGGGAGCGCCCCACCGGCCAGCACATGGAGCTCGGCATCGCCGAGGTCAACCTCGTCGGGCTGATCGGTGAGCTCGGCGCCACCTGGAGCCGCTGGGGTCAGCCGCTGTTCCCGATCGGGGTGCTCTACGACCCGTTCGTCGAGCGCGCCCTGGAGCCGTGGTCCTACGGCATCTACGCCGGCGGCCAGTCGATCCTCGTCGGGACACCGTCAGGGGTGAGCCTCGCCGCCGAGGGTGGCGCGCACCAGTCGATCAAGACGCCGTCCATCGGCCTGGAGCAGCCCGGCTGCGTCAGCTTCGAGCCGGCGTTCGCGATCGAGGTCGAGTGGACGCTGTTCGACGCGATCTCCCGCCTCGGCCGCCCGGACGGCAGCTCGTCCTACCTGCGCCTGTCGACCCGCCCGGTCAACCAGGCCCTGGCGGCGGTCCCCACCGACCCGGCGGCCAGGCAGCGGCGCCGCCGGCAGGTGCTCGCCGGGGCGTACACGCTGAAACCCGCGGAGAACGCCGAGGTCACCATCGTCGGGATGGGTGCGATGATCACCGAGGCGCTGGCCGCCGCGGACCGCCTCGCCGAGCTCGGGATCGACGCGGAGGTCGTCTGCGTGACCAGCCCGGGCCGGCTGTTCGAGGCGGTCCAGGCCCGCCGCGGGCTCGGCGACGGACCGTCGTGGATCCTCGACCAGGTGTTCCCCGCGCACCGGGCCGCGCCGATGGTGACCCTCCTCGACGGGCACCCGCACACCCTGGCGTTCCTGGCCACGATCAACCGGGTCCGGTCGCTGTCGCTCGGCGTGTCCAGGTTCGGCCAGGCCGGCGGTCTCGAGGACGTCTACCGGTACCACGGCATCGACACCGACGCCGTGGTCCGGGCCGCACTGGACCTCGTCCGGTAGGTCAGTGCCGGTGGACGGCGTCCGGGTGGCGCGGGTCGCCCGGGTGCTCGTAGCCGGGCGCGAGGCGCACGAGGGCCGCGCAGCGCTCGTCGAGCCATCGGGCGAAGCGCCGCTCGGCGTCCGAAGCACCCAACCGGGCCGCGAGCTCCTCCCGTACCAGAGCGAAATCCTCAGGAAAGAGGTCCCTGTTGCGGTCGTAGTACGCCGCCGTGTCCGCCGCCGAGGCGGGCACCGGCGGCGCCACGGCCGACCGGAGCGACCGGGCCAGGGGGTGGGCCGCGACGACCGCCGCGGTCACCCCACCGGTCCGCAGCGCCTCCGCGAGGGTCACCCGGCGCGGCGGGTCGTCGCCGGCGGACAGCCCCCGCGCGTGGGCCTCCTGCTCGACGACGGCCTCGACGGTGAGGACCTGGACCAGCCAGCGGCGCAGGTTGCGGCCCTCGGCGGTCGCCGGATGGGGGAGCCGCGCGGCATACGGTCCCCGCCGCAGCGCCTCGAGACGCTCGTCGACGGTCGCGACGTCGATCGGCCGCTCACCGACCCAGGCGGCAGGGCCCTCATGCGAAGCGGTCACGGCAGCACCTCGATGACGACGGGCGCGGTGTAGTGCAGCTCGCCGGCGTGCGCGATCCGGCACAGCGCCCACCAGGTGCCGGGCCCATGCGCGGCCGGGACCTCGACCGGGAACGTGACCCGGGTGCTCCCGGCCAGGTCGGCCCGCGTCGCGGCGGTCGGGAACAGGTCCCAGGTGTGCCACGGGCTGATGAGGTGCACGTCGACGGTGACCGGGCCGGCGGCGTCGGTCTCGAGGTCCAGGACCAGCTCCGCCGGCTGCCCCGGCCGCAGCCGCAGGTGGCCGGGCGAGAGCGTCGCCGTCACGACCTCCGGCGCGGCGGTGCCGACGAACAGCCGGGCGACGTCCTCGACGCCCTGGTCGGTGCGGGCGCGCAACCAGTACACGCCGGGAGCCGCTGACGCGGGCGGGTGGAGGTCGACCCGGGTGCGGCTGAAGTCGCCCGGCGCGAGGTCGAAGGCGAAACGGTCCGGCGTGGCCCGCCACCCCTCCGGCACGTCCATCTCGACGGAACCGGCCTGACGAAGGACCAGGTCCGACGCGACCGTCACGGTGACCGGGCCCCCGTCGGTGGCGGGCGGGTCGACATGGACCGTCACCGGCAGGTTCCCGGCGGGTGCGGGACCGACGTTGTGCAGCCAGTACCTGGCGTATTCGACGGTCGCCGGGAGCGGTGCCGCCGGGATCGGTCCGACCCTGACGATCGCCTGCGCGATGTCGGCCGCGCCGAGGGACAGCTCCACCGCGCCGCCGGACACCGGCAGCGGGTCGCCGGGGGCTTCGAGGAGGTTCGTGGCGGCGGCGTCCGTCACCGGCGTCCACAGCCGCAGGCGCACGTCGGCGGGGCGGCCCGCGGCCTCGTACAGGCGGACCGTGACGCTGTCGACGGTGCCGGTGGTCCCGCCGGTGGCGAGGGGATTCCCGGTGGGCTTGAGCGCCGCGACGACGACGTCCCCGTCGGTGTCCACCGAGACGTAGCCGGCCGACGACGGGCCGGTGCCGGGGGCGACCCGCGCGTGCAGCGGATGGTTCACCTCGTGGCCGTGCCGGACCAGGCCGGTCGCCCGCCAGTCACCGTCGCCGGCGACGAGCGCGGCGTCGAACGTGTGCGTCCAGTGCTGCTGCTGGAACGTCGACCCGTCGGGCGCGGTCCGCCGGGGCGGGTCGATCCACCCGCCGGACGGCCAGCCGGTGCAGGAGCGCAGCAGCGACAGGTGCAGCGCGCCGGTGGTGTCGACCGCGAACCCCGGGACGCCGCGGTTGACCAGCGCCACGGTCCGGTCGGCGAGATCGGGGTCGGGCGCGTCGGTGGCGGGCTGCGTCACCCGCACCGCGCCTTTCGCCATGTCGGCACAGAGCTCGGGAAGGGCGCCGACGACCACGAGCACCGGCAGGTCGAGGATCCCGGTGAGGTCGGCGTCGGGCACCCACACGTCGGTGAGCGGCTTCGCCGCCGGCACCCACACGAGGGCGCTTCCCGTCGCGGCGAGCTGCCGGTCGACCTCCTCGGCGTAGGCGGGTCCGGCGGCCGCGAGGACCGCCGCGGTGAACGCGTTGCGGCCCACGCTGATCCGCACGTCCGGCAGGTTCGAGTCGACGGCGAGCCGTCCGTACCGCGGCCCGTCCGGCCGGGACGTGGTGGCGGTGACCCCGCGCCGGACCAGCGCGACGGCGAGGTCCCGCACGTCGTCGTCCGGCGACGCCACGATCTCCGCGATGCCGACGGCCCGGGTGTGCCGGCGGGTGCCGGACAGGTCGTGCACGTCGACGCGGGCGGTGCTGGACACCGCGAACCAGTGCTGCGCCGGGTTGTCCAGGGTCCACGGCGCCTCGTCGGTGTCGACCTCGATGAGCCCGAAGCCGCGACCGACGACGGCGTTGCCGACCTCGCTGACCGGGAGCCCGCCCGGCACCGACGCCGGCCAGCATAGCCGGACGAGATGGTCGGACCCGGTGAAGTCGTCGACCCGGGTGCTGAGCTCCAGACGGTCGCCGCCGCGCCACAGGGTCAGGGTCTGCGTGTACCGCAGCGGCCCGGTCCCCCCGGTGACGGTGATCCGCTCACCGAGCGGACCGTGCTGGACCTCGACGCCGTCGGCGGGCCGCCGGGCGGACCCGTCGGTCGCCGGGCCTTTCGGCAGCAGGTGCCAGGGTCCCTCGTGGAAGCGCGGGTGGGCGGCGTACTCGTCGTAGACCAGCAGCTCGTTGCCGACCCGCCCAGGCTGCAGCAGCTCACGGCCGGTCCGCAGGTCGACGAGGCTCGACACGCAACCGCCCCGCCCCGGGTCGACCACCACCCGGTAGACGTCGTTGGCGATGACAGGCTCACCGTCCACCCGGGACCAGCCCTCGCCGGCGTCCCGGGGCGTCAGCGGCCAGGCGCGGTAGCCGAGGGACGGGACGTCGGCGGCGCGGAAGAGCACGTCGGCCGACGCCAGGGAGCCGTCCTCGTGATACTGCGGGTGTTCGAGGTGCACGGGCAGGTCGCCGACGCCGACACCGGCCGCACCGGGAGACGGGAGGTCGACCCGGACCCGGACGAGGTCGGTGCGCGCCCACGCCGAGGGGTTGAACACCACCACCCGCCGGTCCGGCCCGCCCTCGTCCGTGGGCCCGACCCGGCGCAGCGCCCCGTCGAGGACCGACGACGCCAGGTCGTGCGCCTCCCGCCAGCCCGTCAGCAGGTCGAGATACACCTGGTCGGACTCGCTGCCGGTGATCGCGTCGTGGTGGGCGCCGTACACCAGCTGCCGCCACGCCTTGTCGACCTCGGCGTGCGGGAAGCCCTCGCCGTGCACCGCCGCCGCGACGGTCGCGAACAGCTCCGCGTCGACCAGGAGCGCCTCGATGTGGCGCTGCGCCTGCTTCGTGTCGATGAACGACACGTCCTTGCCGGTGTAGACCGGGTTCATGTCGCGGGTCTGCGGCGACGGGCGGAACCCCGGCTCGGCGCGGACCGCGGCGAAGAACTCGCCCGGCAGCCCGCAGACGAACCGCGGCGACACGTAGCGGGCGTTCCAGTCGCGGTGGATGTCCGTCACCCACTTCGCCGGCGGCGTGTAGTCGGTGCCGACGGGCAGCAGCACGTTACGGGTCGCGGCGACCTTCTTCAGCAGCAGGAACAGCGCGTAGACACTCTGCTCGGCGGCGGCGAGCGTCGGCTGGGCGTCGATGTGCCAGCCGGCCGAGTAGTGCGCCGGCATGTAGTGGGTGAGGACCCCGCGCCCCGACGGGGAGATCCACTCGAACTCGGAGCTGAACTGCATGCCCGACGGGTCGCCCCAGCCGTCGCGCGGCTCGTACGTCCACAGCATCGGCCCCCACTGGTGGAACGGTCCCCGCGCCCACGACGACGAGTCCATGCCCGCGTCGGCGACGAGGCCGGGGAACTGCGGGTCGTGCCCGAAGACGTCGAGCTGCCAGGCGGTGCGCGGGTCGCCGCCGACGACGTCGCGCTGGAAGCCGATGCCGTGCACCAGGTTGCGGATCGTCGACTCGGCGGACGTCAGGTTGGTGTTCGGCTCGTTGTAGGTGCCGCCCATGAGTTCGAGGCGGCCCTCGGCGAGCAGCGTCCGCAGATACCGGCGGTCCTCGGGGCGACTGTCCCAGTAGGGCTTGAGGTAGTCGAGTTCGGCGAGGACGAACTTGTAGTCCGGGTCCCGGCGGGCCGTCTCCAGGTGCAGCTCGACCAGGTCGAAGCCGGTCTGCTGGAAGGCGCTGCGGGACTCGGCGCCCAGGCGGCCGGCCCGGTCCCACGTCGCCGTGTAGGCCGCCTGGGTGTTCCACCACACCGGGTCGTAGTGGAAGTGCGGGACCATCCACACCGTCCACCCCGGCGCCGCCACGTCGAGCGTCGCCCCGACGGTGTGCGTCCCGTCCGCGGTCACCCGGATCGGCACCCGGGTGCCGGGCGGGGCGGCGCAGGCGACGCCGACCTCGACGATCGGTCCACTGTGGACATCGGCGTGGCCGGTGACGCCGTCGCCGGTGACGTCGATGCGTCCCGGCCACCCCTCGACCTCGACCCGGACCACCTGCAGCGGGCCGGAGACGAACAGTTCGGTGCCGGTGACGCCGAGGATGCGCATGTGCCGATCCAGCCTTTCACCGCGCCGGTGGGGCCGAACGCCCCGCCGAGCATTCTGTCGCAGGCGCACGGTGGGGAACAGGGCCCCGAAGCGATCACCCTCGCCCGCGCCGGCGGCCTGGGCACGCGCGAGGGTGCCGGTCCTGACGGGGGTGACGCCGACCTCGCGGCGGAGGTCACCGGCGGCGTTTCCCCGTGGGTACCGTGGAGATCATGACGGCCACCGTGCTGCTGGTGTTCGGGCGTGGGGTCACCGAGGACGGCGGCCGGTATGCGCTGACCCCGGCCGGCGCCGCGCGGGTCGACGCCGCCGTCGGTTACGTGGCCGCGCACACGGACGCGTTCGCCGGGGCCGCGGCGCCCCTCGTCGTGTTCAGCGGCGGCTGGGCCGAGGCGTCCGAAGGGGCCCCACGCCCGCCGGAGGGCTGCCGCGAGGGTGACCTGATGCTGGCCCGAGCGCGGGCCGCCGGGCTCGGCGCGCACGCCGACCTGCGGACCGAGTGCCGCTCGCGGAGCACCCTGGAGAATCTGCTGCACACCGTCGAGGACGGCCTGCTCGACGGGCACACGTTCGGCCGCGGGCACCCCTTGGGGCTCGTCTCGCACGCGTGGCACCTGCCGCGGATCCGGTTCCTCGCCCGCAAGGTCCTCCACCTGCGCGGCGCGGCGCTGCTCGACGTGCCCGCGACCGCCGGCGAGCCGTCGCCGGGCCGCGAGCGGGCCCTGCACGTCGCGTCGCGTCTGTGGTTCATGGGCGTCGCGGACCCCGCCGGCCTGCTGCGCCGCGAGCGGGCGATGGTCGCGTCATTACGGCGGCGCCCCGCGGGGTAACAGTCACCCGTGATGCTGCTGCTTCCCGTGTACGAGCCGGGCCAGGCCCTCGTGACGACCGTCGTCTCGCTGCGCGACGCCGCGCCGGACGCCCACGTCGTCGTGGTCGACGACGGCAGCGGCCCGGCCTCCGCGGGTCCGCTGAGCGCGGTGCGCGACCTCGGCTGCACCGTCCTGCGCCTCCCGGCGAACCGCGGCAAGGGTGCGGCCCTGAAGCACGGCTTCCGGCACATCGCGGAGCACCACCCCGGCCACGCCGTCGTCTGCGCCGACCCCGACGGCCAGCACCACGTCGAGGACATCCTGCGCGTCGCCCGCCACGTCGAGGTCAGCGCCCGGATGGTCCTCGGCGTCCGGGCCTTCGAGGGCCGCGTCCCGCTGCGCAGCCGCTTCGGCAACGCCCTCACCGGCGTGCTGTTCCGCGCCGCGACCGGCCGCGACATCCGCGACACCCAGACCGGCCTGCGCGGTCACCCCGCCGACCAGCTCCCCTGGCTGTGCACCGTCCCCGGCGACCGCTTCGAGTACGAGATGAACGTCCTGCTCCACGCCGTCCGTGCCGGCCTCCCCATCGAGCAGACCGGCATCACCACGAGGTACATCGGCGACAACGGCACCTCACACTTCGGCTCACTCGCCGACTCGGTCCGCGTCTACCGCCCTCTCCTGCGCCACGCGCTTTCTCCGTCGTTGCGCCGGGGCGGGGTCCGCGTAGCCGGTTGATTACGCGATGGGGGATCATGGACATATGGAACCGACCGCTGGCCGCCGTGCCACCCGAGTGGCATCATCCCCGACCTCCGACGTGAGCGGGGACGACGCGGGGGTGCGGTGGGTGCAGATCACGGAGCTGACCGAGCTCGCGCGGGCACTGCTGGGCGAGCGGCCCAGCGGGCGTGACGTCGTCCCCGCCCAGGTCGCGGAGCGGATCAGCCGCTTGGCGGCCCAATGGGCGGCCAACGGCTTCACCGCCGCGACCGTCCGTCCGTGGGTCGATCTCTCGCCCCCTTCCGCCGCGGTGCTGGCGAAGGCCGGCACGACACCGGAGGCCCTGGAGCGGCACGTCATCACCACCGCCGGCACGACCACGACCCTGTGGCGGGCGGTGGCCGCCGGCACGATGTCCGCCGAGGAGGCCGTGGCCGCCCTCGCTCCCGCCGCTGCCCCTGCCCCTGCCTCTGCCTCCGCCGTCGCGGCGCAGGCCGGCACGTTCAGCGGCGCGGCGGCGGGCCCGGCCGGGTCCCCGGCCGTGTCCTCGACCACCCCGGGCCAGTCCCGCGGCGCGTCACGCAACGCGTTCAGCGCGTCGGCACCCGAGGTGCCGGGCGCCTACAGGGCCGCCCCGGGTGCGGCGCGGCCGGCCGCGGAGACGTTCAAGGCGCCGCCGCAGGCCCCCGCCGACGAGGTCGAGGAGACCACGGCCCCCGCGAAGGTCGCCCCGGCGGTGTTCTCCCACCCGGCGGCGGAGACCGTCGCGGACACCGACGACCGGCGACGCCGCTCCGCCCCGCCGCAGACCCCGTTCAGCACCTGAGCGCCGCGCCCGCCCGGCCAGGTCCCCGAGGCGTTCGAGGACCTGGCCGGGCGGCACGTTCTGTGCGGGTGGACCAGCCGGTGGATCAGCCGGTGTAGGCGGCGAAGATCCGGCTGAACTCGTAGGGCTGCTGCGGGATGTTCGTGCACAGGTAGAGCGCGCCGGTGCAGGCGTTGCGGTCGCGGGTGGTCTCCCAGAACGAGAGCATGCCGAGGTGGTTGGCCTGCGCGAACGCGACCATCTGCCGGGCGTCGTTCTGGTCGTAGGTGCCGCCGTCGTCGTTCTTGCCCAGCATCGGCGTCACGCCGACCATCCGCCAGACCTGCGCGTCGGTCTTCGCCGGGTAGAGGGTCTTGAGCTGCGCGAACGTCGACTGTGCGGCCTGCACGGCGAAGTTGCCGTAGTCGCCGCTGCTGCGCTGGTAGTCCATCGCCATGACGTTGACGATGTCGAGGTTCACGCCGGCGTCGCGGGCCGAGCGGACCACGCCGACGCCGTCGGCGGTGAGGCCCTCCGGCAGGACCGGCAGGGTGAGCGAGATCTTCAGGTTCGGCCGGGCCGTCTGCAGCAGCTTGAGCGCCTGCGACCGGCGCGCCACCGTGGTCGGGTCGGCCACGGCCGCGCCCTCGATGTCCAGGTCGATGTAGCTCAGCTGGTACGCGTCGACGACGGCCTGGTACTCGGCCGCGACGGCGGCGGGCGTCGAGCAGGCCTGGGCCAGCTCGATGCCGCTCGCCCCGCCGAAGGAGATCTTGACGTCGCCGCCGCGGGCGCGGATCGCGTCGATCTGGTCCTTCGCCCAGCCGGCGCGCGGGTCGTACGCGTTGAACCACGACGCCTTGCAGCCCGCGCTGTTGACGAACGCGAGGGTGAAGTTCTTCAGGTTGCCCGCGGTGGCCATGTCGACCAGCGACGGGGTCGGCCACGCGCCCATGTCCACGTAGGGCGCGACGGGCAGCGGGGTACCGCCGCCGCCACCTCCACCGGCGGTGGTGGTGACGCTGACGGAGCTGCTCGCGCCGGAGGTGTTGCCGGCGGCGTCGCGGGCCTTGACGGTGAACGTGTAGGCCGTCGACGCGGACAGCCCGCCGACGGTGCCGCTCGTGCCGGTGACGGTGGTGGCGAGGGTGCCACCGCGGTAGACGTCGTACGCGGTGACGCCGACGTTGTCGGTCGACGCGTTCCAGGCCAGGCTGACGCTGCTGGAGGTCGAGCCGGTGCCGCGCAGGTTGCCGGGGACGGTCGGCGCCTGCGTGTCGGCGACCCCGGCGCAGCTGACGCCGTTGAGCTTGCAGTTGGCGGGTTTGCCGCCGCCGGAGGCCAGGAAGCCGAAGCTGGTCGACGCGCCGGGCGCCAGGGTGCCGTTGTACGTGCGGTTGGTGGCCGTCACGTGCGTGCCGGACTGGCTCGCGAGGACGTCCCAGTAACTGCCGAGCGTCGTGCCGGCGGGCAGGTCGAACTCGACCTTCCACGAGGTGACGGTCGACGCGGAGCCGTTCGCGATCGTGTACTTCGCCTGGTAGCCGGAGCCCCAGTCCGAGTCGTAGGTGAGGGTCGCGGTCAGCGAGCCGGCCGCGGCGGCGGGGGTGGTGGTGATCGCGGCGGTCCCACCGGCCGCCAGGAGTGTCGCGGCGGCGGCCAGGACCAGCCGGAGTCGTAGCGCCATCAATGCCTCCAGGTTGCGACTGATTGATGCCTAACGATAAAGAAACTTAACTGAAAGTCAATGGGCGTTGCGGGGCGACGCGATCCGGCCCGTGAGGGCGAGGATCGGGGGAGGATGAGGTGTCGCGCCGCCGGAGTGGGGTAGCGGCACCTCGTTGCCTGATCCCCGGTTCGGATCTCGATGGAGGGCTCATGTTCGACCCTTTTCTTGACGACGCGCTCACGCGGATCGAGGAGATGGAAGCGCTCCAGGCCGCCGCCGCACGCTTCAACCGCCGGGCCGCGACGCTGTGCCCGGACCTGGAGTCGCAGCGCGCCGTGCAGCGCCTGGGCATGGGCGCCTCGGCCCGCTACGACGACCTCGCCGTGCTGCACCCGCTCGCCGGGACCGCCAGGGCCGCGCAGGGCGGCGCCAGCGTCTGGGCGCAGCTGGTCGTCCAGGAGTGCGAAGCCTGCGCGATGTACCACACGTTCCTGGAGCAGGAGACCGACCAGCGGCTGCGGCAGCTGTGGGAGGTGCACCTGCGGATGGAGCTCGCCGACCTGCGGACCGCCGCCGACCTGCTGCGCCACCACGAGGACCGCGACCCGCAGGAGATCATCGCCGACCCGCAGGCATCGGCCGCCGACGTCAGCGGCGACCTGCCGGACCTGCTCGCCGGCCAGCAGGCACGGATCGAGCAGCAGTTCCAGCTGACCCTGGCCGCCGTGGGCGAGGACCGGCACACCGCGTTCGGCGACCTGGCGTGGATGATCGCCGTCCACGAGACGACCGAGGAGGAGCTCGCCCACCCGCTCACCCGGCACCTCGCCGGCCCGGCGGAGCACCACCTCGCCGACCACCTCCTCGACGAGGAGCGCCGGATCAGCGAGGCCCTGGCCGACGTGTCCATCAGCCTCGGCGAGGTCGACGGCCTGGCCGCCGTGCACGACCTGCTGAGCACCCACACCCGGCGGGAGCACCGCGAGGAGTTCCCGGCCCTGCGCTCCGGCATCGCCGCCGGCGAGCTGCGCGACCTGGGCGACCTGGTCCGCGCGACCGAGGCCCAGGCATTCGTCGGCGCGACCGCCCGGCCGGGCATGGCCCAGGCGTCGGAGCTGGTCCGCGACGCCCTCCGCCCCGCCTGACCGCCGTCGCTCAGGTCTCCTCAGGTCTCCGTGGTGTGCAGGGCACCCCGCTGCTGGGCGCGGATGCCGGCGAGCACCACCACGAGCAGGGCCGCGGCGACCAGCCCGGCCGTCACCGCCGGGGGCAGGGTCGTGGGGGCGCCCGCGGCGAGGACGAACGGGGCGGCGGCGAGCGGCCAGGGCCAGGCGGCGCTCCAGCGGCGGGCGGTGCCGGCGATGACCGCGGCGGTGCCGAGCAGGAACAGTGTCGCGCCGGCCGGGAGCATCCAGCGGCCGAGGGCCGACACCTCGCCGTCGGGGTGCAGGATCAGCTGCTCCACGCCGATCGCGGCGGCGGCCAGGCCGAGCGTGAGCGGCAGGTGCGCGTAGACGTAGCCGTCCGCGGCGCCCGTCTCGGCGTCGGCGCCCTCGTCCTCGCGGGCGTGCACGAGATGCTGCTTGCCGGCCGCGCCGCCGAGGTCGAAGTAGGTCCACCACAGGGCGGCGACCGTGCCGAAGCACACCGCCGCGACCAGCGCGGACTCCATGGTCCAGTGGGTGTCGTGGACGCCCAGCACGACCGACGCGATCGACTCGCCGAGGACGAGGATCACGAAGAGCCCGAAGCGCTCCGGCAGGTGCTCCAGGTGCAGGGGCACGTTGCCGCCGAAGCGGGTCGCGGCGACCGGGCCGAGCGCCTCCAGGACGATGCCGAGGCCCCACAGCGCGAAGCGCCAGTCGCCGGGGACGGCGAGGGCGGCGACCCAGCAGGCGGCGCCGGCGGCGGTCCCGGTCAGGTAGATGCCGATCGTGGCCCGGGCGCGTGCGACGTGGCGGTAGGCCCGGGCGTACAACGCGAACAGCACGACCCTGGTCGCCAGGTAGCTCAGCGTGAACGCGGTCGCCGAGCCGCCGGTCGCGTCAGGGGCGCTGGCGGCCATGCCGATGACGGCGGCGGCCGCGGCGAGCTTGCCCAGCCGGTACAGGACGTCGTTCGTGTCGAAACGGTTGGCGTACAGCGTCGTCGTCACCCATGACCACCAGGCGATCGCGAACAGCCCGGCGAACACGGCGACGCCCTCGGCCGTCAGGTCCTTGGCCAGGGTCGCCGCAAGCTCGGCGATGACCAGCACGTATGCCAGGTCGAAGAACAGCTCGAGGCGGGTCGCGGCGCGGTCGACGTCGGTCAGCAGCTTCGGTGGGCGGATCAGGGGCGCGGGGCGCCGTTCGGCGTCGGGCATCCACCGCCGTTACCCACCCGGGGCGCGCGCCACGCACGGTGCTCACGGTCACGGGCCGGACACGGTTCACCGGACCGCCTGACGGGTACCACGTCACCGGGGGACGACATGGCAGGCCACGAGACCATGCGGAGGGGCGCGGTGACCGATGACACGCGACCGCTTGCGCGCAGTCTCGCGGGAGTTCACCGGTGACGGCCTGCGCCGCGTCCGGGACCTCGTCGACCGGGCCGCCCGCGTCGCCGGGATCTCCGCCGTCAACGCCCACAACCTGGTGATCGCCGTCAACGAGCTCGCCGTGAACGCGGTCCGGCACGGCGGCGGCAGCGGCCGGATCGTCATCGAGCAGACCGGCGACGGCGTGCGGATCGAGGTCAGTGACCACGGGCCGGGGCTGCCCGAGCACCTGTCGCAGGAGCTGCCGGCGCCCGACGCGGTCGGCGGCCGCGGCCTGTGGATGGTCCGCAACCTGTGCCGCGACCTGCACATCACGAGCACCGCCCGCGGGGTCACGGTCCGCCTGTTCATGTCCCGCACCGAACCCGCCACTTGAGGCTTTTCCGCGGGTGTACGAGCTGATTGTCGGCGAACCTTCACTGGATGGTTCAACGATACGGTTGAGGTCATGACTGACGTGCTCACACCCGAGACGCTCGCCTACCGGATCATGGCGCTGCACGGCGTGGAACTGCTGCTGGCGACGGAGGAGTCGGGGGCGCCGGAGACGAGCTGGGGCGACCGGTTCTTCTACGTCGGCCCGGACCGCAAGCTGCCGTTCGCCACCATCGTCGGCCGGGACACGCCCGGCTGGGACGAGGCGTCGGACCTGGACCGCCCGGGCGTCTACCGGGTCAACGTCCACGCCGGCGCCGCCGAGTTCGAGCGCCTCCTCGGCTACCCGCCCGCGGGCATCGAGCAGCGGCGGGCGGCCATCGACTTCGCCCGGCTCGACGAGCTCCTGCCGCACCCCGCGTACGGGCGGCAGGGCTGGATCTGCGTCCTCAACCCGGGCGCTCGCACCGAGGCGGACCTCGACGCGCTCATCACCGTGGCGTACCGCCGCGCGTCCGAGGCCGATCAGCGCAGGCAGGACCGGCACGGGCGGTAGATCCTGCGCACCCCCGGCGACCGCCTCGTCCTGGCCCGGCGGTTGCTCACCGAGACGATCCTGGTCCTGGACATGTGAAAAGGCCGGCGCCCGCAGGGCGCCGGCCTTTTCACGCGGGATCTCTGTCAGTCCCTGAAGGCGTCCTTGATCTTCTCACCGGCCTGCTTGAGGCTGCCCGAGGCCTGGTCGACCTTGCCTTCGGCCTCCAGCTGCTCGTCGTCGGTGGCCTTGCCGACGCCCTCCTTGACCTTGCCGGTGGTCTCTTCGGCCTTGTTGTCGATCTTGTCGCTCAGTCCCATGACGAACCCCAATCCCAGATGGTTCGGCCGGTGCCGCCGCGCGCGGCACGCACCCTCGTGATGCCCCATCCCCAACAGGTGAAACGGTGCGGTTCACCTCATGCGAACCCATTCGCAACCGATCTGACCGACGGGGTGATCGGTGATGACGGGTTGGCTCGCGAACCGGGCGGTCCGCACCAAAGTGCTGCTCGTGGTGGCGATCCTGGGCGTCGTGGCGGTCGCCGGGGCAGGGGTCGCGTCGCTGCGCCTGCACGAGCTCAGGTCCGAGGCGGAGGCGCTGTACGTCGGCGGGCTGCTACCGGTCGCCGCCCTCAGCGAGGTCCGCGAGGACTTCGCCACCGTGCGGGTCGCCACGCTCAACCACGCCCTCACCACCGACCCGCGGCAGGAGACCGTCTACGCGCAGCAGATCGAGGCCGGCGCCGCCAGGTTCGCCAGGAACCTCGCGGTGTACCGCGCGGCGACCGGCGCCCCCGCCCTCGCCGACGAGCTCAGCGCCGTGTTCGGCCGGTACGACGACGCGGTCCGGACGCAGTTGCTGCCCGCCAGCCGCGCGGGCAACGTCGCCGAGGTTGAGCGGGTCCGCGACGACGTCACCGGACCGCTCTCCACGAAGGCGTTCGACCTGGTCGAGCGGATGGGCGAGGCCGACCGGGCCGGCGCCGGGCACCACCGCGAGCGGGTCGGCGCCGCGTACAGGACCGCGCTGCGCTGGACGTGGGCGCTGCTCGCCGCCGGGCTCGCCCTCGCGGTCCTGTTCGCGCTGCTCGTCGCCGGTCAGCTGGTCCGCGCCGTGACCCGGGTCGGGCACGTCGTCGCCGGGATCGCCGTCGGTGACCTCACGCGGACCGCCGACGTGGCCGGCCGCGACGAGCTGGGTGCGATGGCGTCCGCCCTGAACACCGCGACCGCGCAGCTGCGGGAGTCGATGCTCGCCGTCGGCGCGAGCAGCACGTCGCTCGCCGGCGCGGCGCAGGAGCTGTCGGCGGTCAGCAACCAGATCGCGGGGAGCGCCGAGCAGGGCAGCGCCCGGGCCGCGGTCGTGTCGCAGTCGGCGGGGGAGGTGTCCAGCAACGTGCAGACGGTCGCCGCCGGCACGCAGGAGCTGGGCGCCGCCATCGCCGAGATCGCCCGCAGCGCCGCGGACGCCGCCCGGGTCGCCGGTGGTGGCGTGCTGACCGCGCGGTCCGCGTCGGAGACGATCCGCCAGCTCGGTCACTCCAGCGGCGAGATCACCACCGTACTGAAGACGATCACGGCGATCGCGGAACAGACGAACCTCCTCGCGCTCAACGCCACGATCGAGGCGGCCCGGGCCGGCGACGCTGGCAAGGGCTTCGCCGTCGTCGCCGGGGAGGTGAAGGACCTGGCGCAGGAGACCGCGAAGGCGACCGGCGACATCTCCGCCCGCATCGACGCGATCCAGCAGGACGCTTCCGCGGCCGTCGCCGCCGTCACCGGGATCGCCGCCGTCATCGACGAGACCAACCAGTACGCCACGACGATCGCCGCCGCCGTCGAGGAGCAGAGCGCGACCACCAACGAGATGACCCGCAGCGTCGCCGAGGCCGCGACCAGCGCGAACGAGATCGCCAGCACCATCGGCGGCGTCGCGCAGTCCAGTCAGGTCACCACCGAGGGCGTCGCGCAGACCCGTACCGCCGCCGACGACCTGGCCCGGATGTCCGTGGAACTTCAGCAGATCGTGGCACGCTTCCAACTCGCCTGAAGAATTCTTCGGGGAGGTGTCCGGTCGGCGCGGCCGTGTTCGTCACCATGGTGAGATCCCGCCCAACGGAGGATGCCAAGCCATGAAGTACATGATGTTCGTCTGCACCGACACCGAGCCCGACACCGACCAGACGCCCGGCACGGACATCGACGTCTGGGTGACGGAGAACGACGCCGCCGGCCGGCGGCTGATGGGGTTCGAACTGGCGCCGAGCACCTCGGCGACCACGGTGCGCGTCCGCAACGGCGAACTGCTCGTGTCCGACGGGCCGTTCGCCGAGACCAAGGAGGTCATCGTCGGGTTCGACATCCTCGAGTGCGCGGACCTGGACGAGGCGATCGAGGTCGCCCGGGCGCACCCGATGGCCCGTGACGGCCGGATCGAGCTGCGCCCGTACCTGCCGCCGCGCACCAGTTGAGCGAGCCCACCGGGACGGCGTCGGCGGTCGCCGGGGCGGCCGCCGACGCCTACTCCAAGATCGTCGCGACGTTGATCAGGGTCACCGGCGACTGGACCCTGGCCGAGGACTGCGCGCAGGACGCCCTCGCCGCCGCCCTGGAGCGGTGGCCGCGCGACGGCGTGCCCGGCAACCCGGGCGGGTGGCTGATGACGGTCGCCCGCAACCGGGCCATCGACGTGCTGCGCCGCGCCGCCGTCGAACGCCGGAAGCTGGCCGCGCTGGCCGCGCTGGCGTCGCTGCCGCCCGAGGAGGAGGAAGGTCCGGTGGAGATCGACGACCGGCTGCGGCTCATCTTCACCTGCTGCCATCCGGCGCTGCCCCTCGAGGCGCGGGTCGCGTTGACGCTGCGCACCGTCTGCGGGGTGCCGACCGGCGACATCGCCAGGGCGTTCCTCACCACCGAGTCGGCGATGACCCGCCGGCTCACCAGGGCCAAGACGAAGATCGCGACGGCCGGCATCCCGTACCGGGTGCCGACCGGCCGGGCGCTCACCGAACGCCTCCCGGGCGTCCTCGCCGTGCTGTACCTGCTGTTCACGCAGGGCTACAACGCCGACGGCGAGCCGGCCTTCGCCGATGAGGCGATCCGCCTGGTCCGGCTCGTCGACCGGCTCGTGCCGGACCAGCCCGAGGTGCCGGCGCTGCTCGCGCTGTTCCTGTTCCAGCACTCCCGCCGCGACGCCCGCCGCGACGCCGCCGGGGACCTCGTCACCCTGGACCGGCAGGACCGCGAGCGCTGGGACCACGCGGCCGTCGCCGAGGGCGTCGCGGTCCTCGACCGGGTCACGTCCGACGGCCCGTACGCCTGGCAGGCCCGCATCGCCGCCTGCCACGCCACCGCCGCGTCGGCGGACGGGACCGACTGGCGCCGGATCGCCGGGTGTTACGACCGGCTCGCCGCCGCGCAGCCGTCGCCGGTGATCGAGCTGAACCGGGCCGTCGCGCACGGCTACGCGTACGGGCCGCGCGAAGGCCTGGCGGTGCTCGCCGCGGCCCGCTCTGGCGGCGCCCTCAGCGCTCTCGACGGCCATCCGCACGCGCTCGCCGTGGAGGCCGACCTCACCGCCCGGCTCGGTCTGGGTCCGCGGGCCGCCGCGTTGTTCCGGCAGGCGGCGGCGGCCGCGTTCAGCGACGGGGAGCGCCGCGCCCTGCTCGCCCGCGCCGAGGAGACCTGAGGTGCTCCGGCGGCCCGAGCGGGACGCCGCAGGCCGCGCCGCACCGCCGCGGCCGGCCGCCCGGGGGTAGGCCGGGCGGCCGGGTGGTACACGGTCAGTGGCAGGAGCCGGTGCCGCTGTCGCTGTAGGACTGACCCGCGACCGGCACGAACTGCCAGTCGTAGGTGTTGCTGTGCAGGGTGAACTTCAGCACGCCGTAGGCGGAGCTGTTGCGGGCCTCACTGTTGGGCTGGATGGTGCCGAACGCGTAGTGGCTCGCGCCACCCATGCCCGCGACCCAGGTGCGCAGCCCGCGGGCGTTGTCGAGACCGCCGTTGGGGTTCATCGGGGCGAAGCGCTCGTAGACGTGGTTGTGACCCCACAGCACGACGTCGGCGTTGTAGTCGTACAGCGCCTGGTAGAGCGGACGGGTCGACGTCGACGGAGCGTGGTTGGAGCTGGACGTGAAGAGCGGGTGGTGCCAGTACGCGAGGGTGCACGGCTTGCCGCTGGCCGCGAGGTCCGCGCGCAGCCACTGCTCCTGCGTCGAGCCCGCGGACATGCTGATGTTCGAGTTCAGCGACACGATGTGCCAGTTGCCGAGGTCGAACGAGTAGTATCCGCGGCCCGACGGCCCGGCGACGGAGCCGAAGTAGCTGTAGTAGGCCGACGCGCCGGAGGTGACGTAGTCGTGGTTGCCGGGGGACGGGCGGGTGCGCGCCTTGAACCGGCCCCACGTCGGGTCGTAGTAGGAGTTGAACTCGCTCGCGGTGCCGCTGTCGTAGACGTTGTCGCCGAGCGTGTAGACGGTCCCGGGGATGTTGTCGATCAGCGCCGCGGTGGCACTGTCGCCGGAGCCGGAGTTGGCGATGTCCCCGGCGCCGACGAAGACGGGGTCCCCGCTCGGCGGCGGCGTGGTGCCGGTGGTGACGACGAGCTGGGGAGCGTCGGCGCCGCTCTCCCGCGAGTCGTAGTAGGCGCCGTCGGCGTTGCTCGAGCTCGCGCCGATGCTGAACGTGCCGTTGCCGGACACGAGCGCCTTGACGTCGATCTCGTACCAGCCGTCGCGGGCGACGGATCCGAGGGTGCCCAGGGTGGCGCCGTCGATCGCGGGCTGGTTGCTCCACGTCGTGCCCGTCTCGGACCATGACGTGTTGCTCATGGCCTTGAACGTGCCGCCGCTGGGGCTGCCGTCGTTGCCGCTGATGGTGCGCAGGCGCAGCTTGGCGGCGGTGACCGTGCCGCTGACGCCGGACACCGTGAACCGCAGGAACATGCGGCGCACCGGCGAGTTGTCCACGACGATCTGCGTGCTCGTGCCGTAGTTGGTCGACGTGGCGTCGCTCTGGACGTACGTGTCGGCGACCGGCGTGAACGTGGCCGTGGCGGCCGACGCGGGTGACGCTGTGGCCACCACGGAGGCCACCACGACGGTGGCGGTCGCGGCGACCAACACCGCGACCGTCGCCATCGTCACCGGGGGGCGGGTGAGGCGGATGCCCATCCAGAAACCCTTCTCTGGGCGTGTGCAGAAGCCCAAGGAACATAGGGGCGTCGATGAACGGACAGGTGAACGGACAACGAAATCCCTCAATGTCATGCGGTGTTCACGCACCGCACGCCGCACCGCCGCACGCGCTGTGTTGCAAGGGAATCCGCCGCTGTCGGACGATTGCGGACCGTTGCCGCAGGAAGGGAACCATCGGGTGTACCTGTCGACCGTGACCAGTCCGGTCACCGCGCCGTCCGGCGCCGGTCCGCGCCGCCGGCGGATCGCGCTCGTCAGCGGCAACGTCGTCGCGCTCGGCACCGTCAGCCTCATCACCGACGTGTCCGCCGAGATGGTCACCGCCGTCCTGCCGCTGTACCTCGTGCTGGGCCTGCACGTCAGCCCGCTCGCCTACGGCGTCGTCGACGGCGTCTACACCGGCGCCACCGCGGTCCTGCGGCTCGTCGGTGGGTTCGTCGCCGACCGGATCCGGTCCCGCAAGCTGGTCGCCGGGTTCGGGTACGCGCTGTCCGCCGTCGCGAAGCTGGGGCTGCTCCTCGCCGGCCGGTCGGTGCCCGCGATCGGCGCGGTCATCGCCGTCGACCGGCTCGGCAAGGGCGTCCGCAGCGCCCCACGCGACGCGCTCATCACCGAGTCGACGCCGCCGGAGGCGCTGGGGCGGGCGTTCGGCGTGCACCGGACGATGGACAGCATCGGGGCGTTCCTCGGGCCGCTCGTCGCGCTCGCCGTCCTCGCGGTCGTCGGGGAGTCCTACGACGCGGTCTTCGTCACCAGCTTCTGCATCGCGGCGATCGCCGTGGTCGTCCTCGTCCTGTTCGTGCGCGAACGACCGGTGGCGGCCGCCCCGTCGGCGCCCGCCCCGTCGCTGAGCAGCGCGTTCGGACTGCTGCGCGACGCGCCGGTGCGCCGGCTCGTGGCGGCCGCTTCGCTGCTCGGGCTCGCCACGATCGGCGACGGGTTCGTCTACCTGCTGCTGCAGCGCCGCGAGGACCTGAGCCTCGTGTGGTTCCCGCTCCTCGCGGTCGGCACCAGCCTCGCCTACCTGCTGCTCGCCGCGCCGCTCGGCGTGCTCGCCGACAGGATCGGCCGGCTCCCGGTGGTCCTCGGTGGCTACACCGCCCTCGGCGTCGCCTATCTGCTGCTCTTCGGCCCGCTCACCGGCTGGCCGCTGCTCGTGCTCACGCTCGCGCTGCACGGGCTGTTCTACGCCGCCACCGACGGGGTCCTCATCGCGCTCGCCGGGCCGGTGCTGCCGGCGCGGCTGCGCACGACCGGCATCGCGCTCGTCCAGACGGGACAGGCCCTGGCATACCTGGTGTCGTCCGTCCTCTTCGGACTCGCGTGGCAGGCGTGGGGCCCGGAGTCCGCCAGCCGGGCCGCGGCCGGCGTCGTCGCGGTGGTCGTGGTCGCCACCCTGCTCCTGCTCAGGAAACGAGGAACGCTCCGATGACGCAGCTGTCGAACGGTGCACGGATCGGCATCCTCGCCGCCGCCGTCGTCGTGCTCGCCGGGGTCGCGGCGGGGTACACCGCGCTCGCCGCCGACCGTGCCGAACCGGCGCCCGCGGCGACCAAGGACGGCCTGCCGCTGACGCTCACCCCCGGGCCGCGGCTGCTGACGATCACCGACCGGCACCTCGCCACCGTCTCCGCCGCCGACCCCGGCGGTCCCCGCACGGTGTCCACAGTGCAGTGTCTGCGGGTGTACGCGGCCGCCGGCACCGGCGTCTGCCTCCGGCCGCAGACCGCGTGGAGCTACGAGGTGGTCGTCCTCGACGCCGACCTGCGTCCACACCAGACGGTCGCCGTGCCCGGCCTGCCCAACCGCGCCAGGGTCTCGCCGTCCGGGCGGCTGGTCGCGTGGACCGTCTTCGTCGGCGGCGACTCCTACACCAGCAGCGGCTTCTCCACCCGCACCGGCATCCTCGACACCCGCACGGGGACCACCGTCAACTCCCTGGAGGAGTTCTCGGTCATCCACGAGGGCAGGCCCTACCGCAACGTCGACGTCAACTTCTGGGGCGTCACGTTCGCCGCCGACGACAACCGGTTCTACGCCACGATGTCCACCGCGGGCCGCCGGTACCTCATCCGCGGCGACCTCGCGGCGCGGACCGTGGAGACCCTGCGCGCCAACGTCGAGTGCCCGTCGCTGTCGCCGGACGGCACCCGGGTCGCGTTCAAGCAGGCGGTCGACGCCGACCCGCAGCGCGGCTGGCGGCTGTCGGTCCTCGACCTCGCCACGATGACCGTCACGGAGACCGCCGAGCGGACGAGCGTCGACGACCAGGCCGCCTGGCTCGACGCCACGACCCTCGGCTACACGCTCCGCCAGGACGACGGCCGCCCCGACGTGTGGTCGGTCCCCGCCGACGGCTCCGGCACGCCCCGCCTCCTGATCCCCGGTGCGGAGTCCCCGGCCCCGCTGGCCGCCTGAGCCCCGTCGTCGTGCGGCGACCCGACCAGCGATGGTCGTGGTCCTGACCGTACCGGTACGGTCGCGGGCGTGAGAACGCGTAGCGCTGTGATGGCGGTGGCCTTGCTCGCGGTGCTGCTGGTCCCGTCGCCCGCCTTCGCCGAAACCGTGCGTGAGCAGCAGTGGTGGCTCGGCGCGCTCGGCATCGCCAAGACCCACCAGGTCAGCAAGGGCGACGGCGTGGTCGTCGCGGTGATCGACACCGGCGTCGACGGCGCCCAGCCCGACCTGGCGGGGGCCCTGCTGCCCGGCACCGGCACCAACGGCGTCGCCAGCGAGAAGGGCTGGGACGACCCGGACGGCCACGGCACCCAGATGGCGACGGTCCTGGCCGGCCGTGGCGGGGACGGCCCGAACCGGGTGCTCGGCATCGCCCCGAAGGCCAAGGTCCTGCCCATCGCGATCCCCATCGGCAACCGCGCCGACGCCTCGGCGGGCACCCTCGCCGACCCGATCCGCTACGCCGCCGACCACGGCGCGAAGATCATCAACATGTCGTTCACCCTCGGCGACGACGAGCTGAAGCAGCCCGAGATCGACGCCATCGCCTACGCCCGCGCCAAGGGCGCGATCCTGGTCGCCGCCGGCGGCAACCGCCCCCAGGGCGACGACCACGTGCCGCTGCCGGCCCGCTACCCGGGCGTGGTCACCGTCGCCGGCACCACCCGCGCCGGTGGGCTGTGGGACGGCTCCATCGCCGACCCGGCGGTCGACATCGCCGCGCCCGCGCAGGACATCATCGGGGCCGCCCCGAAGGCCCGCTACTCCTCGGGTTTCGCGGTCGGCTCCGGCACCAGCGGCGCGGCGGCCATCGTGTCCGGCGTCCTCGCCCTGATCTGGTCGAAGTATCCGGCCCTGGACGCGGCCAACGTGCTCAACCGCCTCTTCGCCACCGCCCGTGACAAGGGCCCGGCGGGCCGGGACGACAGCTTCGGGCACGGCCTGATCGACCCGTACGCCGCCCTGACCGCCACCGTCGCGCCGGTCACCGCCGACCCGGTCGCCCCCTCCTCGGTGCCCGCGCCGCCCTCCGCTCAGCCCTCACCGCCGCCCGCCGCCCGGGACGACGGCCCCGGCACCCCAGCGATCCGGGCCGCGGTCGTCGGCGGTGGCGCGGTCCTGCTGGCGCTGCTGCTCATCTTCGGCGTCGCCCGCCCCCTCCTGAGATCCGGCCGCCGCCGATGATCCGGCCTGCCCCGGTGAAGGTCAGCCCGTCACGGTGGTGGTGACGGCGGCGGGGACGCCGTTGCGGCAGGTGACCGACATGCGGACCTGCTCTTTGGAGCGCTTGTAGGAGATCTTCACCGTGGTCGCCGGGCCCTTCTCGACCTTCACGAGCTTGAAGCCCTCCGCCACGGTCCAGGACAGGATCCAGGCGTTGCCGGCGGAGTCGCAGCCCGCGTTGACCGTGCCGCCGATGGAGGTCAGCGTGTGCTCCTCCGTGGGTGGCTCCGGCGGATCGGTCGTCGGCTCCTCGGTGGTCGGCTCCGCTTCGCCCGGGCTGCCGGCGTCGGAATGGTCCGAGCCGGGGGTCCGCCCCGGCATGCCGGCTCCGGTCGGGCCGGCGCCGGGAGCGCTGGAAGCGCCGGCATCGGGAGCCGGCGTCGCCGGGTCGCTGGTGGCCGCGGCCGGCAGGGAGGCGACCGGTGACGACGCCGGGCCGGCCTTGCCCTCCGCGCCCGGCGGGGAGCCGAACGCCGTCCAGGTCAGCACCGCCGCGACCGACACGACACCCACACCTGCCGCCGCGAGGACCCGCACCCTGGACCGGCCGCGCCGCGGCGCCCGCGGGACGAGCAGCGCGGACGGCTCGCCGTCGACCGCGGGGCCGGCCGCGGCGAGGGCCGGCGCGGACGGCACGACCTGCAGCCCGGCCGCCGCGGCGAGGACCGCCGCGACCTGCGGCGCGGTCGGGCGCAGCGCGGGGTCCTTGCGCAGGCAGCTGTGGCAGAGGTCGGCGACCTGCTCCGGGACGCCCGGCGTCGGCCGCAGCGGCTCGGGCGGGACGTACACGTGCGCGGTCAGCACCTGGGTCGTGCTGTCCACGGTCCACGGCAGCTGCCCGGCGATCAGCTTGTACAGGATGACGCCGAGCGCGTAGACGTCGGAGGCGGGCTCGACGGCGTCGTCGGTGAGCCGCTCCGGGGCCAGGTAGGACGGCGTGCCAAGGACCTGTTCGGGCAGGTCGCCCTCGCTGCCGGGGCTGGTCGAGGCGGCGATGCCGAAGTCGACGACCTTCGCCCCGGTGGGCGTCACGATCACGTTCGCGGGCTTGATGTCGCGGTGCACGAGCGACGCCGCGTGCGCGGCGGTCAGCGCGGCGGCGATCTCCGCGCAGATCCGGAACGCGACCCTGGGCTCGACCGGCCCGGCGGCGATCTGCTGCGCGAGGGTCGGGCCGGGGACCAGCTCCATCACCACGTACGGGATGATCCCGCCGTCCTCGGTGGCCTCGCCGTAGTCGTGGACCTGGGCGATGTTCGGATGCGACAGGGTCGCGGCGGTCCTGGCCTCGGCGCGCATCCGGCGCAGCGACTCCGGCTTCGCGGTGTGTGCCCCGTTGAGCATCTTGACCGCGACCGTCCGTCCCAGCACCTCGTCGGTCGCCGCCCACACGACGGCCATCCCGCCGCTGCCGAGCTGCTCCTCCAGGCGGTAACGACCACCCAGCACCTGGCCCTGCACGTTCGGCTGCCTCCAACGCATCGATGGTCACCTTGCACGCCGTATCCTGCGGGACAAACCTCCGAGACGCCAGTGACCCGTCGGTCGGATTCCGTCCACTCCCGGTTAAATCGGGTGAACGCGCAGGTCGCGCGGAGCGCGGCGGGCCGGACCGGTCGGTCGGGCCGGGCTGCTCGAACAGGTGCGTGATGCTGGAGCCTCATCGGCCGGTCGTGTCCGAGGCGGCCGCGCGGACCGCGCCCGGCGCGACGCCGAACGTGCGGCTGAACGCCCGGGAGAACGCGGCCTCCGACGCGTAACCGAAGCGGTGCGCCACCTGCGACAGCGGCTCCGCAGACTGTTGCAGGTGGGTGTGCGCCAGCTGCATCCGCCACTGCGTCACGTATTGCATGACGGGCTCGCCGAGCAGCGCGGTGAAGCGGGCCGAGAACGCCGACCGGGACATCGCCGCCTCGCGGGCCAGGGCCTGCACGCTCCACGGCTCCTGCGGCGCGCGGTGCATCGCCGCCAGGGCCCGGCCGAGGTGCTCGTCGCGCAGCGCCGCGAGCCAGCCCTGGTGCGCCTCGGGCGCGGTGTCGAGCCAGCCGCGGATCGCCTGCACCACCAGGACGTCGGCGAGGCGGGTCAGCACCGTCTCGCCGCCGGGCCGCAACGCGGTCGCCTCCGCGGCGATGAGCTGCAGGGTGCTGTGCAGCCAGCCACCGTCGTCGTCCCAGCCGTCGACGTGCAGGACCCGCGGCAGCTGCGCGACGAGCCGCCGGGCCGGGACGTGGTCGCAGCGCAGCACGCAGTAGGTGACCCGGGTCAGCGCGCCGCCGCCGCCGTGCCGCAGCAGCTCGTAGCGCTCGCTGACGCGCTCCACGGGGATGTCGAACAGCGGCACGCCGTTGCGGCCCAGCTTGTGTCCACTGTGGACGCGGTGCGGTGTGCCGTGCGGGATCAGGGTCAGGCCGCGCGGGCGCAGCGTCCGCGGCGGCTCGCCGTCGACCTTCAGGACCGCCTCGCCGGCGGTGACGACGAGCAGCGCCATCAGCCCGTCGAGGGCCGGCACGTCGATGTCCCACGGCGCGGTCAGCTCCGACCGGCAGTACAGCGTGCCGGTCAGCCGCAGCAGGTGCAGCGCCTCACCCAGGGGGTCGGCCGGCGGCGGGAGGATCGTCGTCGTCACCGCATCATCGTCCAGCATCATGGACGATCTGCAAAGAGTTCCGGTGTTCTGATGATTCAGGATCTCGCCGGTACCGGCGACGCTGGACCACATGAAAACACTCGTCATCGGCTCGACCGGCAAGACCGGGCGACGGATCCTGCGCCGCCTCACCGACCTCGGCCACCCCGTGCGGGGCGCGTCCCGCCGCGGCGACCCGCCGTTCGACTGGGAGCGGCAGGAGACCTGGCCCGCCGTCCTGGAGGGCGTCGGCGCCGCCTACGTCTCCTACTACTCCGACCTCGCCGCGCCCGAGGCGCCCGCCGCCGTGGAGGCGTTCACGAAGGCGGCCGCAGCGGCCGGCGTCCAGCGGCTGGTCCTGCTGTCCGGGCGCGGCGAGCACCACGCGGAGAGCTGCGAGGACATCGTCCGCGAGTCCGGCCTGGGCTACACGCTGGTGCGGGCCTCGTGGTTCGCGCAGAACTTCGGCGACGTTCCCGGCGGCGAGCTGCGCCAGGGCGTCATGGACGGCGCCGTCGCCCTCGCCGCCGGGGACGTCGCAGAGCCGTTCGTGGACGTCGAGGACATCGCCGACGTGGCGGTCGCCGCGCTGCTCGACGAGTCGCACAACGGCCGCGTGTACGACGTCACCGGCCCGCGCCTGCTCACCTTCGCCTCGGCGGTGGCGGAGATCGCTGCCGCGGCCGGGCGGCCGGTGGCCTACGTGCCGGTGAGCGTCGAGGAGCTGCGGGCGGCGCTCGCCGGGCACCCGCAGGGCGACCTGTTCGCCGACCTGTGCGGCGAGGTCTTCGACGGGCGCAACGCCAACCTCGGCACCGGCGTGCAGGACGCGCTGGGCCGGGCGCCGCGCGACTTCGCCGACTACTGCCGGGCGGCCGCGGCGGCCGGGGCCTGGCGGTGATCCGGCGGATCGTGCTGATCGTCGCGGGTGCCGTGGCCGTCGCGATCGGGGCGGCGAGCCTGCTGGCACCGGTGGCGTTCCGCCGCCAGTACCACATCAGCATCGGCGACGACGTGAACCTGCTCAGCGAGACCAGGGCGGCGGGCGGGGCGGTGCTCGCGGTCGGCGTGCTGCTCGTGGTGGGCGCGTTCGTGGCGCGGCTGGCGTTCGCGGCGGCGGTCGCCGGGGCCGTGGTCTACCTCGCCTACGCGGTCTCGCGGGGCGTGTCCGTCGCGCTGGACGGCACGCCCGTGAGCGGCCTGGTCCTCGGTGGCATCGTCGAGCTGGCGCTCGGGCTGGCGTGCTGCTACGTCCTGGCCCGCGGTCCGCGGCCGGTCGCCTGATCGGCGTTCGACCGCCTTCGGCCGGCCGGCGTCGCTGCTTCCAGCGCGGCGCCGGCCGGTTGCTCCCCGGGGTGCGGCGGCCTTTCAGCGTGGCGCCGGCCGGTCCGGCCGGTCCGGGCGTTGCGGCTTTCGGTGCGGCGCCGGCGGGGCGTTGTGGCCTTTCAGCGCGGCGCCGGCCAGTCCAGGTCCGGGTCGATCGGCTCCGAATAGTCGACGCCGGGGACGTCGAAGCCGTAGAGGCCGCGGAACTGGGCGCGGAACCAGGCGACGTCCGCCACCTCGGCGATCGTCTCCGGGGTGATCGCCCGCCAGCGCTCCGCCACCGCGGCCTGCACCGCCGGGTCCAGCTCCCAGCGGTCCAGCCGCAGCCGGCCCTGCTCGTCGAGGTCCAGCGGGGCCGCGCCGGTGAGCTGCTCCCACAGCTGCACCGACTGCTCGACCGGCGACTGCAGCGCGTCGCCGAGGACGGCGTGCAGCACGCTCACATACAGGGCGATGCCCGGGATCGCGGTCGACGCCTGCGTGACGGCGGCACCGTTGACCGACGTCAGCGCCCGGCCGCCGATCGGCCGCAGCCGCTCGTCGAGCTCCTCGGCGGTCCGCTCCAGGTGCACCTTCGCCGCGCCGATCGTGCCGTCGCGGTAGATCGCCGAGGTCAGGCTGGATCCGATGTACGACAGGGCGACGGTGCGGAAGCCTTCACGCAGCAGGCCCCGGTCGGCGAGTGCGGTGACCCAGCGGGACCAGTCCTCACCGCCCATCACCCGCACCGTGTCGGCCGCCTCGTCCTCACCGGCGGGGGTGGCGGTGACGTCGCGCAGGGCCGGTGTCCCGTCGGCGTCGAACTCGAGCGTCCTGGTGGTGTGGGCCGCACCGAGGGGCTTGATGACCGACTGGTAGGTGGTGCCGCTGCGCGGGTCGGTCCGCCGGGGCGCGGCGACGCTGTACACCAGGAGATCGAGCTTGCCGAACCGCTTCTCCAGCAGGTCCAGCACCTCGTCCTTGGTGGTGTCGGCGAAGGCGTCCGCGTTGAGGAACGTGAAGTCGCTGCCGGCCTCCTCGGCGACGGCGGCGGTGGCGATCGTGCGATACCACCCGGCGGTGCCGGTGCGCCGGCCCGGCGGCCGCTCGAACGCGACGCCGACGCCGTCGATGCCGTGCCGGACCAGGCCCGCGAGGGTGGCGGCCAGGCCGTAGCCGGCGCTGGAGCCGATGACGAGCGCGACCTTCCTGTCCTGCGACCCGGCCTTCGGGGGGATCTGGGCAACCATGTCGGTGACGCTGCGGAAGCAGCCGGCGGGGTGCGAGTCGAGCAGCAGGAACCCGCGTCCGGTGGGACTGACGACACGTGCGGCCACGATGCTCCCCTTCGGTGATCGGATCGTGCTTTCCCATCCTGTCATGGCCCCTGGGGTGTCCGGTTCCCGGCAGCGCCGGTGTGATCGATGCCCGCCACTGCCTACCGTGACGGCCGTGGACCTCATCGCCAGCGCCGACGTCAGCGCCGACAACATCCTCGACTACTCGGTGACGCCGGCGTGCCAGGCGTACGTCATCGGCGAGCACATCGTGCGGATCCCGCGCTGCCAGGTCCTGGCGGTGGCGAACCTGTCCAACCATCAGCCGCCGGCATATCCGTTTCCGCAGGTGCCTTCCGCGCCCCGGTCCCTGAACACCGGCGCGCACGCCTTCGTCGGGTTCCGGGACGGCGGCACCGGCGTCTGGGACCACACCGTGCTGGCCCGGGCCGAGTCCGACGACTGCCGTGCCGTGAGTTTCCGCGTGTACGTGGAGCAGGGCTGGGCGGCCGTCACGGGGCTGGTCTTCCGGACGGGCATCGTGCTGCCCACCTACGACCGGATCAGGTTGGAGTCGCACCGGATCGTCTTCGACGCCATCACGGGACTCATCGTCTTCAGTGTGACGACGTCCAGCGCGGGCAAGGCCGGCGACGACGACACCGACCCGGACGACTACGCCCTCACCGCAGCCCGTGCCGTCGCGCCGGAGGGCATGCACCTGCGGGTCCGTGCCCTGGACCGGCCGCTGCCACCCGGCCGTAGCTTCCGGGTGGACCTCGGCACAGGTGCCGTCGTCGAGGTCCGCAACCGGGCGCAGCGGTAGCGGGGCCGACCGGCCGGCGCCGGCGTCCACGGCGGGCCGCCCCGCTCCGCCTCCGCCCTGGGCAGGCCGGGGCGGGTGCTCACGGCCTGGATCGCACGCCGCCACCGCATCAGAAGAAGTCAGAAGAAGGACGGCACGACGATCGAGCCGACGGAGGCGTCGCTCAGCCCGCAGTACAGGCGGACGAGACCGCGGTCGAGGACCTCCATCGAGCCGGGGAAGACGACGTCGGTGAGGTCGGGGCGCTTCGGCGGCGCCGGTGGGAAGTCGGCGCGCATCGCGATGATCGTCGGCGTGGTCGTGGTGCGGGCGGACGGGTCGATCGTCCACCACGCGCCGGCGTACTCCTGCGGGCCGCCCTCCTCGCCGACGGCGACGTGGCCGAGGACGCCGATGCGGTCGCCGAGGTCGTAGAGCTCGTTGACGCCGAGCTTGGTGTCCTCGGCGACCTGGTCGTGGAAGACGTGCGCCTTGGCGATCAGCTCCGCGGACAGGTCCGTCCAGTCGTCGGCGAGGATCAGGCTCACCCGGCCGCGGCCGGCGGTCCCGCCCTGCGGACGGCCGCACACGGCGAGCCCGTCGTGGCGCTGCAGCAGCCGGATGTCCTTCATCCCCGGCACTTCGGCGAACGGCGTGGCCGGGTCGAGGCGCTCCACGGAAGGGGCGGCGTGGAAGCGGGTGACGACCGTCGGCGGGTCGTGGCGGAAGTCCAGCGACACCACCCCGAACACGAGCACCGGCGCGCCGTCGCGGTCCAGGACCCAGGCCGCGAACGGGTCCTCCGCCGACCGGAACACCGGCGTGCCCGGCGCCTCCCGCCAGCCGTCGCCGGCCCGCTCGTAGAAGCGGATCTCCGGATCCCAGGAGGACCCGTCGCGCCAGTAGCTGGTCGCCGACTCGACCCGCACGGCGAGCAGCGTGCGGCCGTCCTGCCGCACCAGGCACGGGTTGTAGGCGAGCCGGTCCCCGACGCCGGGGATCACCTCGGCGGTCCCGGACGGGCGGCCGGGGCGGCGCAGATGCTCGGCGACGAGGGCACGGTACCCGGCGGCGGTCGACGTCACACAAGCACCGTAACGCCGTATTCGGGCGCGGATGGCGGGAAACCGGGGTGAATGTCGAAAGCGGCGGCACCCCGCCACGCCCGGGCGGCCCTCGACGCGGTGCGGCACTAAGCTTCGGTGATGGCACACGACGGTGCGCGGCGTGGGGCCGCGCCGGTCACGGCGGGCGGTGACGTCGAGGCGGCCACGGCCGTCGTGCGTGAGCTGCTGGCGGCCGCGCCGGCCGGATGCACCTGGCTGCTGCCACTGACCGGCGAGGACGGCCGGGTCACCGACTTCGTCATCGCGGCGGTGAGCGGCCGCGGCAACGACCTCTACGGCCGCGGCGCCGACCGGGTCGGCGAGCGGGTCGGCGACCTCTATCCGAGCATGGTCGGCGGACCGCTGTGGCAGCTGTATGTCCGGGTCCTCGCCGACGGGGTGGCCGCCGAGCTGCCCGACTTCCGGTATGCGGAGCAGCGGGCCGGGATCGTCGCGGACTCGCAGTTCGAGGTCGGCGTGCACCCGGTCCTCGGCGGGCTGCTCGTGTGGTGGCAGCGGGTCGACGAGGCCCGCCGCCGGCTGGAGCGCACCGAGCTGCTCGGCAGCCTCGGCTGGGCCGAGTACGACCTGGTCACCGGCCGCAGCGAGTGGTCGCCGGGGATGTTCCGGATCTTCGGGCGGGACCCGGCGCTCGGGGCGATGTCGCGGGCCGAGCAGCAGGCGGCGCTGCTCGCCGACGACCGTGGGGTGAGCGAGACCGCCTGGCAGACCCTCGACAGCGGTGCCGCCTCCGACGTGACCGTCCGCGTCCGCGCGGCGGTCCCGACCGGGAGCCCGGACACGGACACGGGCACGGGCACGGACGCGGGGCAGAGCACGGAGACGGTGAAGTATCTGCGGATCCTGTCCGACGTCGCCCGCGACGCGGACGGCAGCCCGCTGAAGATCTACGCCGTCGTGCAGGACGTCACCGCCCGGGAGGACACCCGCTCGGCGATGGAGCGGCTCAGTGACCAGCTGCGCACCCGGGAGATGACGGCGCTGGCCGAGCACCGCCTCGCCGGGCAGCTGCAGAACCTGATCCAGCCGGTGCCGCGGGAGCCGTTCCCCCTCTCGGGGCTGGAGGCGGCGGTCAGCTACCTGCCGGCGGAGAGCGCCGTGCAGGTCGGCGGCGACTGGTATCACGCGCAGACCCTGCCCGACGGCCTGGTGGCGCTCGCGGTCGGCGACGTCGCCGGGCACGGCCTCGACGCCGCGAACGGCATGGCGCACCTGCGGTTCTCGCTCGTGGCGTGGCTGTCCATCGGGATCCGCGACCCCGGCACCCTGCTGGGCCACATGAATCAGCTGTGCCTGCAGCTGAGCATCACCGGCACCGCGGTCATCGGCATGTACGATCCGCGCACCCGCACCCTGCGATGGGCGCGGGCCGGGCACATGTCGCCGCTGCTGGCCCGGACCGGCGCGACCACCGAGTTCGAACGGCCGGTGGGCCTGCTGCTCGGCGCCGGCGACGACGCCGTCCACCCGGTCCTCACCGTGGACCTCCGCGAGGACGACCTGGTGCTGTTCTACACGGACGGGCTCGTCGAGCGCCGGTCCGCGGACACGGAGGTCATGCTCGGCCGGGTGCGGCGCAACCTCGCCGACGTCTCCGCCGACCCCGGCGACGAGCCGCTGACCCGGCTCCGGGGTCTGCTGCACTACGCGAGCCCCGACGACGACACCTGCACCCTCGCGGTCCGCGTCCTGCCCTGACGGCACCGCCGGCGAACGGGGCTCAGAGCACCTCAGGGCACCTCAGAGGCGCAGGTGCAGGCGGACCGTGGTGCCGTCCGGGCCGCTGACCGTCTCGACCCGGTCGGCGATCCGCTCGACGATGGCGAGCCCCCGGCCCCGCGGCGCGTCCGCCGGTGGCATCGGCCGCGGGAACGCCCGCGGCGGCCCCTGGTCGACGACGTCGCAGATGATCTGCCCGCCGTCGGTCCACAGCCGGACCCGGCCGCCGCCCGCGGTGTGCTGCAGCGTGTTCGTCGCCAGCTCGTTGACCGCGAGCATCAGCAGCTCGGTCCGCGCCTCCGGCACGCCGGCCGCGAGGGCGTGGGCGCGGACGAACGCCCGCACCGCGCCGAGATCCCCGGCGTCGCCGTAGTCGATGGTGCCGGCGTCGGCGGGGGCGCTCATGAGGCCGGTCCCGCGGCCGGCGGCGCGAGGAGGTCGCCGACGCCGGTCATCTCCAGGACGTGGGCGACGGTCCCGCCGGCGTTGACCACGTGCAGCCGGTGCCCCTGCCGCCGGGCGGCGTGATGACCGGTGATCAGCCCGTGCAGGCCGCTGGAGTCGATGAACCGCAGCCCGGCGAGGTCCACGACGACGACCGGCGCCAGCTCGACGGCGGCCAGCAGCACCGTCGTCAGCTCGTCGCGGGCGGTCAGGTCGCACTCGCCGGCCAGGGCAACGACGGCCCGGCCCTCCAAGGTGGACGTCTTCGCCTCGAACAGCGCCATCGAGCTTCAGCACCCTTCACGTCGCACCGAGCTGTTCCCGGCCCCCATCATGGCATCCGGCACGGCCCGCCTGGTTGACTGTCACCGATGGAGCACTCGCTGGAGCCCGACGACCGGACGCTGCACGGTTTCTTCTCGCCCGGCTACCCGCCGGTGCTGACGGTGCGGCCCGGCGACAGTGTCACCTTCCGCACCCTGGACTGCTGGTGGTCCGCTGGCCCCTACGCCGGGGAGCACCCGCCGGACCGGCCGCGGGTCCCGCAGCACCGCCCCGACTACGGCCACGCCCTCGTCGGCCCGGTCGCGGTCGAGGGCGCGAGGGCCGGGCAGACGCTCGAGGTCCGCATCGACGAGGTCGAACCGGCCGCCTGGGGCACCACGGTCGCCGGCGGCTGGCCGAGCGGGCCGAACCGGCGGTACCACCTGGAGAACGACGGCGTCGTGCACGCCTGGGACCTCGACCCGGCCGCGATGACCGGCCGCAACCAGCACGGCCACACGGTGCCGCTGCGTCCGTTCATGGGCGTGATGGGCATGCCGCCGGCCGAGCCGGGCGAGCACTCGACGATCCCGCCACGCGTGCACGGCGGCAACATCGACTGCAAGGAGCTCGTCGCCGGCACCACGCTGTTCCTGCCGATCACCGTCGACGGCGCACTGTTCTCCGTGGGCGACGGCCACGCGGCGCAGGGCGACGGCGAGGTGAGCGGCACGGCCATCGAGTGCCCGATGGACCGGGTGACACTCACCTTCCTGGTGCGTGACGACTTCCCCGTCGAAGGGCCCGTCGCGCGCACCGCCGACGCCTGGCTCACAGTCGGCCTCGGCGACACCCTGGACGACGCCGCGTACGCCGCTCTGGAGTCGATGTTCGCGCTGCTGGCCCGGCTGCACGGGGTGCCGCGCGCCGACGCGGTCGCGTTGAGCAGCGTCGCGGTCGACCTGCGGGTCACCCAGATCGTCAACCAGGTCGTCGGCGTGCACGCCGTCCTCCGCGACGGCGCGGTCACCTTCACCTGACCGGCCGCCTGACCGGCCGCCTGACCGGCCGCCTGACCGGCCGCCTGGCCGGCCGCCTGACCGGCCGCCTGGCCGGCCGCCTGACCGGCCGCCTGACCGGCCGCCTGGCCGGCCGCCTGACCGGCCGCCTGACCGGCCGCCTGACCGGCCGCCTGGCCGGCCGCCTGACCGGCCGCCTGACCGGCCGCCTGACCGGCCGCCTGACCGGCCGCCTGACCGGCCGCCTGACCGGCCGCCTGACCGGCCGCCTGACCGGCGCGGAGCGCCGGTGCCGACCACCCGGTGCGGGTGAGACGGCGGACGTGTGCGCGCGGTGAGCCTTGGAGGCGGCATGCCAGCAGGGCTCGAGAGGGGATGCGCACATGGCACGCGCTGTGGGAATCGACCTCGGCACGACCAACTCGGTGATCGCCGCGTTCGAGGGTGGCCGGCCGACCGTGCTGCCCAACGCGGAGGGCAGCAGGACGACGCCGTCCGTGGTGGCGTACACCGACAGCGGCGAACGGCTCGTCGGGCAGCTCGCCCGCAGGCAGGCCGTCCTGAACCCCAAGGGCACGATCTCGTCGGCGAAACGCTTCATCGGCCGCAAGTTCGACGAGGTCGGCGAGGAGTCCCGCACCGTCACCTACGACGTCGAGTCCGGGCCTGACGGCATGGTGCGCTTCGACGTGCGCCGCAAGCAGCTGTCGCCGGAGGAGGTGTCCGCGCAGATCCTGCGCAAGCTCGCCGACGACGCGGCGAAGCACCTGGGGGAGAAGGTGACCGAGGCGGTCGTCACGGTCCCCGCGTACTTCAACGACGCCCAGCGGCAGGCGACCAAGGACGCCGGCCGGATCGCCGGGCTCGACGTGCTGCGGATCATCAACGAGCCGACGGCGGCCGCGCTCGCGTACGGGCTGGACAAGAAGGGCCACGAGACGGTCCTCGTGTTCGACCTCGGCGGCGGCACGTTCGACGTCAGCATCCTCGACGTCGGCGACGGCGTGGTCGAGGTCCGGGCGACGTCCGGCGACACGCACCTCGGCGGCGACAACTTCGACCACCGGCTGGTCGAGCACATCGCCGGGCAGTTCCAGAGCGAGACCGGCATCGACATCCGCTCCGACCCGCAGGCGCTGCAACGGCTCACGGAGGCCGCGGAACGCGCCAAGGTCGAGCTGTCGTCGGTGACGCAGACGCAGGTGAACCTGCCGTTCGTCACCGCCGACGCGACCGGGCCCAAGCACCTGACGATGACGGTCACCCGGGCGACGTTCGAGGAGCTGACCCACGACCTGCTCGAGCGCACGATGGACCCGGTGCGCCAGGCGATGCAGGACGCGAAGGTCAGCGACGGCGACCTCGACGAGGTGATCCTCGTCGGCGGGGCGACCCGCATGCCGGCCGTGCAGGCCCTGGTCCGGCGACTCACCGGCGGCAAGGACCCGAACATGTCCGTGAACCCCGACGAGGTCGTCGCGCTCGGCGCCGCCATCCAGGCCGGGGTGCTCAAGGGCGACGTCCAGGACGTGGTCCTGCTCGACGTGACGCCGCTGTCGCTGGGCGTCGAGACCCTCGGCGGGCTGATGACGAAGATCATCGACCGGAACACGACGATCCCGACCCGGCGGGCCGAGACGTTCTCCACCGCCGAGGACAACCAGCCGGCCGTCGACGTCGTCGCGCTGCAGGGGGAGCGGGAGCGCGCCGCCGACAACCGGGTCCTGGGCCGGATGCGGCTGGAGAACATCCGGCCGGCGCCGCGCGGCGTCCCGCAGGTCGAGGTGACGTTCGACGTCGACGCCAACGGCATCCTGAACGTGTCCGCGAAGGACAAGGACACCGGTGCCGAGCAGAAGATCACCATCACCGAGAGCGGCACCCTCGACACCGCAGACGTGGATCGGATGGTCCGCGAGGCCGAGGAGCACCGGGCCGAGGACCAGCAGATCCGGCAGCGGGTCGACGCCGGCAACGAGCTCGACAGCGCGGCGTACCAGCTGGAACGCGGCCTCCAGGAGCGCGGCGAGGTGCCGGAGCACGAGCGGGCCCGCGCCACGATGCTCGTCGAGGAGGCCCGCCGCGCCGTCCGGGAGCAGGAGCCGGCGCAGCGGATGCGGCAGCTGACCGAGGACCTGCGGCAGATGGCCCTGGCCCTGAGCAGCGGCGGCGGGCGGCAGGGCCAGCAGGGACAGCAGGTCCAGCAGGGCCAGGGGCGAAGCGCGGCGGCGAAGGACGCCGACGACATCATCGACGCCGACTTCAACACCGGGTGACGCCATGAGCGGCCAGCGGAGCGGCTCGGGCCGCTCGTCATGTGACAGGTTGAGGTCGGGCCGACGCCGGAGCGCAGCGGAGGTGGCGGCATGACCCAGGATCAGGACGTCGCGGAGCTGACCGAGCGGTGGCAGCGGGCCGCGGCCGACGTGGAGAACACCCGCAAGTGGGCCGAGCGGCAGTCGGCGCGGCAGCGGCAGGAGGAGCGGATCGCCGTGTCCACCGCGTGGCTGCCCGTGCTGGACAACCTCGACCTGGCGCTGCGGCACGGCGACGCCGACCCCGCCACGATCGTCGAGGGGGTCGCCGGCGTCCGGGAGCAGGCGCTCGCCGTCCTCGCCCGCTTCGGGTTCATGCCGATCGGCGAGGTGGGTGAACCCTTCGACCCGGTGCGGCACGAGGCGGCGGAGGTCGTCCGCGACAGCGACGCACCCCCGGGCACCGTCGTCCGGGTGCTGCGGCCGGGGTACGGCGACGGCGAGCGCCTCCTGCGCCCGGCTGTCGTCGCGGTGAGCGCGCCGGCGCCGCTGGGGGACGACGGTGGCTGAGTCCCGCGACCCGTACCAGGTGCTCGGCGTGGCCAGGGACGCGTCACCGGAGGAGATCCAGCGCGCCTACCGGACCCTGGCCCGCCGGCAGCACCCCGACATCAACAAGGAACCCGGCGCCGAGGAACGCTTCAAGGAGATCAACGAGGCGTACCACGTGCTGTCCGACCCCGAGCGCCGGGCCAGGCACGACCGGGGCAGGGCCAGGGCCAGGGCCGGGGCCGGCGCCGGATTCGCGGGCGGGCCCCGGTGGCCCGGGGACGCCGCGCCGACCGTCGATGTCGACCTCGGGGACCTGTTCGGCAGCATGTTCGGCGGTGCCGGCGCCCGATACGGTGCCGGACCCGTTCCCGGAGCCGACACCGAGGCTCAGATCACGGTCGGCGTCGAGGAGGCGTTCCGCGGCGGCCGCCGCCAGGTGACCCTCCCCGGCGCCGACGGCCGCCCCCGCCGCTACGACGTCAACGTCCCCGCCGGGGTCATGGACGGGCAGCGGATCCGGCTCGCCGGCCAGGGCAACCCGGGCGTCGCCGGCGGCCCGCCCGGCGACCTGTACCTCGTCGTGCGCCTGGCGCCGCACCCGCGGGTGCGGGTCGAGGGCCGCGACGTCGTGCTCGACCTGCCCCTGGCGCCCTGGGAGGCGGCGCTCGGCGCGAGCGTGCCCCTGGACACGCCCGGCGGGCCGGTCCGCGTGACCGTGCCGGCGGGGACGTCGACCGGGCGGCGGCTGCGGCTGCGCGGGCAGGGGCTGCCCAACCCGCGCGGCAAGCCCGGGGACCTGTACGCCGAGGTCAAGATCACGGTCCCGGCGCGGCTGACCGAGTCCGAGCGGCACCTGTTCGAGGAGCTCGGCAAGGCGTCGGCGTACGACCCGCGGCTGCGCTGAGACGCGCGTCGGCACCGCCGATCGCAGACGGTGCCGCTGTGATCGGCGCGAATGGCCACCCGGACCGGTGGACCAGCTCCCGATGGTCCGCCTCGGTCCTGATCGCGACGGGGTCAGCCGGCAGGGTGGTGCAGGGCCGCCTCGGCGACGGCGTCGCGCAGCTGAGCGCCGGAGTAGGGCTTGCCGAGCAGCCGGTCGCCGGGGACGAGCACCGCGGCCGCCTCCGCCCCGCTGACGGAGCCGGACGCGACGATCACCGGGATGCCGGCGGTCGCCGGGTCCCGCAGCAGCCGCCCGCGCGCTTCGAGGCCGGTCAGGGCCGGCATCTGATGGTCGGTGACGATCACGTCGGGCCGGTGCGCTCTGACCGCGGCCAGCAGCTCCTCGCCGTCGGCGCAGGTCACCACGGAGTGCCCGGCGCGGCGCAGGACCATGGCGACGACGTCCGTGATGTCAGCGTCGTCGTCAGCAACCACCACTGTCGCCATATCAGCCATTGTACTGACATGGCATCATCCGAACGGTTGATCCGAGGAGATTCGTGAACGGGCGTGGAACCGGGCCGACTGCGCCGTGGGCAGCGTGAAGGACAGCCGCGCGCCGCCGCCGGGGTTGTCGTTGGCGGAGATCGTGCCGCCGTGCCGCTCCACGACCCGCTGGCAGATGGCGAGGCCGAGGCCGGTGCCCACGTAGCCCGCGGCGCGGTGCGCCCGGTGGAAGCCGGTGAAGATCGCGTCGTGCTCGCCCTCGGGGATGCCGATGCCACGGTCGGCGACGTCGACCCTGACCCAGTCGCCGTGCGGGGTCGCGCACACATCGACCCGGGCCGGCTGCCCGGGCGGCGTGTACTTCAGCGCGTTGCCGATCAGGTTGTCCAGCAGCTGCCGCAGCAGCGCCGGGTCGGCGTGCACAGACGGCATCGCGCCGACGAAGATCTGCGCGGCCGGCGTCGTCGGGTCGACCGCCTGCGCGGCGAGCCGCTCGGTGACCACGTCGTCGACGGCGGCCCGCAGGTCCAGGTCGCGGGCGTCCAGCACCGCGTCGCGGGCGGCGGCGTAGCCGAGCAGGTCGTCGATGAGGCGCCGCATCCGTGCCGTCGTGGCGAGGGTCCGGTCCAGCACCTCCCGCTCCCCGCGGTGCTCCTGCCCGCAGAGCCGGTCGCCGAGCGACTCCCGGACGAACTCGGTGAAGCCGCCGATCGCCGTGAGCGGGCTGCGCAGGTCGTGGGCGACGACGCCGGCGAACGCGGTCAGTTCGGCCTCCCGCTGCCGCAGGGCCGTGATGGTGTACGACGAGGCGACCGCGCCCATGATGTGCCCGTCCCGGCCCCGCAGCGGCCGGGCGTGCATCATGACCACGCCCTGGTGCCCGTCGGGGGCGGTCACGTGCGCCTCGACGCCGTCGACCCGCTGGCCGCGCAGCGCCACCAGCAGCGGCAGGTCGTAGTCGTCGAACGCGGTCCCGTCCGGGTGCGCCATCCGCAGCAGCCGGCCGCTCTCCGTCACCGGTAGCGGCCCGTCCGCCGCGGCGCCGGGCAGCGCGGCCCGCGCCGCCCGGTTGGTGTGCACGACCATCCCGTCGGCGTCGCAGGTGATGACGGTGATGTCCAGCGCGTCGAGGACCTGCCGCAGGTACGCCTGCTCGGCGGCCAGGTCGTCCCGCGCGGCCCGCAGCTCCGCCTCGGCCGCCTCGCGCAGCGTCAGCTCCGCCCGCAGCGCCGTGTTCGCCTCGGCGATCGCCCGCTCCGCGGCGGTGCGTTCGGTGATGTCGTGGAACACCGCGACCGCTCCGGGCCGCCCCGCGCTGCCGTGCAGCGGCCGTGCCGACACCGTGATGACGATGCCGTCCGGGACCATCGGGTTGCGGATGACCATCGGCACCTGGTCGCTGGGCTCGCCGTCCAGGGCGCGCACCAGCGGCAGGTCCCCGGTGGCGAACGCGGTCGTGCCGTCGGGCTCGTACACGCCGTACAACTCCTGCCAGGCGTCCATGCCGCCGCCGGTGTCCGGGACCCCGAGCAGCGCGTCGCCGGCCGGGTTGCGCAGCAGGACCCTGCCGTGCTCGTCGACGACCATGACCCCGTCGCCGACACTGTCCAGCACCGCGCCCAGCAGGTCCGCCTGCCCGCGCGCCTCGGCCTCGGTGCGCCGCAGCTGCGCGGTCGCGGTCAGCACCCGGGCGGCGGCGCGGGACCGGCCGGACGCCAGCACGAACGTCAGCGCGGCGAGGAGCCCGCCGAGGACCAGCCCGGCGGCCGTCATCGCGGCCGGGAACTGGCCCGCGCCGGGCAGATCCGCGGCGACCACGCTGACCCGTGCCCGCCACCACGTCTGCGCGACCGGGACCTCTTCGGTGCGGGGCCCGGTGCGGCGCCGGCCGGAGTCCGCCCGCACCGCCGCCACGACGCTGGCGTGCCCGTCGGCGTCGCGCGCCGTCAGCGTCACGTCGACGCTGCTCTGGGCACTGCGGCGCACCGCGGCGGCGAGGAAGTCCTGTCCCCGCAGCCCCATCAGCACCCAGCCGAGGAACGGGCGCTCGCCGGCCGGGTCGGACGCGCGGGCCGCGCCCGGCGTGCTGTAGACCGGCGCGGCGAGGATGAACGACTGCTGCCGCTGGTCCTCGGGCAGGCTCTGGTCCCGGATCAGCAGGTACGTGTCGGATACGGTCACGTCACCGGACCGCCTGGCCTCCTGCAGGGCCCGGGTCGGCACGGGGGACTGGTTGACGTCGATGCCGCCACCGCCGAGCCTGGTCGAGCCGTCGAACGGTTCGCTGAAGATGGTGAAGATGTGGTCCGGGCCGGGGCTGCGGGTCTGGAGCGTCAGGTCCGGCGCTCCCCGCTGCCGCCACAGCTCCTGCACCCTGCCGATGTCGCCGTTGCCGACCGGCACCGCGAACACGATCGACGACGCGCCCGCGAGGGCCATGTACCGCAGCGGCCGGATCGCCCGGGCGAACTTCTCCGCGGTGAGCGGCTCGAACGCCCCGGCGGCCGCGGCCACGGTGCGCAGCGTGTCGACGTACCGGCCGGTCTCGTTGGCCATCGCGGTGGCGACCGCGCCGACCTTGCGGTCCAGCGCCTGCGCCGTCTCCCGCTGCTGGGAACGCGCCAGCACGGTCCCGGCCGAGATCGACACCGTCGCGGCGAGGACCGCGACGACGGCGGCGACGACCCAGGCGCGGGACACGACCCGCCGGACCCGCCGCGGGACGGACCACATACCCCGTTATCGGCGGGCCGCCGGAGCACCTTCGGTTTTTCTAGCGCAGTTGCGGCAGGACCTTCGCGCCGAACGCGTCGATGAAATCGTCCAGGTGCTGCCCGACGTGGTGCACGTAGATCTGGTCGAAGCCGAGCTCCATGTACCGGCGCATGATCTCGGTGTGCCGCCCCAGGTCCTCGCTGACGTGCACGGTCTTCGTGACCTGCTCCGGCGTGACGTCCGCGGAGATGACGTCGAAGTGCCCGGCGGTGTCCAGGTCCCAGCAGACGGGCGGGGCGAAGATGTTGCTGCGCCACTGCTCGTGCGCGACCGCCAGCGCCTCGTCACGCGTCGGCGCCCAGCTGAGGTGCACCTGGAGGCAGAGTTCGCCGCGGCCGCCGGCGTCGCGGTACGCGTCGATCATCCGCCGGAGGTGCTCGACCGGCTGGTTCACGGTGATCAGCCCGTCGGCCCACTGGCCCACCCAGCCGGCGGTCTCGACGCTGACGGCCGCGCCGATGAGCTTCACCGGCTCCTCGGGCCGGGTCCACAGCCGCGCCCGGTCCACCGTCACCAGGCCGTCGTGGCTGACCTCCTCGCCGGCGAGCAGCGCCCGGATCACATCGACGCACTCGCGCAGCCGCGCGCTGCGGACGTCCTTGCGTGGCCAGCCGTCGCCGGTGATGTGCTCGTTGCTGGCCTCGCCGGTGCCGAGCGCCGCCCAGAACCGCCCCGGGTACATCGCCGCGAGGGTCCCGATCGCCTGCGCGATGATCGCCGGGTGGTAGCGCTGCCCGGGCGCGTTGACGATCCCGAACGGCAGCGAGGTCGCCTGCAACGCCGCGCCGAGCCACGACCACGCGAACGCCGACTGGCCCTGCCGCTCGCTCCACGGCGAGAAGTGGTCGGAGCACATGGCCGCGGTGAACCCGGCCGACTCGGCCCGCCGCACCGCGGCGAGGAGCGCGGACGGGTGGATCTGCTCGTGCGAGTTGTGCAACCCGAAGACCGTCATGCCACGGCTGTTACCCCACCCGCCCCGGCACGCAACACGCTCACCCGGGCACCGGGGCGCCGGCCAGCACGTCGTGCAGCTTGCACAGCAGCTGGTCGGCGGTGAACGGCTTCTCCAGGAACGCGATGCCCTCGTCGAGGACGTGGGTGGTGCCGAGCAGGCCGTTGCTGTACCCGGACATGTACAGCACCGGCAGGGCCGGCCGGCGCTCGTGCAGGCACTCGGCGAGCCGCCGCCCCGACATGCCCGGCATGATGACGTCGGTGAGCAGGACCCCGCACGGGCGCAGCTCGTCCGCGGCGAGGGCCTCCTCGCCGTTCGTGCACGCCACGACGCGGTAGCCGGCGTTGCCGAGGATGCGCGTGATGACCCGGGCGAGCGCCGGCTCGTCCAGTAGTAGATGCCGATGATCGCGGTGCAGACGTCCCACAACGCGACCGCCCACGACCAGCCCGGCTGCGACAGATGTCCCGTGTGCACCGCCGGCGCGCGCACCGCCGTCAGCGCGTGCAGCCCGTGCCCGACGGCGCAGCTGAAGAAGATCAGCGCGGTGGCGACGGCGAGCTTGTTGCTCCGCAGCTGCCCGGCCCGCGCGACCGGCACGACGATCGCCGCCATGATCGCCGCGTAGGCCACCATGATCACGAGGTTGCCGAGCAGGTACAGCTCCTCGGGCATGCCCGTCCTATCGGACACCGGCCCGGACACCTGAGTGCTGCGGCGTCGGGTAGCGGCTTCCAGATCGACAGTGTCGCCGGGATCCCGGCCGACTACGACGGCGTCACGGTACGGGCATCGCAGCTGCCCGGCTTCGCAGCGTCAGCGGAGTCGTCGGCGAAGGCATCGGCTGCCACGGCCAGCGCCGCAGGTCGGCGTCGACGTCCGGGTTGCTCCCGGTAGGCCGATCACGTCCACCGCGGCGACGCGGTCCAACTTCGCCGGCTGGCAGATCATGAAGTCCCTCGCCGCCGCGGACCGGCACGGGCACCCGCGGTACGTCGCCCACCAGGTCTACTACTCGCTCGTCGGCCGTGACTACGAGTGGGAACTGCTGGCTTCGCGCGGCTCAATCCGGCGCCGGTGTAAGGAATCCGCGGTGATCGCGCACTGCCGGTGCAGTGTCCGTCCCGCCGCGCCGGCCCCGGCCTCAGTGGAAGATCGACACGCGCGTCCGGTGCAGTGTGGGCGTCTCGATCTCGTCGAGCACCGCGACCGACAGGTCGGCGTAGGACAGCCCTGACGCGGGCAGCGTGTCGCCGCCGGTCCGGTAGCGGCCCAGCCGGGGACCCGAAGGGTCGAGTCCCGCCGGCGGGGTGAGCACGAGCCAGTCGAGCGCTTCGCCGGTCGTACACAAGCGATCCAGGCCGGTCGCGTGCGACAGCGCGAACGGTCGCAGTTGTGCGGGGAACGCCGCCGGATCGTCGTGGACGGGCCGGCCGTCGGCGCCGAGCAAGGTGGCGAACAGGCCGATGACGACGAGCCGCCGCACCCCCGCCCGCGGCAGCCCGTCGATGAGCGCGTCGGCGGCGTCGGTGAAGAACGCCTCGTCCAAGGGCCCGAGCGCGGCGAGAGCGTCCGGGCTCGACGCCGGGGTGACGGCGCTGACGACGGCCGCGTGCCCGCGCGGGATCGACGCCGTCGCCGCCCTGTCGCGCACGTCGCCGCGCACGACACGCACGCCGTCCTGGGTGAGATCAGGGTGCCGGTCGGGGTCGCGGACCACGGCGGTGACCTGATGACCGCGGTCGTGCGCCTCGGCGGTGATCGCCCGCCCCGCCCTGCCGCCCGCTCCGAAGATGACGATGTCGCTCATGGCCCGGAGGGTATGTGCGCCGGCATCGGTTACTGCAAGGGTACTGGGATGGACCTCGACCCGGCGATGTTCGACCCGGTGTGCCCGTCGGGCGCGCTGCCGTTCCAGATCGGCGACAAGTGGACGGCGATGGTGGTGCTGTGCCTGGAGCACGGGCCGCGCCGCTTCAACGAGCTGCGGGTCCCGCTGCGCGCCGTCACGCCGAAGGTGCTCACGGACACGCTGCGGGCGATGGAGCGCGACGGGCTCGTGGCGCGCACCGCCTATCCCGAGCACCCGCCGCGGGTCGAATACGCGCTGACCGACCTGGGCCGCAGCCTGCTGACGCTCATCGCGGCGGTGCGGGTGTGGAGCGACGCGCACCTGCCCGCCCTGCTGGCCGCCCGGGCGGCCTCGACTACTCCTGTTCCGGCGGCGTCGTCGGTACGACCTTCGCCTGCGTGACCGGCGGCGGCTCGGATGCCGGTGTTTCCGGTGCCGGCGCGGCGGCCGAGGTCTCCGGCGTCGGCGCGGCGGCCGACGTTCCCGGTGCCGGCGCGGCGGGGCGTTGGAAGTGTGCCGACGGGTCGGGGCAGATGAAGTACGGTCCGGGCTGGACGTATCCCGCTGGATAGGCGAACGCCGCCGGATGGGCGGACCCTGCCGGGTGCACGAACCCCGCCGGGTGCACGAATCCCGCCGGGTGCGCGAACCCCGCCGGGTCCGGTCCGGCGGCGCGCGGGACGAAGTAGCGGTGCGCGGGCGGCAGCGCGACGAGCAGCGCCACCGCGGCGCTGATCGTCAGCACGGCGATCACGGTGAGCATGCCGCTGAAGAAGAAGAGGTCGGAGAAGTCGTCGTCGGAGTACAGCTTGTCGAGGAACGGCGACTGCTCCCACGACATGCCGTCGTCGACGACGACGTCACCGCCGCTCCCCTCGCTGAAGCCGGCCGTGAACAGCAGCGGCAGGAGCAGGAACCCGCCGCAGAACTGCAGCATCGTCAGCGCCACCTGCCCGCTGCCCGCGACGAAGACGAAGATCCGCGCGATGTTGCTGCCGCGCAGCATCGGCAGCGCCGTCACGCCGAGCCAGATCGCCAGCAGCAGCGCCGGCGCGCCGACGAGCAGCGTCATGAAGACGTTGCCGGTGCGTTCGTCGCTCACCTCGCGCGGGTTCGCGTCGGGCACGGCCGCCACGGCCCTGGAGATCTGCCCGTCGAAGTGCACGGCGTAGGCGACCGCCATGCCGACGAAGGTCAGGAGCAGGGCGACGGCGGCGAGCTGGAGCCAGAACGCCACGGTCACCTGGGCGGGCCGCGGTGGGCGGACGACATCGACGGTCACTCGCGAGACCTTAAGGCCCACGCGCACGATCCTCCATGCCCGTTCGGTCAGGATCGGTTGCACGGTTTTACGTAATTACGTACTGTCGTAGCTGTGGCGAGTCTTGAGGAGCGGGTCGCGGCGCTCGAAGCGAGGGTTTTCGCGGAGCCGGAGCCGACCCCGGAGCCGGAGCCGTCAGGGTCCGTGTTCTGGGCGCTCGAACGGTTGAAGGAGCTGGCGCCGGGCCCCGGGGCGGTGCTCTTCACCGGCACCGTCGACCTGCCCACCGCCGAGCATTACGAATGGCAGCTCGGCGCGCCGGTGGACGGGCTGCTCGACGAGGACTGGACGGACTTCGCGGCGACCCTCACCGCGCTCGCCCACCCGATGCGGCTGCGGCTGCTGCGGGTCATCCTCGGCGGCGTCCACGCCAGCACCGACCTCGCGGACACCGAAGGCCTCGGCACCAGCGGCCAGCTCTACCACCACCTTCGCCAGCTGACCGCCGCCGGCTGGCTGCGGACCACCGCCCGCGGGCGGTACACGGTGCCACCGGAGCGGGTCGTGCCACTCATGGTCATCCTCGCGGCCGCCCGCCGCTGAAGCCCGAAACCGGAAACCGGAAACCGGAAACCGGAAACCGGAAGGAGTCGAAACCATGCGCAACCGCATCGTCGCGATCGTCGCGCTCGCCCTGCTCGCCGGGGTCGCCGCCCTCCTGGCCGCGCCGCGGCCACCGCACCTGGCCGGCGCCGTCACCGGAGACGCCGCGCTCGCCGCGCAGCTCCGCGCGGCGGCCGGGGACCCCGACGGCTACCGCGGGCTCGCCGTCGCGCTCATCGGCCCCGGCGGCGTCCGCACCGCGGGGATCGGCGACCGCGGCGACGGCGGGCCGGTCACCGCCGACACCCCGTTCGAGATCGGCTCGATCGCCAAGGCGTTCACCGGCATGCTGCTCGCCGACTCCGGTGTCGCACCCGGCGAGCGGCTGCGGACCCTCGTGCCGTCCGTCACCGGTCCGGCCGGAGACGTCACCGTCGACGAGCTGTCCAGCCACCGCTCCGGCCTGCGCAGCGTCCCGGTCACATCGGTGGGCCAGGCCGCCCGGCTGTATTTCGCGAACCTCGGCGGCGGCGACCCGTACGCCGGGCAGGACCGCGACTGGCTGCTGCGCACCGCCGACGGCCAGCGCCCCGGCGGCGGCCGCGGCACCATGAACTACTCGAACTTCGGCGCCGCCGTCCTCGGCCAGGCGCTCGCCGAGCGGGCCGGCGTGCCGTATCCGCGGCTGCTACGCGACGAGCTGCTCGGCCCGCTCGGGATGAGCGCCACCACGGTCAGCTCCGACGGCACCGCGCTGCCGGCCGGGCACGCGTCCGGCTCGACGGCCTCCGGCCGGAAGGTCGAGCCGTGGCGGGGCGCGGGCTGGGCACCGGCCGGCATCGGTGTCTGGTCCACCGCCGCCGACCTGGCCCGCCTGGTCACCGCCGTGCACGCCGGCGCCGCCCCGGGCCTCGACGCGCTCACCCCGCGGCACACCGTCGACGACCGCGAGCGGGTCGGCCACGGCTGGTTCACCACCCGCTACGACAACGCCACCCTCACCTGGCACAACGGCGGCACCGGAGGGTTCCGCTCCTACCTGGCCGTCGACCGCGGGACCGGCCGCGGCGTCGTCGTGCTCGGCAACACCGACCGCGACGTCGACCCCATCGGCCGCCGCCTGCTGGGCGTGACGCCGCCCGGCCCCGCCGACCCGTCCCGGTCCCTCCTCAAGGTCCTGGTCACGGTGGGCCTGAGCCTGATCGGCGCGGCAGGCCTGTTCGTGTCCGTGCGCCTGGCCGCCCGCGGCCACATCGACCGGGTCCGGCTCGCGACGTCCGTGCTGTGGTCCGCGGTGATGCTGCTGCTCGCGTACCGCGCCGGCGACTGGCTCGCGGTCCCCGTCGTCGTCTGGGCGCTCGGCGTCGCCGCCACCGTCGCGGCGCTGTGCCCGGCCGTCCCGTCCTGGCGCACGCTGCCGCTGGTCACGGGCCGCCCCTGGCTGCGGTGGACCGGCGCCGTCGTCTCCGCCGCCGTCGCCGCGTCCGCCGTCGTCCTGGTGACCTGACCCGCCTCGCCCGCACCCATGCAGACGCATGAGTGCGGGCGCGGGAGCCGAGCTGCCGCCGGTGCCTTCAGACGGCGGCCGGCTGGACGTCGGTGGGGGTGTGCATGTGCCGGGTGGTGCGCCACCAGAGCGCGAGCTGGGTCAGTGCGAGGGCGACGGCGAGCGGCGGTAGCGTCCACAGGCCGGACCGCTCGGCGATGGCCCCGGCCAGGAACGGGAACAGGGCGCCGCCGACGATCGAGACGCCGTTGAGCAGGCCGATCGTCGTGTGCCCGAGGTGGGCGGGGGCGAGCAGCGGGGCCACCACCATCGTGGTCGGGAAGATCGGGCCGAGCCAGAAGCCGAGGAGCGCCAATGCGGCCACGGCCGCCGCCGGTGCCAGCCACAGCAGCGCCGCCGAGAGCACGACGCCGGCCAGGCAGGCGGTCATCAGCCGGTTCGGGCTCCAGCCGAGGCGGGCGGTGACCGGGCTCAGCACGAACCGGCCGAGGGTCAGGCCGAGCCAGTAGCCGCTGACCGTGTACCCGGCGAGGAGGTCGCCGTGGCCACGCTCGGCGACGAGGAAACTGAAGCCCCAGTTGCCGACGCTGAGCTCCAGCCCCACGTACACGGCGAGGAACATGGCGCCGAGCAGCACCGCCGGCCGCCGGCTCGCCTGGCGCACCAGCCCGCGGCCGGGTGGCTCCGCGCCGTCCGGGCGATGGTCGGCGGCGGACCGCATGGTCAGCTGGAAACCGGCGACGAGCGGCACGCAGGCCAGGGCGAGCACCAGCCACACCGACGGCCACGCGGTGAAGCCCAGCATCCAGGTGGCGAGGAGCGGGCCGATCAGCGCGCCGACACCGAAGAACGCGTGCAGCCAGTTGAGCAGCGTCGTCGAGCCGGTCAGCGCGACCAGGTAGGCGTTGAGGACCGACTCGAGGACGCCGGTGCCGTAGCCGACGACGACCTGCGCACCCACGAGCGCGGCGAACGCGGGCCGGGTCGCCGTGTACAGCCCGGCGGCGAGGAACGCGGCGGCGCCCAGGGTCAGCGCGAGCCGGAACCCGAGGCGGTGGATCAGCGCCCCGGCCGTCGCCCCGGCGAGCATGAACCCGGCGGACGACGCGAAGAACGTCACCCCGATGGTTGCCTTGTCCAGGCCGTAGTCGTGGATCTGCGCGGGCAGGAGCACCCCGCCGACGCCGGCGCTGAGACCGACGAGGACGAAGGCGGCATAGGCGAACACGATCGGCGCGAGGGCGCGCTGTGCTGGTGCGGTCACAGGATCTCCACGGACGGCGGTTGGAGCACCATCATGCCGGGCCGCGGCCCGCCGGGTATTTCGAAAACGCGCGGGCGGACAATGGGAGGCGGACGAAGGAAAGGACACCGCATGGCTGACCGCAACAGCTGGCTGGAGCTCGTCGAGGCCGACCCGGGGCACTCGCAGCGTTACATCGACCGGTTCCGCTCGATGGCGGAGGCCGGTCACGATCTCGTCGGCGAGGCCCGGCTCGTCGACGCGATGCTGCCGCGCGGGTCCCGGATCCTCGACGCGGGCTGCGGTCAGGGCCGCGTCGGCGGGCACCTCGCCGCGGCCGGGCACGACGTGACCGGCGTCGACCTCGACCCGGTCCTCGTCGCGGCGGCGCGGCACCACCACCCTGCGGCGACGTGGCTCGTCGGCGACCTGTCCGGGCTCGACCTGCCGGCGCACGGCATCGCCGAAGGCTTCGACGTCGTCGTCAGCGCCGGCAACGTGATGACGTTCGTCGCGAAGGACACCCGGCGGGAGGTGCTGCGCCGGCTGCGGGCGCACCTGCGGGGCGCAGGGCGGGTCGTCATCGGCTTCGGCGCGGGCCGAGGCTACGAGTTCGACGACTTCCTCGCCGACGCCGACGCGGCGGGCCTGCTGCCGGACCTGCTCCTCGCCACCTGGGACCTGCGTCCGTTCACCCCCGGCTCGGACTTCCTCGTGGCGGTCCTGCGCGCCGCATGACGGCGGCGTCCTGCTGCCGGTCGACGGGATGCCGGAGCCGGACCGGGTGACGCCGACGATCGTGTCGGCGCCGCGGGTCAGCAGCCCCCGCCCCGGTCCGGTCCCCGCGTTGGTCCTGCGTGAGCCCATCAGCTCCGGTTCAGCCGCTGCACCACCGCCGAGCCGTCGTAGACGTTCGCGCCGAGGTAGCCGCTGCTGTACGCGGTGTCGGTGGCGTCGATGACGGGCGTGGTGCCGTTGCCGAGGTACACCTTGATGCTCGCGCCGACCGCGACGACCTTCAGGTGATAGGTCCGCCCCGGCACGATCGCCGTCGGGTAGGTGCCGATGTCGCGGCCCGGCCGCCACAGTTTCACCACCCCGGACGCGTCGATGTTGGCGCTGTAGTGCTGGGTGGCGTCGGCGTTGGCCCGGAAGGTGAGCGCGGCGGCGGTACCGTTGACGATCGTCAGATCGCCCTCGTAGGTGAGGTCCGCGGCGACGGTCCGGCTGAGGTAGAACGTGTCGCCGGCGCCGGTGCCGTGCGCGCCGGCCCGTGGTGCCGTCGTCGTCCAGGTGCCGTTGACCGGCTGCCAGGGGCCGGCCAGATTGGTGCTGAAGCCCGGCCCGTTGAGGGTCAGGTTCTGCACGGTGCCGGTGCCGTTGAACACGTTCGCACCCAGATAGCCACCGGCGTAGGCGGTGTCGGTGGCGTCGATGACCGGGGTCGCGCCGTGGTCGAGGTACACCTTGATGCTCGCCCCGGCCGTGACGACCTTCAGGTGATAGGTGCGCCCCGGCACGACGGCCGTCGGGTAGGTGGCGATGACCCGGCCGGGCCGCCACAGTTTCACCACCCCGGACGCGTCGATGTTGGCGGTGTAGTGCTGCGTGGCGTCGGCGTTGGCCCGGAAGGTGATGGCGGCGGCGGTGCCGGACTCGATCGTCACGTCGCCCTCATACGTGAAGTCGGCGGCGGTCGTGTCGCTCAGGTAGAACGCGTCCCCGCCGGCGGTGCCGCGCTTGCCGGCGGCGGTGTCTCCCCACGAGCCGGCACCGTTGCCGGCGACGGGACGCCACGGCCCGGCGAGGTTCGACTCGAGGGTCGGCTCGCCCTGGCCCCAGGCGGAGCGCAGCCGGTGGAACTCGGCGGAGACGAGCCGCGCCGAGCCGCCGGTGGCGAAGAGCCGGATGCCCTGGCTGGTGGCGGCGGAGTTGAAGTTGACGTTGTCGGTGTAGGAGAGCCGGCCGTCGTTGCCGAACACCTCCAGCTGGCCGCGGTCGACCAGCAGCCGCACCTTCACCCGGCCGTTGACCGGTGCCAGGGGCGCGCCGTACAGCGTCTGCGCGGCCCGGTCGTAGGCGACGGCCCGGTCGTAGCCGCCGTCGGCGCGGCGGTGCAGCTGGAAGCCGAACTGCGTCGCGGTGCTCGCGCCGACGTCGAACTCGGCGAGGATCTCGTACGTGTCGGCGGTGATCCCGGCGAACGGGTCCGTGGCCGGGTCGGTGGTGACGGTGCGGTTCGACCACGTCGTGGTGCCGAACCGCAGCGAGGCGATCTCGGCGACGGGGAGCCGGGTGATCCGTGGCCCGGCGGGCGTGCTGATCAGGCGCAGCTGCGCGGGGAAGGACGCGTTGCCGGTCCAGGTGGCGCCGTGGTTGCCGGGCTGCCACGCCATCTGCACGGTCCGGCCGTCGGGCATGTTGCTGAAGACCAGGCCCGCGTAGAACGAGCCGTCGAACGCGTTGCGGCCCTGGTCCATGCGCTGCGGCGCGGTGAAGTCGGGCGTGAACGCGGCGCCGTCGAAGGTGCCGGTGACGTACTCGCCGGACGCGTCGGTCATGACCCACCTGGTGTTGCCGGTGTTGCCGTCCACGGCCAGGGAGAAGAAGTCGGGGCACTCGAAGAGCCACCCGGCGCTGAAGCGGCTGCGGTAGGTCCAGTCGAGCAGGTTCGTCGACGTGTAGACGTTGACGCCGTTGCCGCCGCCGTCGGACCAGACGACCATCACCCACCGGCCGCGGGCGGCGTCCCACAGGACCTTCGGGTCGCGGCTGGTGCCGGACGGGACGACGACCTTCCGGCCGCGGTCGTAGCTCTGGAACGTGCGGGCGCCGTCGGTGCTGTACACGATGGACACGCCGTTGGTGCCGGTGAACGCGACGATCGGCGCGTCGGCCCCGGTGCGCAGGCCGGAGGTGTTGGTGGTGTCGACGACACCGGCGCCGGAGAACAGGTCACCGGGGTGCACGCCGGGCTCCAGCGAGACCGGCTTCTGCGTCCAGTGCACGAGGTCCGGGCTGGTGGCGTGCCCCCAGTGCATGGTGTCCCAGGCGAGGCCGTGCGGATTGTGCTGGTAGAAGAGGTGGTACAGGCCGTTGTAGTACAGCGGGGCGTTGACGTCGTTCATCCAGCCGCTGCGCGAGCTGAAGTGGAACTGGCCCCGGTAGGGCTCGTCGTAGGCGGCGGTGGCCGGGTAGGGGAACTCCGGATAGTCGCTGGACGGGCTCGCCTGGGCGCTCGCGGGCACGAGGACGGCGATGAGGATCGCCGGCACGAGCAGGATTCGGAACCGAACGGTACGCATGGCGGTGGTCCCTTCGGCGGAGTGACCGGTAGGGTTGAGGAAACGTTTCCTGGCGGGTGTTCGACAGTGTGCGCTCGATAGAGAAAGATGTCCATACATGAGTGACCGTGGGCGGGCCACGATGAAGGACGTCGCGGCACTCGCGGGCGTCGGGCTGGCGACCGTATCCCGGGTCATCAACGGCGTGGCGGTCGACCCGCACCTCACCGGGCGGGTCCTCGACGCGGCCCGGCAGCTGGGCTACCGCAGGGACACCGCGGCGACCAGTCTGCGCCGCGCGGACCGGCGCACCAGCACGATCGGGCTCGTGCTGCAGGACGTGGCCAACCCGTTCTCCTCGGCGCTGCACCGCGCCGTCGAGGACGCCTGCGTCCGGCGCGGGCTGCTCGTCCTCGCCGGCAGCAGCGACGAGGAGCCGGAGCGGGAGCGGGAGCTGCTCGGCGTCCTGCTCACCCGGCGGGTCGACGGGATCGTCGTCGTGCCGACCGGCGCGCCCGACGGCGAGCTCGCCGCCGCGCACCGCGACGGGACCCCGGTCGTCTGCGTCGACCGGGCCTCTCCGGTCCCCGGCGTCGACACCGTCACCGCCGACAACCGGGGTGGCGTCGCGGGTGCCGTGCGGGCGCTGCACGCACTGGGACACCGCCGGATCGGGTTCGTCGCCGACCACACGACGCTGTGGACCGCCCGCGAACGCCATCAGGGTTTCGTCGAGGCGACCGCCGAGCTGGGCTGCCGGGCGCGACCGGAGTGGGTGGGCCGGGACGTGCACACCGCCGAGGCGGCCCGCCAGGCGGTGACCGGGATGTTCACGACCTCGCCGGCGCCGACCGCGCTGGTGACCGCGCAGAACTGGTTGACGGTCGGCGCCCGGCGGGCCCTGGTCGGACTCGGCCTGCACCATGCGGTCGCGCACATCGGCTTCGACGACTTCCCGCTCGCCGACATGCTCGACCCGCCGGTGTCCGTCATCGCGCAGGACCCGGCGGAGATGGGGCGGCGGGCGGCGCTCATCCTGCTCGCCCGCCTGGACGGCGACGACGGGCCGGCCAGGGCGGTGACGCTGCCGACGCGGTACATCGCCCGGGGGTCGGGGGAGATCCCGCCCCCCGGGCGATGACCCGGGTCAGTTCGGCTTGATGCTCGCCGACGGGCCCGGCTTCGGCACGTCGTCGCCCGACGGGATCGGCGACCTGCCGTCCGCCGAGGACCACAGCACGATGACGGTCGTGTCGATCGGCGCGGTGTCGAACACGATCCAGTCGCCGGGCACCTCCTCCGCCGGGGCGGACAGGGACTTCGGCCCGACCCGGTATTCGGCCGTCATGCCCTTCGCCGCCAGGATGCGGCGGGCCTCGGCGACCGTCTTGCCCAGAAGGCTCTCGCCGACGTCCTTCTGCGCCGTGGAGCCGCCGTCGACGGACTCGCCGGGCAGCGGGGTCCGGCCGAAGGCGACGACCGCGTAGGAGCTGAAGTTCAGCGGCACCTTGAAGCCGACCTGGCACGACCCGTTGGCGTTGCACCTGCCGGGGTTCTCGATGGCTTCGAGGCCGGGGGCTCCCGTCTCCTCGAACACCACCTTGCCGACGTCGTCCGGGTTGGCCGGCACCAGCTGGATCTTGATGTTGAGCCCGTACTTCGCGAGTTCGTCGTTGTACCGCTGAGCGTCGGCGGCCGGGTCGTTGATGGTGACGGTGATGTACCCGGCCCGTTCGGAGAACGTGAGCGCCGCGTTCGCCGGCTCCGGCGTGGACAGCAGCGAGCCGGCCACCAGCGCCACGACCGTCAGCCCGGCCGCGGCGGGGACCGCGATGAAGAGCCGGCGGCGCCAGTCCGCCGCCGGTGGAGTGGCGTGCAGGATGTCCCGCAGCAGTTCGTCGGAGGCGGCCTGCGCGGACGCGGGGACGTGCACGGTGGGGGAGAGCAACCGGACCAAATGGTCCTGCTCCTCGTCGATTTCAGTCACGGTCACTCCTGTCACGAATGGAAAGAGAACGACTGGTCAGGGACGGTGATCGCAGGGCCTCGGCGAACCTGCGGCGGGCGCGGTGCAGGCGGATCCGGGCGGCGTTGACCGAGCAGTCGAGCGCGACCGCGAGGTCGTCGGCGCCCAGGCCCTCCCAGGCCACCAGGCGCAGCACCTCCCGGTCGCCCTCGGGCAGGGCGCGGAACGCGTGCGCGATCTCCGGCGGCACCGACGGCTCGATCGTGGTCGCCCCGGCGAGCTCCTGGCGCAGCCGCGCCCCGAGGTCGGCGCGGCGCCGGTCGGCGCGCTGATGGTTGGCCATGACGTTGCGGGCGACCCCGAACAGCCACGGTCTGCCCTGTCCGTCGGGGATGTCGTCGATGCGGCGCCAGGCGATCAGGAACGTGTCGGCGACCACGTCGGCGGCCGACTCGGGCCGGTCGACGCGCCGCAGGGCGTAGCCGAGCAGGTCCTGGTAGCAGGACCGGTACAGGGCTTCGAAGCGGGCGGCGCTGGGGGCTCGTGCCAAGGGTGGCTCCCATCGTGCTGAGGCGGTGTAGTGGCGGTGTGCTGCCTCTACATGTCCGCCCGGCGCCGTTCATTTCACGCCCGCAATCGTCTGATCTTCCCCGGTGTTCCCCTTCAGGCCGCAAGCCCGGCGCCGATAGGTCTCCTGGTGGGCGTGTACCGGACACCCGACCCGCCCGGGAGGACAGAGCTGTGAGTGTTGAAGCGGCAACCCGCGGTGGTGGACCCGGCGACGGCACCGCCGGCGACGCGACGCGATACCTGACCTTCACGTTGAACGGCGAGTCCTACGCGCTGGACATCTTCCACATCACCGAGATCCTCGAATACCGCAACCTCACCGTCGTGCCCATGACGCCCGACTTCGTCCGCGGCGTCATCAACCTGCGCGGCCGGGCGGTCCCGGTCATCGACCTCGCGATCCGCTTCGCCAAGGGCGCCACCAGCATCGCCAGGCGCACCAGCATCATCATCGTGCACATCCGCGGCGTGCCCGGATCCGACGACTCCGGCGCCGCCGACGGCCGTGTCACCGGCCGTGTCACCGGTCAGGGCACCGGTCAGGACATCGGCATCCTCGTCGACGCGGTCAGCAAGGTCGAGGCGTTCACGGACGAGGACATCGAGCCGGCCCCGGCGTTCGGCGCCGGCATCCGGGCCGACTTCATCAGCGGGATGGCGAAGCGCGACAACGACTTCATCATCGTCCTGGACATCGACCACGTCCTGTCGCTGAGCGACATGGCGGACCTCGCGACGGCTGCCATCCCCGACGGTGCGGAAGAGAACGGCGGGGGCGGCCGGGCGACACGGTCGTCATGACCCGGTCACTGGCGGGGTCGTCATGACACGTGCACTGGCCGGGCCCACGCAGATCACCACTGCCGAGTTCCAGGCCGTCAGCCAGTTCCTGCACCAGCGCACCGGCATCCGGCTCGCGCCGGGCAAGGAGACGCTGGTGCAGGGGCGGCTGGACAAGCGGCTGCGCTCGCTCGGGCTGTCCAGCTACACGCAGTACCTGCAGGTGATCCGGTCGCCGCAGCACGGCGCGGAGACCCGCCAGGCGATCGACCTGCTGACCACGAACGAGACGTTCTTCTTCCGCGAGCCGCGGCACTTCGAGTTCCTCGGCCAGGTCGTCGCGCCGGCGCACCGGTCCAGCCGGCCGTTGCGGCTGTGGAGCGCCGCCAGCTCCAGCGGCGAGGAGGCGTACAGCGCGGCGATGGTGCTCGCGGACGCGCTGCCGAGCACGCCGTGGGAGATCGTCGGCACCGACATCTCCACGCGGGTCGTCGCCGGGGCGGCGGCCGGCATCTACCCGATCGCGGCCGCGGAGCGGATCCCGACGCCGCTGCTGCGCCGGTACTGCCGCAAGGGCCGGGCCGAGTACGAGGGCCTGATGGCGATCGACCGGACGCTGCGGGCGCGGACGACGTTCCTCGGCGCGAACCTGCTGGAGGACCTGAGCCGCCTCGGCCGGTTCGACGTGATCATGCTCCGCAACGTGATGATCTACTTCGAGCCCGACACCAAGGCGCACGTGATCGGGCGGCTGCAGGAGATGCTGTACCCGGGCGGTTACCTCATCGTCAGCCTGTCCGAGACGCTCAACGGCATCCCGTCGCGGCTGCTGCCGGTGCAGCCGTCGATCTACCGCCTCGCCGGAGACGGCGTTGGCTAGGACGGACGAGGTCTTCCTCAGCCCGGGCGAGTTCCACTTCGCCGGGGGCGGCACCCGCATCCGCACGGTGCTGGGCTCGTGCGTGGCCATCACGCTGTGGCACCCGCGGTTGCGGGTCGGCGGGATGTGCCACTACCTCCTCGCCCACCGCGCCGCGCCGCCGGCGGACCACCCGGAGCTCAGCGGACGCTACGCCGACGAGGCGGTCCAGTTGTTCCTGGCCGAGCTGCGGCGCAACGGCACCCGGCCCACGGACTACCAGGCGAAGATCTTCGGCGGCGGCGACCAGTTCCCCGGCCGCAAGCGTGGCCCCGCGCCGCACGTACCGCAGGACAACATCGAGATCGGTCTGCTGCTGCTGCGCGAGCACGGCTTCCAGATCGCCGCCGAACACCTCGGCGGGACCGGGTCCCGGCAGCTGGTCTTCGACCTCGGCACCGGCGACGTGTGGCTGCAGCACACCGAGCACCGCGGCCAACGCGACCAGCCGCACCGCCGCGCCGCCCGGAGCTGGTCATGACCGGGAAGGCGATCAATGTGGTGATCGTCGACGACTCGGCGGTGGTGCGGCAGGTGCTGTCGCGGCGGCTGGCCGAGACGCCCGGCATCGAGGTGCTCGGCGTCGCCTCCGACCCGATCTTCGCGATGACCCTGATGAACAAGGCCTGGCCCGACGTCGTCGTGCTGGACATCGAGATGCCCCGGATGGACGGCATCACGTTCCTGAAGAAGATCATGGCGACCCGGCCGACGCCGGTCGTCATCTGCTCGACGCTGAGCCAGCGCGGCGCCCGCGCCACCATGGACGCCCTCGCGGCCGGGGCGGCCGGCGTCGTGCCCAAGCCCACCACCGGGCTGAAGCAGTTCATGGCCGACGACAGCGGCGACATCGTCTCGGCGGTCAGGGCGGCGGCGGCGGGCAAGGTCGCCCGCCTGAACCGCCCGGCACCGGTCGCCACCACTGCCGCGCCGGGCGCCGGCGCGCCGCGCCCGGCCGAACCCGCGGCGGCCGTGGTCTCGGCCGGGCGGCTCATCGCGGTCGGCACGTCCACCGGCGGCACGCAGGCCCTGGAGACCGTGCTGACGGCGCTGCCGCGCAACAGTCCCGGCATCGTGATCGTGCAGCACATGCCGGAGAAGTTCACCGCCGCGTTCGCCGAGCGGATGGACATGCTGGCAGCGATCGAGGTCCGCGAGGCGGCCGACGGCGACCTCGTCGCCGAGGGGCTGGCCCTCGTCGCGCCCGGCGGGCGGCACCTGCAGGTCGTCTCCGACGGTGCCCGCTTCCGGGTCAAGGTGAGCGACGGCCCGCCGGTCAACCGGCACCGGCCGTCGGTCGACGTGCTCTTCCGGTCGGTGGCGAAGGTCGCCGGCCGCCGGGCGCTCGGCATCATCATGACCGGGATGGGCGACGACGGCGCCCGCGGCCTGCTGGAGATGCGGACCGCCGGCGCGCTCACCGTCGCCCAGGACGAGGCGACCTGCGTCGTGCACGGTATGCCGAAGGAAGCGGTCCGGCTGGGCGCCGTCGACCGGGAAGTGCCGCTGACCGCCATCGCTGAGGTGATCCGTATCCATGGTTGAGTTCCTGATCGCAGTCCTCGCCCTCGCCGCCGGACTTGGCATCGGCTACCGGTCCGGGACCGGCGGCGCCCGGCGGGCCGCGCGGGAGGCGGCGGCGGCGCGCGCCGCGAACGCCGACTACGAGCGCAGCGTCACCGAGTTCGCCGGCGCGGTCGCCCCGGTCTGGTCGAGCCAGATCGAGTCGTCGCGGACCCAGATGGAGAAGGCGGTCGGCGCGGTGACGACCGAGTTCAGCCAGATCGTCGACAACCTCGACTCGGTGCTCGCCTCCTCGAGCGCCGCGCTGGAGGACAGCCACGGCGGCGGCTCGCTGGAGCGCGGCCGGCAGCGGCTCGGCAGCGTCGTGAACACCCTCGACTCCGCGCTGACGTCCAAGCAGGAGGCGCTGCGGGACCTCGAGGCGCTGCTCGGTCTCAACGACGACCTGAAGCAGATGACGTCCGAGGTGGCGCAGATCGCGGCGCAGACCAACCTCCTGGCGCTCAACGCCTCCATCGAGGCCGCGCGGGCCGGCGAGGCGGGCGCCGGCTTCGGCATCGTCGCCCTGGAGGTGCGGCAGCTGGCGGAGCGGTCGTTCCAGACGAGCGAGCGGATGGCGCGCAGGGTCGAGAGCATCGCCGCCGCGATCGCCGCCGCGCTGGCCAAGGCCGAGGGCGAGGCTGAGCGCGAGGGCGTCGCCGTCACCCGCGCCAACAGCGAGGTGAGCGAGGTCCTCGACGACCTCGGCACCGTGTTCTCCGGCCTGCGGGACTCCTCGGACCAGCTGGAGCGGGCCGCCGTCGGGATCCGCGCCGGCGTCGCCGGAGCCATCGTCAACCTGCAGTTCCAGGACCGGATCGGCCAGGTCCTGGAGCATCTGCGGGAGAACGTCGACCGGATGCCGGCCGTCGTCGCCGAGTCACGCGACGGGCGGGCGCTGGACGCGCGGCGGCTGCTCGACGAGCTCGCCGCCACCTACACGATGCACCAGGAGCGGGAGGCGCACCTCACGGGCGCCAAGGCCACCGCGGTTCCCGAATCAGAGATCACGTTCTTCTAGAGGGGGGCACTGATGTCGAAGACCATTCTGATCGTCGATGACTCGGCGTCGGTTCGGCAGGTCGTCACCATCGCGCTCCGCGGCGCGGGCTACGAGGTGGTGGCCGCCACCGACGGCAAGGACGCGCTGCAACAGCTCGACGGCCGGCGCATCCACCTGATCATCTCCGACGTCAACATGCCGAACATGGACGGCATCACGCTCGTCGGCGAGGTCAAGAAGCTGCCGAACTACCGGTTCACCCCGATCATCATGCTCACCACCGAGTCGCAGGAGGAGAAGAAACGGCAGGCGCAGGCGGCCGGGGCGAAGGCGTGGGTCACCAAGCCGTTCCAGCCCGACCAGATGCTGGCCGCCGTGTCGAAGCTGGTCATGCCGTGACGGTGCGGCAGCTGGAGCTCGACGGCGAGCTGACCGTCGCGATGGCGGCCGAGCAGCACGCGCGGCTGCGGGCGTTCCTGGGTGAGGGGAAGGGCGCGGCCGAGCTCGACCTGTCCGGGGTCACCGAGCTGGACACCGCCGGGCTGCAGATCCTGCTCGCCGCCCGGCGCGAGGCGGAGCAGCTGGGCGGCACCCTCGCGTTCCGCGAGCCGAGCCCGGCCGTCCGGGACGTCTTCGCCACCGCGCATCTCGTGCCGGAGCTGCTTCTCGCCGATCCGCCCGTGGCGGGCTCGGCGAACGCCCGGTCCTCGACGGACGCCTGACGGGAGCCCGACCGTGACCGACGACCTCAGCGACGCCCTCGACACCTTCATCACCGAGGCGCGGGAGCTGCTGCAGGACTTCGAGGAGGGCCTGCTCGGCCTCGAGGACGACCCGAGCGCCGGGGACACCGTCAACGCGCTCTTCCGCACGATGCACACCCTCAAAGGCTCGGCGGGGCTGTTCGGGCTGCACCATCTGGTGGCGTTCACGCACGTGGTGGAGACCGTCCTGGACTCGCTGCGCGAGGGCGAGCTGACCGTCACCGCCGAGCTGGTCAGCGCGCTGCTGCCGTGCGGCGACCACGTCTCCTCGATGGTCGAGGGCGTCGCCGCCGGCCGGCCGGACGCGACACCCGCCGAGACCGCCGACGGCGACCGCATCCTCGCCGCCCTGCAGCCGTTCCTCACCGACGGGCCGGCGCACACCGGTTCCGCCGCCGCGGACGAGCGACAGAGCGGCGGTGCGGTCAGGACGTGGCGCCTCACGCTGTGGTTCGGGCCCGACAGCCTGCGCAACGGCATGGATCCCCTGTCGTTCCTGCGCTACCTGGCCACCATGGGCACCGTCACCCGGGTCACGACCCTGACCGACCAGCTGCCCGAGCCCGACCTGATGGACCCGGAGACGTGCTACCTGGGGTTCGACGCCGAGTTCGTCAGCGGTGCGCCGAAGACCGAGATCGAGGGCGTCTTCGACTTCGTCCGCGAGGACAGCCAGATCGCGATCGTGCCCGCCGACGACTACGTCACCGTGATCGACGGACTTCCCGACCAGGACCGGCTCGGCGACCTGCTCATCCGCAGCGGCGCGGCCACCGACCTGGAGATCGCCCGGGCGCTGCGGATCCAGCAGGAACGCAACCGGTCCGGCGGCACGCTGCCGCAGCTCGGCGAGATCCTCATCGAGACCCGGGCGGTGCCGAAGCCGGTCGTCGAGGCAGCGCTCGGCAAGCAACGCAAGACCGCCGACAGCCGGTCGCACGAGACCCAGACCATCCGCGTCTACGCCAACCGCCTGGACAAGCTCATCGACCTCGTCGGTGAGCTCGTCATCGCCCAGTCGAGCGTCGGCATCCATCGCCGCGACGGCGACGGCGAGGAGGAGGCGCAGGGAGAGGTCATGCGGCTCGTCGAGGAGGTCCGGCACAGCGCGCTGTCGCTGCGGATGGTGCCGATCGGCACCACCCTGCGCCGCTTCGAGCGGGTCGTCCGCGACGTCTGCGTCGACCTCGACAAGGACGTCGACCTGGTCATCACCGGCGGCGAGGCGGAGATGGACAAGGCGCTCGTCGAACGCATCGGCGACCCGCTGCTCCACCTCGTCCGCAACGCCCTGGACCACGGCGTCGAACCCCGCGCAGAGCGGGGGCGGACGGGCAAGCCGGCCCGCGGGAAGCTGCGGCTCAACGCCTTCCACGACGCCGGGTCGATCGTGATCGAGGTCGTCGACGACGGGCGCGGGCTCAACCGCGACCGCATCCTGGCCAAGGCCGTCGACCGCGGCATGGTCCAGGCCGGGGCGACGATGACCGACAGCGAGGTCTTCGACCTGATCTTCGAGCCGGGCTTCTCCACCGTGGAGACGGTCTCGAACCTGTCCGGCCGCGGGGTCGGCATGGACGTCGTGCGCCGCAACATCGCCGAGCTGCGCGGCACCATCGAGGTCGAGACCGCCACGGGGGAGGGCACCACGTTCCGCATCCGGCTGCCGCTCACGCTCGCGATCATCGACGGGTTCCTGGTCGGTGTCGGGTCGTCGGCGTTCATCGTGCCGCTGGACCGCGTCACCGAGTGCGTGGAGCTGCCGGCGAACGCCGCCGGGCGCGACTGCATGTACCTGCGCGGCGAGGTGCTGCCGTTCATCCGCCTCCGCACGATCTTCGACATCGACGGGCAGCCGCCGCGCCGGCAGAACGTGGTCGTGATCGAGCAGTCGGGGCAGCGCGCCGGCCTGGTCGTGGACACCCTGCTGGGGCAGTTCCAGACGGTCATCAAGCCGCTGGGCGTGCTGTTCAGCGAGGCGCGGTGCATCAGCGGCTCGACCATCCTGGGCAACGGCGAGGTGGCGCTGATCCTCGACGTCGGCCCGCTGGTCGCGGAGAACGTGAGCCGCGAGCAGGTGCTGGTGTAGCACCTGCCCGCGGCGGGGTTGTTCAGAACCGGTCGAACTTGCTCTCGTCGATCTCGGAGACCGTGAGGTCGGCGCGTGGTGAGTACTGCGTGGTGCTGTAGTTCAGGCTCTTCGCCTGCGGCTTCGGTGTCTCCCGGTGCGGGCGCGCCGTGTTCGTGGCCCGGCGGCCGCCGCTGCCGGTGGTGAAGAACGCCATCATGTTCTGCAACTGGTGCGTCTGCGCCGCCATCTCCTCGGCGGTGGCGGCGAGCTCCTCGCTCGACGACGCGGTCTGCTGGGTGACCTTGCCGATCTGCGTCATCGCGATGTTGATCTGGTGCACGCCCGTGGACTGCTCACCGCTGGCCGCCGCGATCTCCTGGACCAGGTCCGACGTCTTCGTGATGCTCGGAATGATCTTGTCGAGGAGCGCGCCGGCGTGCTCGGCGGTCGTCATGCTCCCGGCCGCCAGCTCGCTGATCTCCTGCGCCGCGATCTGGCTGCGCTCGGCCAGCTTGCCGACCTCGGTCGCCACCACGGCGAAGCCCTTGCCGTGCTCGCCGGCCCTGGCCGCCTCGATGGTGGCGTTGAGGGCGAGCATGTTCGTCTGGAACGCGATGTCGTCGATGATGCCGATCTTGCTGGTGATCTGCTTCATCGCGTCGAGCGTCTTCTGCACCGCGCCGCCGCCGTCCTGCGCCTCGGTCGCGGCGCTCGTGGCGATGCCCTCCGTGGTGCGGGCGTTGTCGCTGTTCTGCGCGATCCCGGCGGTCATCTGCTCGATGCTCGCGGTCGTCTCCTCCACGCTGGCGGCCTGCTCCGTCGCGGCCTGCGACAGGCTCTGCGACGCGCCGCTGATCTGGCTGGAGGCGTTGCTCAGCTGGGTCGCGGAGTCCACGACGGTGCTCACCGTGTCCGCGAGCCGGTCCAGCGCGCTGTTGAGCGCGGTGCCCATCCTGCCGACCTCGTCCCGGCTCGCCACCGCGACCCGCCGGTCCAGTTGACCCTCGGCCATCGCGGTCAGCACGCCGACGGTCTCGTTGAGCGGCCTGGAGATCGCCCGGCTGATCATCTGCACGATCGTGAACGCCAGCACCAGCGCCACCACGATCATGCCGATCGAGAGGACCCGCGAGGAGTCGTACGCCGACTTCGACTCGGCCAGCGTCGCCTTCGCCGCCTCGTTCTCCATCTTGACCAGGTTGTCCAGCGCACTGCCGATCGCCGCCGCGAACGACGCGCCCGGGCCCTTCGTCGCCTTGTTGAAGCCGTCGTAGTCGCCGGCCTTCGCCAGCGGGATCAGCTGCGTCGAGAGCAGATCCCGGTAGGACTTCCACGACGTGGCGAACGACTCCCGGTCGGCCGTGCCGCCCTGCCCGCCGGACCCGGTGAACGTCTGCCAGCTCGTGTCGAGGGCTTCGATGGCGCCCCGCAGAGTCTGCTCGGCGGCGTCCTTCTCCGCGGGTGTCTGCGCGAGCGCGACGTCGCGCAGCATGAACCGGACGTCGCGGTAGTCGGAGCTCACCTCGTCGATGTTCTGCACGGTGCGCAGGTTGTTGTTGTACAGCAGGTCGAGGCGCTCCTGCGCGTCGCCGAGCTGGATCAGCCCGAACACGCCGATCGCCAGCAGCAGCACCGACACCACGCCCGCCAGGCTGCCCAGTTTCCAGGCAACGGACAGGTCGCGGAACCCGGAGCGGCGCCGTTCGCCGGTTGCGTCTGCCATTCCCGGCCTCCTCTGGAGTTGGGTCTGCCCCCTGCTCATCGGCGCCGCCGGGCGATGGTCTGAGCATTTCCGCCACGTTCGTCGCGTCGTCCGGTCGGACGGGACGCGGACCTGTTGACCGGCGTCGCCTCCGCTCGGTACATTCGCCGCCGCGAGCCGTGGTGGGAGCCGAGCGGTGTGGACGCGGCAGGTGTGCCGCGTGTCCGGCTCCTGCTCACTCAATCGGAGGCTCGATGTCTGTATCCGCCCGCGTCGTCGCCGCGGTGCTGCTGCTCCCCGCCCTGCCCGTCCTTGCCACGCCCGCCTCGGCGGCCGTGCCGGACGTCAGTTGCGCCTACCGGTTCGCCGCCTGGGACGGCGGGTTCGTCGCGGACCTCACCATCACCAACCACGGCCCGGCCATCGACGGCTGGACGGCACACTGGACGTTTCGCACCGCGACCGGCAACCTCGGCGCCTGGCAGGCGCGGATGACGCAGCCGGACCCGTTCTCGGTGACGGCGACGAACATGGCCTACAACGCGGTCATCGACACCGGTCGGTCCGTCCGGTTCGGCTGGACCGCCTCGGCCGCCGCGACGGAGACCCCGTCCGACCTGACCGTCAACGGCGTCGCCTGCTGAGGCCCTCAGCGGCGGTGGTCAGGCCGCTGAGGCCTTCAAACGGCGTGGTCAGGCCGCTGAGCCCGGCGAGGGCGGTCGTCAGGCCCTGGCGGTCGCCGGTGCGCTCGGCGAGGTCGCGGGCGGCCGTGAAGCGGTGTCCGGCGGCGTCGGGGCGGCCGGTGGCGAGGAACACGGCGCCGAGGGTGTTGAGCGTCTCGACCTCCAGGCCGCACTCGCCCGTGGCGCGGGCGACGGCGAGGGCGCGGCGCAGGTGGCCCAGGGCCTTCACGGTGTCGCCGATGCGGTGGTACGCCGCACCGAGCGTCCCGTGCGCGGTGCCCTCGCCGCCCCGGTCACCCGATGCCAGGCACCGGTCGAGGGCCAGCCGCAGGTGGGTCAGGGCGTCCTCGTGGCGGCCGGTGAGGCTGTACACCGCGCCGAGGTTGCCCAGGGCATAGCCTTCCAGGCGCCGGTCGCCGAGGTCGCCGAACTGCTCGGCCGCCTGCCGGAGGTGCCCGACCGCTTCTGCGTGGCGGCCCGCCCGGTGCAGGGCGAAGCCGAGGTTGAGCAGCTGGGCGGCCGCACCGTGCCGGTCGCCGAGCCTCCGGAACGCCGTGAGCGCCTCCCGCAGGCGTGCGGCGGCTTCGTCATGGTCGCCGAGCCGCTCGTGGACCAGCGCCAGCCGGGCCGTCGCCCGCGCCGCACCGGCCGCGTCGCCGGCGCGCCGGTGCCCGTGCAGCGACCGTCCGAAGTGGATCCGCGCCCGGTGGTGGTCGCCGAGGATCCAGTGGACGGCGCCGAGGTTGGCGTGGGCGCCGGCGTCGTCGTCCGCGGCGGCCGCGGTGTGCAGCGCGAGGGCGTCCCGGTGGTGACCGCCGACCTCCAGATACCGCCACAGGAGCCGGGAGAGGCGCACGGCGTCACCGGTGCGGCCGGGCAGGCGGGCCAGCGCCACGAGCCCGGATCGCTGCCGGTCGAGCCATCGCGCGGCCTCGTCCGGACCGTCCATCGTGGAGCACGACGGAGCCTCGAAGGGGAACAGCGTGCCGATCGCGGCCGCCGCACCCGCCAGGAGATGCGCGGCGAGCCGGTCCAGCGCGGCCCGCGCCTCGTCCTCGGGAAGCATCGCGGCGAGGTCGGCACTGTACGCACGCAGCAGGTCGTGCATCTCGTAGCCGCCCCCGGCCGGCTCCACGAGGTGCGCACGGGCCAGCTCGTCGAGCGCGGGCCCGCCGCCGGTGAGCGCGGCCGTCGCGGCGGCGTCGAAGGTGCGGCCGGGGTGCAGGCCGAGCAGCTGGAAGGCCCGCGCCGCGGCGGGGGTGAGGTGCCGCAGCGACCACGAGAACACCGATCGCAGCGCGGTGCGCGGGTCGTCGTCGGCGTCGAACGCCGCCAGGTCGGACACCTCGGGGCCGGCCGTCGCAAGGCCGGGTGCCTGCGACGTCGCGGGCCGCGGGACCGGCCGGGCCGCGGCGATGCGCAGGGCCAGCGGCAGCCCGGCGCAGCGCGCGGCGAGCAGATCCGGGCCGTTGAGGCGGCGCAGCAGGGCGATGGACTCGGCGTGGCCGAGGCGGGCGACGTGGATCGGGTGGGCGCCGTCCCGGGCGACCAGGCCGCCGAGCGTGGACCGGCTGGTCACCACGACCGCGCAGGTCGCGGTGCCGGGCAGCAGCGGCCGGACCTGGTCGGCGGCGGAGGCGTTGTCCAGCAGCACGAGCAACCGCCGGCCGGCGACCTCGGACCGGTAGCGGGCGGCCCGCTCGTCGGTCGCGGCGGGGATGCCGGACGCGGGGACGCCGAGGGCGCGCAGGAACCCGGCGAGGGCGTCACCGGCGTCGACGGGCTGCCGCGGGTCGTACCCGCGGAGGTCGACGAACAGCTGACCGTCGGGGAACCGCTCAGCGGCCCGATGCGCCCAGTGCACCGCCAGGGCGGTCTTGCCCACCCCCGCGGTCCCGGCGATCAGCACGACCCGGCCCGCCGCGGCGGTGGAGAGCTCGGCGAGGTGCGTCGCCCGGCCGGTGAACGCGGGCACGTCCGCCGGTAGCTGCCTCGGCACCGGCTGCCGCGCGGCGGACTCCGGCGCGAGGGGCGCGGGCGTGCTCGAGCGCCGGCGGCGCTCCTCGACCTGGTCGCGGGCGGTGGCCAGGGCGCCCTGCTCGGCCGGTGACGCGCCGAGCAGCCGCACCAGCGTGTCGAGGCGGTCGGTCGGCGGCAGGACCCGCCCGGACAGGTACCCGCCGATGATCCCGTGCGACCAGCCCGTCGCCGCCGCGAGGTCCCGGTAGGTGAGCTCGGCACCGCCGCGGCGGCGGGCGTCGCGGCGGCGCAGTTCGCGCAGCAGCCGCGCCAGGTCGGCGGTCGCGCGCACGGCCGCGACCGCGTCCGGCGTGAGGAGGGCGCCGCGGGTGTCGATGCGGGCAGCGTAGGCCGGTCGCGGCCACGGTGCGCGGGGTGCGATGCAGCCGCAACCCCGCGCACCAGGTCACAGCGCTACACCACGGTGCAGGGGATGCCGTTGAGCGTGAAACTCTCCGGCGGCGTGAACGGGGTGGCGCCGCCGATGAAGCCCGCCGTCGCCTGCCCGCCCGGGCTGATCGTGCCGCCCCACGCCGGGGGCGTGACGGTGCCGGTGGTGCCGGAGCGGGTGACGACGCCGCCGAAGGCGTTCTGGATGACCGCGGCAGACGCGAGGGTGAAGCCGACGGTCCAGCCGCTGACCGGCGCCACCGTCGAGTTGGTGATGGTGACCGTGACCGTGAAGCCCGGGCTGTACAGGATGCGCTGCACCTGACAGGTCGGGGCGGCGGTGGTGGCGAGCGTGGTGACGGTCGCCGGCGCCGACCGGGCGGACAGGTTGCCGCGGGCGTCGAACGCGACGACGGCGAACGTGTAGGCGGTGCCGGCCGACAGCCCGGTGACCCGCTGGAAGCGGCCGAACGCGTCGACGGTGCGGACGGTCGTCCAGGCGCCACCGGTCAGCTGCTGCAGGTGGTATCCGGTGACCTGGACGTTGTCGGTCGACTCGCCCCAGACCACGGACACGCCAGTGGTGGTGATCGTGCTGAACAGCGGCGCGGTGGGCGCCGACGGCGCGACCGTGTCGGGGCCGGCCAGGGTCGTGAACGTGATCGGCGCCGCCGGCGGGCTCGCGACGTACCCGGACGTCTCCGACGGCAGCGAATACACCCGGAACGTGTACGCGGTGCCCGGTTGCAGGCCGGTCAGGGCGAGACCGTTGAAGAGGCCGCGCGCGTACTCCGTCCACGTGCCGCCGACCTTGCGCTCGACCACGTCCTGGACGGCGAAGAGGTCGTGCGACCACGAAAGGTCGGCGCTCGTGTCCGCCACGTGCAGCACCCGCACCTCCGTCGGCGCCGCGAGGACGGTGCTGGCGAGGGCGGGCGCGGGAACGAGCGCCACGAGCCCGGCGGTGAGCAGGGCGAGGAACCGGGACAGTCTCATCGTGAGCCTTTCGATGCGGTGGGGTCACGCCGCATCCATGCTCAGCGCAGCCCCGCACCGGCCGCCCGCGATCCTGGACAGCATCGGACAGCGTTGGACAGCCGGCCGGCGGGACGGGCGTGCGACAACCCGGCGCCGGGACCCGCCGCACCGGCGTCCGGCGGCAGAACCGAGGCGCCTCCGGTGGCGGGAACGACCGCCGGACGGTAAGAGTGTGCGATGGACTGGACCGTCATCCCCCCGCTGCTGATCGCCATCCTCCTCGGTGCCGCCGTCGGCCTGGAGCGGGAGATCGGTGCCCAGCCCGCCGGGCTGCGCACCCACATGCTCGTCGCCGCCGGCGCGGCCCTGTTCACCATCGCGGGCAAGGAGGCCGGCACCGACCCGACGCGTATCGCCGCGCAGGTCGTGACCGGCATCGGGTTCCTCGGCGCCGGCGCCATCTTCAAGGAAGGCGTCAACATCAGCGGCCTGACGACCGCGGCGTCACTGTGGGTCACCGCCGCGATCGGCCTGGCGACGGGGCTGCGGCTGTTCTGGGCGGCGGGCGCCGTCACCGTCCTCGCGCTCGGCGCGTTGTGGCTGTTCAAGGTGGCGGAGGCGAACTGGCTGCCCGACCGGCACCGCATCCAGGTGACGCTGACCCTGTCGCCGGACTTCCCGCTCGACGTGGTGGAGCGCGAGGCCCTCGAGGCGCTGCCGACCGCGCACGTGCTGCGCGTCGACTACGCCGGGCACGACCAGTCGATCGTCCTGACCGCCCGCGGCGACAACAACACGTCCCTGCCGGCGATCGCGGAGTCGCTGCGCCTCCTCGACGGCGTGCAGGGCGTGGAGATCGCCCGCTGACCTGTCATCCACCGACCGGTTGACGACGCGGGCCGCCCGCCGGTCGATGTGCCGGCCCCGGCGGGCCGCGACGCTGGGGACATGTCGACGACCGTCACCGCCGGTCCGCTGCCGCCGGCACAGCGGGTCCTCGCCCCCGACCTCGGCAGGGGACTGCTGCTGCTCGCGATCGCGCTCGCCAACGCGGCGCTGCACCGCTACGGCCCCGTCTACGGCATCCGGCTGCACCCGCTCGGCGGGACCCCGCTGGACCACGCCGTCGAGGCGGTGCTGGTGACGTTCGTGGACGGGCGGGCCTATCCGCTGTTCGCGGCGCTCTTCGCCTACGGCACGGTGCAGCTTTCCCGGCGGTGCACCGGCGGCGCGAAACAGCTCGTGCGGCGCCGTGCCCGGTGGCTGCTGGTCCTCGGGTCCGTGCACGCCGTGGCGCTCTTCTCCGGCGACGTGCTGGGCACCTATGCCCTGCTGTCGCTGGTCCTGCTCGCCCTCGCCGGCGCCCGCGACCGCACGCTGCTGTGGCTGGGCGGGCTGTGGCTGCTGCCGACCGCCGTCATCACCGCGCTCGTGTACGGCATCCGCCCCGCCGAACCCGGCCGGCGGCAGTATCTCTGGTCGATGGCGATCGCCGACCCGCTCGAGGCGCTCGCCTGGCGGCCCCTGGAGTGGTTGATGACGCTCCCGGCGATGGCCGGCGTCGGCTCCGCGGCGCTGGCCGGCGTGTGGGCGGCGCGGCGGCGGATCCTGGAGTCGCCCGCGGACCACCGGCCGCTGCTGCGCCGGGTCGCGGCGATCGGGATCGGGCTCGCCACCGCCGGCGGAATCCCGACGGCGGCGGCGGTCATCGGACGGTGGCGGCCGGGGGACGGGACGCTGCTGGTCGTCAGCGGCCTGCACGGGGTCACCGGCGTCGCCGGCGGACTCGGCTACCTCGCGCTGATCGGCCTGCTCGCGGCCCGGGCGCAAACGCCGGCCGGCCCCGTCGCGGCCGGGGCACGGACTCCGCCGGCCGGTCTCGGGGTGTGGCGGGCGCGCGTGATCCGTGCGCTGGTCGCGACCGGCCGGCGGTCGCTCAGCATGTACCTCGCGCAGTCGGTGGTCTTCGCCGGGCTGTTCACCGCGTGGGCCGGCGGTCTCGGCGACGACCTCGGCGCCGCCGCGGTGGCCGGGACCGCCGTGCTCACGTGGGCCGCGACCGTCGCGGCGGCCGTCCTGCTGGAGCGGCGCGGGATGCGCGGCCCGGCCGAGGTGCTGCTGCGGCGCCTCACCTACCGATGAACCTTCCGGCGGACCCGTCGAGCGGGCAGGATGGACGGATGCGGGGCATCCTGCGGCGGGACGTGCGTCCGTGGGACGTGTGGTGGGAGCTGCTGCCGTATCCGCTGCTCGCCGGCTGCGCGGCCGCCGTCGCCCGGGACGGCGTGCAGCCCTGGCCGCAGCGGTGGCAGACCCTCGCCGTCGCCGGGCTCCTCGCGGCCTGGCACTGGTGGATGATCACGGCCCACCCGTCGTGGCCGGGCCGGCTGCCGCGGATGGCCGGGTACTTCGCCGTCGTGCTCGGCGTCACCTGGTGGCTGCTCGCCCGGGAGTGGATGTTCCTGCCGGTCGTCGTCGCCTGGTGCGGGATGGCGTTCGTGGCGCTGCCCGGCGCGTGGGCCTACGCCGGCGCCGCGGGAGCCGCGCTCCTGTCCACCGCCGCCAGCGACGGGCTCGGCCCCCTCGCCCAGTTCGGGATGTGGGCGGCGTGGACGGCGGGGGCGAGCCTCTTCGGCGCGGCGTTGCGCTTCATGGAGGACCAGGTGGCGCAGCGGCACGCGACGGTCGAGGAGCTCCGGCTGGCCAACGCCCGGCTGGTCGGCCTCGCCGGGGAGAACGCGGGTCTGCAGGCACGGCTGCTCGCCGACGCCCGCACCGACGGGGTCCGCGAGGAGCGGCAGCGCCTCGCCCGCGAGATCCACGACACCCTCGCCCAGGGCCTCGTCGCGATCGTCACCCAGGTCGAGGCCGCCGAGGAGGAAGCGGATCCATCGAGGGTGCGGCACCGCCTTGCCACGGTCCGTGAGCTGGCCCGCGACAGCCTCACCGAGGCGCGCCGCTCGGTGCGGGCGCTGCGCCCCGGCGCCCTGGACACGACCACGCTGCCGCAGGCGGTCACCGGCACCGCCGAACGGTGGTCGGACCTGGCCGGGGTGCCGGCGACGGTCACGGTGAGCGGGCCGCCCGGCCGGCTGCACCCGGAGATCGAGGTGGCCGCGCTGCGCGTCGTGCAGGAGGGCCTCGCCAACGTCGCCCGGCACGCCGCCGCGACCCGGGCCGGCGTGACGCTGACCTACCTCGACGACGAGCTGCTCGTCGACGTCCGCGACGACGGCACCGGCTTCGACCCCGCCGCGACGGGTGGCGGGTTCGGCCTCGCCGGCATGCGGGAGCGGGTCGCCGCCCTCGCCGGCAGGCTGCACGTGGAAAGCGCACCAGGCACCGGGACGGCGTTGAGTGCGGCGTTTCCGGCGGTACGGGTGGAGCCGTCATGACCGGACCGGACCGGAGCGCAGCGGAGTGACCGGGATCCGGCTGCTGATCGTCGACGACCATCCGGTCGTGCGGGACGGGCTGCGGGGCGTCCTCGGCGCGCAGCCCGACTTCGTCGTCGTGGGTGAGGCGGCCGACGGCGCGGAGGCGCTGACCGTGGCCGGGCACGTCGCCCCCGACGTCGTGCTCATGGACCTGAGGATGCCCCGCCTCGGCGGCGCCGAGACGATCCGCCGGCTCCGCGAACGGCTGCCGGCCGTCCGGGTGCTCGTGCTCACCACGTTCGACACCGACCAGGACGTGCTGCCCGCGATCGAGGCGGGCGCCACCGGGTACCTGCTGAAGGACGTGCCGCGGGAGGAGCTGTTCCGGGCGGTCCGCGCCGCCGCGCGCGGTGAGGCGGTGCTCGCCCCGTCGGTCGCCGGGCGGCTCCTCGACCGGGTCCGCGGGCCCCGGCAGGCGACGCTCAGCGCCCGCGAACTGGAGGTGCTGACCCTGGTCGCGCAGGGCTGCGGCAACCGGGAGGCGGCGGCCCGGCTGTTCGTCAGCGAGGCGACGGTGAAGACGCACCTGCTGCACATCTACGGCAAGCTCGGCGTCAGCGACCGCGCCGCCGCGGTCGCCGCCGCCTACGAGCGGGGCGTGCTCGGCCGGTGACCCTCTCCTGGGTCGCCGACCGGCACGGCCGTGATGCCGTGCCGGTCGGGCGTGAACTCAGTTCGACGAGGCGGAAGCCGACGGTGCGGCCGACGCGCTCGTCGTCGCGGCCGGGACGTACGGCACCGCGCTGCCCTTGACGTACTGGTCCCAGCTGGTCGACCAGTCGGTCCAGCCGTTGCCCCACTTCACCTGCTCCTCGGTGCCCTTGATGATGACCGGGTCACCGATGCGGGTCTGCTTCCACAGCCACTCCGCGTGCGCGGCGGAGATGTTCGTGCAGCCGTGCGACACGTTGCGCTTGCCCTGGTCGCCCTCCGACCACGGCGCCGAGTGGATGTACTCGCCGTCCCAGGTGAGGCGCTGCGGCCAGTACACCTTGGTCCGGTACCCCGCGGCGGAGTCCGCCGGGACGCCGTAGGTGGAGGAGTCGAACCACTCCCACTCGTTCTTGATCATGACGATGAAGTTGCCGCTGGCCGACGGGTTCTTCGGCCGGCCCAGGCTGACCGGGATCGTGCGCAGCAGCTGGCCGTCCTGGGTGACGGTCATCTGCTTGGTGGCGTTGTCGACCTCCATGACGAACTTCGGCCCGACGGTCGCGGTGAAGGAGACGTCGCGCTCGCCCCACCACTTGCCGTCCAGGTTCGTGCCGCCGGTGCGGGCGTCGACCTGGATCTTCGTGTTCGGCTGCCAGTACTCCTTCGGGCGGAAGTGCAGCTCCTTGCCGGTGAACCAGTTGAACGCGCCCTCCTGCGGCGGGTCGCTGGTCACCTGGATGCGCTGCTGGACCGCGGCCCGGTTCTCCTTCGAGACGTCGACGCCGAAGGTGATGATGACCGGCATCCCGACGCCGACGATCTGCTTGTCGTTGATGATGCTGGTGACCTTCCCGAGCTTGCCGGGCTTCGCCATCGTGGTGAAGGACGTGGTCGCCGTGGTCGGCTTGCCGTCGGTCGAGGTCGCGGTGACCGTCGCCGTGTACTTCGTGGAGTACTTCAGCTGCCCGGCCGGCTGCCAGCCCTTGCCCTCGGCGCCGGCCGCACCGGCGACCTCGGCGCCGCTGGGGTCGGTGAGCTTGACGGTGACGTTCGCCGCGTTCTTGGCCGTGTAGGCGACGTCGACGGCCGTCGGCACGTTGGCGGCGCCGTCGGCCGGGCCGCTGATCGCGAGCTCGACCGGCAGCGCCGGCGGTGCCGAGCTCGCTCCCGGCCTGCCCTGTGCCGCGCCGTTGTCCTTGGACGGTGAGTCGCTGCCGGTGCATGCCGACAGCAGCAGCGCGGACGCGGCGGCCAGGGCCACGGCGGCCCGTGTGCGGCGCCGGTGAGGGGTGCGCGGGGGTGGTGTGTATGTCATCGAGGTCTTCGCCATCCGGGTCTGTCGGTCGCCGGTGGTCCGCCGGCGAACTGGTCGGTCTCTGCTACTGACGTTGTGGAACACGGCGCGGGTTTACGGCTGCGGCGGGTCGCACCGGTCAGCGGCGCCAGACCTGCAGTTGTGCCAACGAGGGCCTGGACGGTGGGCGGGCGATGGCGGAGTGCTGCCCGGTCCCGGCCGCCGGGCCGTCCGCCGGAAGGCCGATGCCGGCGTCGTCCAGGTCGATGCCGGACGGGTGCAGCCGGCCCGCGGTGCGGCGGTCGCCATGGTGGTCACAGCGTGCCGGCCCGCCCGGGCTGCCGATGAACTGACACTTGGCGCCGGCCCGCGGCACGGTTGCGCCGGCCCGCAGTGCGGTGGCGTTGACACGCGGCGCGGTGGTGCCGACACGCTGTGCGGCGACGTCGGACCGCTGGGCGGCGGGCGCGTCATGACCGGTGCGCACGAGCCCGCCGGCGGTCGGCCAGATCACCGCGAGTGCCAGGAGGACAACGGAAAGCCACCGTGCCGGGCGCCGGGGACGCACGGGTCGCGCGCCCGCGCTCCAGTGCACGATGATCTCCCCACGCCGCCCGTCGTTCTCGTGGAGGCTACCCTGGCCGGTCCAGCTCAGGGATGCCGGACACGGCGCCTGGGATGCGCTGTAATGCTGTGGTTTCACCGGTTTTCGGTGGACTGGCGCTCTGCCGGTGCTTGGATATGCTGGCGGCGATGCTGACTGCTCCGACCCGGCACGTGCCCAGGGTTCTGATGCTGCTGCTGGCCTCCCTGCTCCTCGGGGTGGCCGCGTTCCCCGACCCCGCCGCCGCCGAGCCGGGCGAGGACGGCGGCCAGAATCTCACCGTCCGTCAAGCCCTGGACAAGGCGCTCGGCGAGTACAACGACGCGAAGGGCCGCCTCGACAAGTCGACCGCGGACCAGGCGGCGATCGAGGCGGAGCTCGGGACCACCCAGACCCGGCTGACCGAGCTGGAGGCCGCGGCGGGGACGGTCGCGGCCGCGGCGTACCGCGGCCGCCGCGTCAGCCTGTTCAACGTGGTGGTCGGCAGCGACAACCCCAATGAGCTGCTGCACGACATGTCGACGATCGAATACATGGTCTCCCGCGACGACCAGGCCCTGCGCGAGCTCGCCGAGACGCGCCGGAAGCTGGAGCAGCAGAAGGCGGACATCGCCGCGGCGGTCGCCAACCAGCAGGCCCAGCTGAAGATCATGGAGGCGAACAAGAAGACCGCCGAGGACGCGCTGAAGAAGGCGGGCGGCGGCGGGGCCACCACCGGCGCGCCGAGCGGCGGCAAGGTCACCACCAACCCGGTCGGGCGCAACAGCGACGGCTCCTACGCCAAGCAGGGCTGCAGCGAGAAGGACCCGACGACCGGCAACTGCATCTCACCGCGGATGCTCAACGCCTACAACGAGGCGCGCAGGGCCGGCTACACCCACTACACGTCGTGCTACCGCAGCGGCGGCGGTGGCGACCACCCGCTGGGCAAGGCGTGCGACTTCTCCGCCAACGCGAAGACCTTCGTCAACGCCCGGGCCACCGGCGCCGACCAGCAGTACGGTGACGCGCTCGCCGCCTGGTGCGTCGCCAACGCCAAGAACCTCGGCGTGAAGTACGTCATCTGGTACAAACGGATCTGGCAGCCCAGCAGCGGCTGGAAGTCCTACGGCGGCGACGGCACCCCCGCCGGTGACCACTACAACCACGTCCACCTGTCGATGCAGTAGACCGCCGCCGACAGGGCCGGGCCGGGTCGACGAGCTTGCCCGAGCCCGGCGTGGACGACGGCTCGATCGCCGTCACGAGCCGCCGTGCCATCACCGTGCGAGCCGTCCGTGCTTGAGCGGTCACCGTCCGGACGCTCCGTGACCACGTGGCCGCGCTCCGCGTGGACGGCGGCGGAGTTCATCCCGTCGCGGAGACCACCGGGCTCATCACCCGGCTCACCCTGTCCGTGCTGCGGGTCGTCATGCACGTGGACGCCGACCCGGAGGACGCGGTCCTGGTCCGCGGCGCGATCGAGCTCGGCCACAACCTGGGCATGTCGGTCGTCGCCGAGGGCGCCGAGGGCGCCACACACGTTGCCGCGCTGCAGGCACCCGGCTGCGACGCCGCGCAGGGGGGCGGCCACGACGCCCGCCCGATGCCCCCGGCCGACCTGACCGCGTGGCTGCGGGCCGGCGCCGCCTCGGCGGCGCCGGCCGGCTGGGCCGTCAGACGTTCGGCTGCGTGCGCTGGATCTTGCGGTGCTTCAGGCGCAACTTGAACGGCATCGTCGCGCTCTCGATCTTCGTGGCCGTGGTCATCTTCGACACGCCGTCGGTGCGCTCCTCGAAGCGGATCGGCACCTCGATGATCGTCTGCCCGAGCTTCGTCGCCAGGAAGTGCATCTCGACCTGGAAGCTGTAGCCGTTGGACTGGACGCGGTCCAGGCCGATCGTCCGCAGCGCGTCCGCCCGCCAGATCTTGAACCCGGCGGTCAGGTCGCGGATGCGCACCTGCAGCAGCGTGTGCACGTACAGGTTGGCCCATCCGCTGAGCGCCCGCCGGTACAGCGGCCACTTCTCGTCGAGCTGCCCACCGGGCACGTACCGTGAGCCGATGACCACGCCCGCCTGGGTGGACAGCAGCGCGCCGAGCATGCCGGGCAGCGCCTCCGGCGGGTGCGACAGGTCGGCGTCCATCTGCGCCACGTACTTCGCGCCGTCCTCGAGGGCCTTGCCGATGCCGTCGACATACGCCCGGCCGAGGCCCTCCTTGCCGGGGCGGTGCACCACCCGGATCCGCCCGGGGTGCTCGGCGGCGAGCTTCTCCGCCACCTCGCCGGTGCCGTCGGGGGAGTTGTCGTCGGCGACGAGGATGCTCAGCCCGGGCAGTGGCAGGGCGAGCAGCCGGGCGACCAGCCGAGGCAGGTTGCCCGCCTCGTTGTAGGTCGGGACGACCACGGTCAGGGGCTCGTCACACCACGGCGACGGCAGCCGCACTGGTTCGATCATTCCCGGCCTTCCTCGATTCTGACGACATTGCGCAGACATTGTCAGATAAGAGGGTATCCACGCCTGGCCGACCACCCGAGCACCGGGCCCACCCTCATGGTCTATGGGCTGGCGGCGAGGAACAGGAACGCGGCGCAGATCGACAGGTGGACGGCGGCCTGGAGCAGGGTGGCGCGGCCGGGCATGAAGGTGAGCACGCCGACACCGGAGGTGAGGGCGAGCAGCACGATCTGGGTGGCGCCGAGGCCGAGGCTCAGCGGTCCGGCGAGCCAGATCGAGGCGACGGCGATCGCCGGGATGGTCAGGCCGATGCTCGCGATCGCGGAGCCCAGCGCCAGGTTGAGGCTGATCTGGACCTGGTCGCGACGGGCGTTGCGCAGCGCGGCGAGGGTCTCCGGCAGCAGGATCAGCACGGCGATGACGACCCCGACGAACGAGTGCGGGAGCCCGAACCGGGCGACGCCGGCCTCGATCGTGCCGGACTCGACCTTGGCCAGCCCCACCACGGCGACGAGGGCGACGAGCAGCAGCACCAGGCTCGTGAGGGCATTGCGCCGGGACGGGAACTCCGCGTGCTCGTCGGTGCCGCCGCCTTCGACCGGCAGGAAGTATTCGCGGTGCCGGACGTTCTGGACGATCACGAACAGCGCGTACAGGGTCAGCGATGCGACGGCGGCGAACGCCAGCTGCGGCCCGGTGAACTGCGGCGAGGGCGCGCTGATGGTGAACGTCGGCAGCACCATGCTCAGCGTGGCGAGGGTGATGACGGCGGCGAGCGCGGCGCCGGTGCCTTCGGCGTTGAACACCGCGACATGGCTGCGCAGTGCCGTGACCAGCAGCGACAGCCCCACGATGCCGTTGCACGTGATCATCACGGCGGCGAAGACGGTGTCGCGGGCGAGGGTCGCCGTCCCTGGCCCGCCGGACACCATCAGAGTGATGATCAGGCCGACCTCGATGACGGTGACCGACACGGCCAGGATGAGCGACCCGAACGGCTCCCCGACCCGGTGCGCGACCACCTCCGCGTGGTGCACGGCCGCCAGCACCGACCCCGCCAGCAGCGCCACGACGACGACCTCGACGGGGACCGGCAGTTTCCGGCCCCACACCGCGATCAGGACCGCCAGGGCGAGCGGCGGCAGGACGACGGCGGACCGGTTCAGCGAAGTGCGCACGCGGGCATCTGACCACCGTTGCGCGCACGAAACATTCCCGCGGTTGATTCCAGCGCCGTAGATGGGATCATCGCGCGGCGGGGGCACGTACGTGAACGTCAGGGAGGCAACACATGAACACGACCCGCGCGGAGCCGCGTAACGGCTTCGACCGGTTCTTCGACATCAGTGCGCGCGGCTCAACGCTGAGCCGGGAGATCCGTGGCGGGCTCGCCACGTTCTTCACGATGGCCTACATCGTGGTGCTCAACCCCCTCATCCTCGGCAGTGGCGTCGACAGCACCGGCGGCAAGCTGGCCATCGCGGCGGTCGCCTCGGCCACCGCGCTCGTCGCGGGCGTGATGACGATCCTCATGGGCGTCGTCGCCCGGTTCCCGCTCGCCCTCGCCGCCGGCCTCGGCGTCAACGCGCTCGTCGCGTTCGAGATCGCGCCCCACATGACCTGGGCCGACGCGATGGGCCTCGTGGTGATCGAGGGCGTGCTCATCGCCGTCCTCGTGCTCACCGGGCTGCGGGAGGCGGTGTTCCGCGCCGTACCGACGCAGCTGAAGACCGCCATCGGGGTCGGCATCGGCCTGTTCCTGGCCCTCATCGGCTTCGTCGACGCGGGTTTCGTGCGGCGCGTGCCCGATGTGGCCGGCACCACGGTCCCGGTCGGGCTCGGCATCGGCGGCAAGCTCGTCAGCTGGCCGGCCCTCGCGTTCGGCGTCGGCCTGCTGCTCACCGTCGTGCTGGTGGTGCGCAAGGTCCGCGGCGCGATCCTCATCGGCATCCTCGTCTCCACCGTGCTCGCGATCATCATCGAGGCGATCGCCAAGGCCGGCCCCTCGTCCGTGGACGGCAAGCCCAACCCGAAGGGCTGGAGCCTCAACGTCCCCGTCCTCCCCGACAAGATCATCGACAAGCCCGACCTGTCGCTGTTCGGCCACTTCAACGTGCTGCACTCGTGGCAGACCGCCGGCGTCCTTATCGTGATCATGTTCGTGTTCACCCTGCTCATCACCGACTTCTTCGACACGATGGGCACGATGGTCGCCGTCGCCCAGGAGGGTGAGCTGCTCGACGAGCAGGGCATGCCGCCCCGCACCCGGGAGATCCTCCTCGTCGACTCCGTCGCCGCGGCCGCCGGCGGCGTCGCCAGCACCTCCAGCAACACCAGCTACATCGAGAGCGCCTCCGGCGTCGCCGAGGGCGCGCGCACCGGTGTGGCGAGCCTGGTGACCGGCGCGCTGTTCCTCGTCGCGATGTTCTTCGCGCCGCTGGTGACCGTCGTGCCGTTCGAGGCGGCGTCCGTCGCCCTGGTCGTCGTCGGCTTCCTGATGATGACCGTCGTGCGGACCATCGACTGGTCCGACTACGAGATCGCCCTCCCGGCGTTCCTCACGATCGTCCTCATGCCCTTCACCTACTCCATCTCCAACGGCATCGGCGCCGGCGTCGTCTCCTACGTCGTGATCAAGGTCGCCGCCGGCAAGGCCCGCGAGGTGCACCCCCTCCTCTACGGCGTGGCGGTCCTGTTCATCGTCTACTTCCTGCGCGGCCCCCTCGAACTGCTGTTCTGAGCCGGGCGGACGAGCTCGGCGGTCACCGCATTAGCCTGTTGCGGTGACCGTCGAGCTGAGCCTGCTGTCGCGGGTGACCTACCGGGGGCGCGAGATCGTCGGGCCGCGCCAGTGCGGCCTGCTCGCGCTGCTCGCCGGTGACCCGCGCACCGGGTGCGGCACCGCCCGGCTCGTCGACGGCCTGTGGCCCGACGAGCGGCCGGAGCATCCGGCGAAGGCGCTGCAGGTCGTCGTGTCCCGGGTCCGGGCGCAGGCCGGCGCCGACATCGTCGCCCGCACTCCGGGCGGCTACCGACTGACCGTGCCGCCGCCGCAACTGGACACGTCGGCGGTGCTGCTGCACGCGGACGCCGCCGCCGACCTGGCGCGGGCCGGGGATCACGCCGGAGCGCTCGCCCGCGCCGAGGAGGGCCTCGCGCTGTGGGCCTCGGCCGAGCCGGCCGACCCGGGCCTCACCGACCCGCTGTCCGTGCTGCGCACCGACCGGGAGGAGACCCGGCGCACGCTGCGGACCGCCCGCGCGCTCGCGCTGTCCCGTCTCGGCCGCCACGCCGAGGCCGCCGGACCGCTGGCCGAGGCGTTCCTGCTGCGCCCCCGCGACGAGACGGTCCTGCTGGAGCTGCTGCGGTCCGAAGACGCCACTGTTGGTCCTTCGGCGGCACTCGCCCGCTACGAGACCTACCGTGCGTCGCTGCGCGACGAGCTCGGCACCGACCCCGGCCACCCGCTGCAGGACGCGCACCGGCGGCTGCTGCGCGCCGACGCGCCCGCCGTGCGGCGCGGCATCCCGCACGACCCCAACCAGCTGCTCGGCCGCGACGACGACATCGCCGCCGTCACCGCGCTGCTGGCCACGTCACGGGTCACGTCCGTCATCGGCACCGGCGGGCTCGGCAAGACCAGGCTCGCCTACGCGGTCAGCCGCCAGGCACCCCAGCCGGTCGTGCAGGTCGTCGCGCTCGCCGGCGTCGCCGCCGACGCGGACGTCGCCCCCGCGGTCGCGTCCGCGCTCGGCATCGGCACCCCCGCCGACGGCTCCGGCGCGGCCGCCGCCGTCGCCGGCGCGCTCGGCACCGGCCCCGCGCTGCTCGTGCTGGACAACTGCGAGCACGTGGTGCGCGGCGCCGCCGACCTCGTCCGGGACCTGATCGCGGCAACCGGCGATCTCCGGGTGCTGACCACCAGCCGGGCGCCGCTCGGGCTGTCGTCGGAGTCGGTGTATCCGCTGCCGGAGCTCGACCTCGACACCACCGTCGCGCTGTTCCAGCAGCGGGCGCGGGCCGCCCGGCCGGGCGCCGACGTGCCCGCCGACGCCGTCCGGGAGCTGTGCGCGCACCTGGACGGGCTGCCCCTCGCCGTCGAGCTCGCCGCCGCCCGCGTCCGGGTCATGTCGGTGCCCGAGATCGCCCGCCACCTCGACGACCGGTTCGCGCTGCTGCGCGGCGGGGCCAGGGACGCGCCGCCGCGGCACCACACGCTGCACGCCGTCATCGACTGGAGCTGGACCCTGCTGGAGCCGGCCGGCCGTTCGGCGATGCGCGCCCTGTCGATCTTCCCCGGCGGGTTCACCGCGGCCGCCGCCCGCCACGTCCTCGACGGCGACTTCCTTTCCGTGCTCGCCCAGCTCGCCGACCAGTCCCTGCTCAAGGTCACCGACACCGCCACGGGCACCCGCTTCCGGATGCTGGAGACCGTCCGCGAGTTCAGCACCGCACAGCGGGAAGCCGCCGGCGGGACCGCGCGCGCCGTCGACGGCCTGCTCGCCTGGGCCGGGGAGTTCGGCCTCGCCGAGATGGGCCTGGTCTTCGGCGCCGACCTCGTCCCCGCGGTGGAGCGGGTCCGCGCCGAGCAGGACAACCTGGTGCTCGCCCTGCGCCACGCCCTCGACCGGGAGGACCACGCCGCGGTGGTGGCGGCCGCGGCGGTACTGGGTGGGCTCTGGACCGTCGAGGGCAACTTCGTGCGGATGACGGCACTGGCCAGGGACACCGCGTGGATCGTGTCGCACGCCCGCCCGGCACCCGCGATGATCGAGGCGACCCGCACCGCGGCGCTGCTCGGCGCGATGAACGACTTCCTCATGCGCGAGCCGCTCCCCGCCCGCTTTCTGGTCACCCTGCGCCGCCTGCCGCCCGGCACCCCCGACACCGTGATCGGCGCCGCGGACATCGTGCTGCGGGCCATGACCGTCGACGGCCTGCCCGCGCTGTGCGACAGCGCCGAGCCACTCGTCGCCGGCCTGGCCAACGGCGCCGCCAGCTACGTGAGCGAATACGACCAGGACATCGACGGCGCACTGCTGGCCGCGCACCGGATGCTCGCCGCGTTCGGCGACGGCCAGGTGACGCCCATGATGCGGGCCGTCGCCCACTCCCGCATCGGCGAGCTGCTGCTGCAGGTCGGCCGCGGCGAGGAGGCGGGTGTGCACCTCTCGGAGACCCTCGCCGTGCTCGACGAGCTCCGCCAGCCCGACGCCGCGTCGAGCGCCGCCCGCGTCCGGGGCGCGATCGCCCTCGCCAACCTGCAACGCGGTGCGGTGGACGAGGCGGAGCAGTGGCTCGAGCAGACCGGCAAGGGCGAGTCCGACGTCCTGATGTTCGGCTCCGGCGTCCGGGCGGAGATCCTCCTCGCCCGCGGCGACGTCGACGCGGGCCTGCGACTGTGGCGCCGGGTCGTCACCCGCATCCGGGCGATGGCCGGCGCTCCCGGCGGCCGGGAGCTGCCCGGCACGGCCTCGTGGGCGCTGGAGGTGCAGGCCACGGCGGTGGTCGCGCACGCGCAGCACGACCGCCTCGACCTCGTCCGGGACCTCGCCGCCGACCTGCCGGACCTGCTGGAGCGCCTGCTCACCGACCCCGGCGCGGGCGTCGCCGTGGGCGACCCGGTCCGCGGCGCGCTCCTGCTCGCCATCGCCGTCGTCGACCTGGACCGGGGCCGCCGCACGGGCGACGCCCGCCTGACCGCCTCGGCGGCCGGGATGATCGCCCTGTCGGAGCTGTTGCTGTTCACCCGCGGCTTCCAGCCCACGATGTCCGCCGGCCACGCCCGCGACCTGGCCGAACGCGCCGACGCCGCCACCTACCACGCGGCGGTGTCGGCCTGCGCCGGCCTGGACCGTGACGCCCTCCGCGCCGCCGCCACCGCAGCCCTCGCGGCGCGTCGTGCCCTGACCACCTGAGCGTCAGCGGCGGGGGGCGCGGTTGAAGACGGTGCGGGCCCACAGGTAGCCGGCGAAGGCGAGCCCCAGGCACCAGGCGACCGCGATGGCGCCGCTGTCGCCGACCGGCGTGTCCATCATCAGCGCCCGCAGCGTGTCGATGATCGGGGTGAAGGGCTCGTTGGCGGCGAACCAGCGGACCGCGCCCGACATCGTCTCCGGGGTGACGAAGGCGCTGCTGACGAACGGCAGGACCTGCACAATGAGCAGGAAGCCCGTCGTGCCCTCCGGGGTGGGGGAGGCGAGGCCGATCGCGACGGCCAGCCAGGTCAGCGCGAGCGCGAGCAGCAGCACGAGACCGGCCGCGCCGAGCCAGCGCAGCGGGTCCCCGGTGGGCCGGAAGCCCATCAGCAGCGCCACCCCGATGACGAGGGCGACGCTCACGACCGTGCGGATCGTCGCGGCGAGGACGTGGCCGGTCAGCACGGACTGGCGGGCGATCGCCATGGTGCGGAAGCGGTCGATGATGCCCTCGGTCATGTCCTTGTTGACCGACAGGGCCGTGGTCGAGGCGCCGTAGCCGACGCAGACCAGCAGGATGCCGGGGACGACGTAGTCGATGTAGCCGCCACCGGAGACACCGGCGGGGATGCCGGCGCCGATCGCGCCGCCGAACACGCCGACGAACAGCAGCAGCATCATCACCGGGATGACGAGGGAGGTGACCATCGAGGCCGGGTAGCGCAGCGTGTGCTTCAGGTTGCGGCGCAGCATCGTGGTGGAGTCGCTCACGGCGTGGCTCATCGTGCGCCTTCCTTGGCAGTGGCCGCCGCGGCCGGGTTCCCGGTCGCGGCATGGTTTCCGGTCGCGGCATGGTTTCCGGTCGTGGCAGGGTTTCCGGTCAGGGCGAAGAACACGTCGTCGAGGTCCGGCGTGTGCACGGACAGGTCGGCGACCTCGGCTCCGCAGGCGTCGAGCCGGTCGAGCAGGGCCCGCATCGACCGGGCCCCGCCGTCGCCGGGGACCCGCAGGGTCAGGGTCTCGTCGTCGCGGGTGGCGCCGTCGAAGGCCCGGGCGGCCGCGTCGAGCCCGGCGACGTCGGCGAAGCGCAGCTGGACGTGCCCGCCGGGGATCTGCCGCTTCAGCTCGTCCGCGGTGCCGGTCGCGACGATCCTGCCCTGGTCGAGCACGGCGATCGTGTCGGCGAGCTCGTCGGCCTCGTCCAGGTACTGCGTCGTCAGGAACACCGTGACGCCGTCGGCGACGAGCCGCCGGATGATCTGCCACATGGTGCGGCGGCTGCGCGGGTCGAGGCCCGTGGTCGGCTCGTCGAGGAAGATGACGCTCGGGTCGCCGACGAGGGTCATCGCCAGGTCGAGCCGGCGCCGCATGCCGCCGGAGTAGGTCGAGGCCGCCTTCTTCGCCGCGTCGACGAGGTCGAAGCGGGCCAGCAGGTCCGCGACCCGCCGGCGTCCCTCGGCCCGGCCGAGGTGGTGCAGGTCGGCCATCAGCTGGAGGTTCTCCTCCCCGCTGAGCAGGCCGTCGACCGCCGAGAACTGCCCGGTGACGCCGATCGACGCCCGGACCTCGGCGGCCGCGCGACCGACGTCGTGGCCCGCGACGGACGCCTGCCCGCCGTCCGCCCCGATGAGCGTCGACAGGATGCGCACCGTCGTCGTCTTGCCGGAGCCGTTGGGTCCCAGCAGCGAGAACACCGTCCCGCGCGGAACCTCCAGATCGATGCCGTCGAGCACGACGTGGTCGCCGAACGACTTGCGCAACCCGGTCGCCACGATCGCCGACGGGGACGAGGTGGTAGCCACGTCCCTCCCTTCCAACCGCCGCTGTGACGCTGGTGCGCCACGACTGCGACGATCGTGCGGGAGGCGGCCTTCACCGCGGTTTCAAAGCCTTTCAGTGCCCTTCAAGGCCGTTCACTTGCGGGCGGTGCCCGCCACCACCCTGGTCGCGAGGTTGCCGCCGTTGGTCTGGGTGCCGGCGACACTGACCGGCATCCCGGTCCTGACCGCGGTGAGCCCGCCGGCCGAGCCGTTGACGGTGACCGCGGTGCTCGCTGCCACGGTGAACCTGACGGTCTTCGGGCGGCTGTCGCGGAACATGTACGCACGGGTCACGACGAGCGTCGAGTCGACGGCACGGACCGAGGCGACGGTGCCGACCACGGACACCGCCACGCCCGGCGCCGGCGTGGCGGCCCACGCGTTGTCCGGGGTCGTGAGCTGACTTCCGGCGACAACGGTGGCGATCAGGCCCGCGGTGCGCAGATGACGTCGTGACACAGTGCCTCCAGGCGGTCGAACTGGAACCCGTAGCGTCCCGAACCCGGGTTGCGTCCCGGGTGCCGTCCGGGTCCCGTCCGGTCACCATCCTGGAACGTCAGGGGCCGTCCAGGAAGGACGAGAGCCGCCCGAGCCGGTCGTCCCAGTCGGCGGCCAGGGCCGCCAGGTAGCCCTGGGCCAGCTTGATCGGCTCGGAGCGGTGCCGGAAGAGCACCCGCCGGCCGCTGCCCGCGTCGCTGGTGACCAGGCCCGCCTCGGCGAGCAGGGCGAGGTGCTTCGCGACGCCCTGCCGGGTGATCGACAGCCGGCCGGACAGGTCGGTCGCGGTGCTCGGACCCTGCTCGGCCAGGCATGCGAGGATCGCCCGGCGGTTGGGGTCGGCGAGGGCCGTGAAGACGGCGACCGCCGCCTCCTGCGGGTCAGACGGCATCGCGATCCGTCACGTCGGGCATGGTCGCTCCTGCGGTGGCTGCGTGGCGATCCACCGTACCCGGGCAGTGCCACGCGGTCACGACGGCCAGAACGTGACGGCCAGCGTGGCGATCCCGGAGCCGATCAGCGCGAACGCCCACACCCTGTCGGTGTCGAGCCTGGCCCTGATCCGCACCGGGCGCAGCCGCAGCACCTCGTAGGCGATCAGCGCGACGACGCCTGCGGCGGCCACCATCGCCCCCGTGTGGACCGCCGTGGCCAGGATGCCGGTGACCGCCGAGGTGCTGCCGACGCCGACGCCGCCGTGGTCATGGTGTGCGGCGGCCACCGGCACCGCCGCGAGCAACGGCAACAGGACGAGCCCCGCACCGTGCGCGGACGACATCACGAACGACCACGCGAGCAGGTCGGTCTTGCGCGGTCCGGGCCGGCGGCCGTGCCCGGGGGACCACAGCCGCCAGATGCCGGCCGCGGCGAGGACGATCCCGCCGGCGGTCGTGACGAGCCGCGCGGTCGTCACCGACATCAGCACCGTCACCAGTGTCGCTATCGCGAACACGGAGGCGGCGTGGCCGAGCGCGATCGGGCCGAGCGTCGCGGCGATCGCCGACCTGCGCCGCTCCCGCACGCCACCGGCGAGGGCGAGCAGCCACCCCATGCCCGGGTTGAGGCCGTGGAACGCCCCGAACCCGGCCAGCACCACGTACTGCCACGGCTGCATGATCCCTTCTTCCCTTCCGGAACCAGACGCTATAGCAACCCGATGGTTGCGTCAATTGGCCTTCGTCGCCGCGTGGCCGTCACTACCCAGCGCCGGCCACGACACGCGCGGCGCCCCGGCCCTGCCGCACGACCTCAGGCCCCGCTGGAGGAGGGGGCCGCCGGGCGGATCGACGGGAGGCGGTCAGCCCGGAGCGTGGTGCCACACGGACGGTCCGGCGGGCCGTGCCGCGCGCCGTTCAGGCGATCGATGCGGCACGATTCGCCGGCATCGCGGTCAGGGGCGACATCCACGACGTCCTCGGCGCCGCCACCGGCGGCTCCTCCGTCAAGGGCGGGCTCGGCAACACCCACGCGTGCCGGGCGGCGCCGCTGCCGACGCGGTCCGGCAACCGCCGGACCGCGACCCTGGTCCGCGTCCCGCCATGAGGGTCAACCGGCCAGCCAGCGCTCGTCGAGCGCCGGGTCGGCGAACGCGACGTGGCGGGGGCGGCGCTTCGCCCGGTACATCGCCTCGTCCGCGAGCCTGACGAGGTCCTCCGGATCGATGGTGGCGTCGGACGCCCCGGCGGCCGCGACCCCGATGCTGATGGAGACGGTCACCTCCGCCGTGGAGAGCACCAGCGGCTCCTCGACCGCGGTGAGGAGCCGCTGGAGCACCGGGGCGATCCGCTTCAGCGGCCCGAACCGCTCCAGCACGACGACGAACTCGTCGCCGCCGACGCGGGCCACGAAATCGGTGCTGCGCACGGTCCCGGCCAGCCGCCCGGCGATGCGGATCAGCAGCTCGTCGCCGACTGCGTGGCCGTGCTCGTCGTTGACCGGCTTGAAGCCGTCGAGGTCCAGGAACAGCACGGCCATCGGCCCGCCGCCGCGCCGGACCCGCTCGCCCGCGTCGCGGATGCGCCCGACGAGCCGCCGCCGGTTGGGCAGGCCCGTAAGCACGTCGTGCGCCGCCTCGTGCTCCTGCCGCCGTTGCTCGGTGACGTCGCGGTTGACGAACACGTAGCCGGTCGCCTCGCCGCCGGCGGCGGCGTGTAGCGCCGAGATCGACGACAGCACGGTCAGCGGCACCGCGTCGGAGCGCCGCTCCCGCAGCTCGCCCTCCCAGCGGCCGTGCTCCGCCGCGACCTGCAGCATCTGCGGCGCGGAGACCTCGGTGCCGTCGCTGATGCACGCGGTCGCGAGCAGGGCGAGCAGGTCACAGCCGACCGCTTCGCCGGAGGAGTAGCCGTAGAGGCGTTCGGCGCCGGAGTTCCAGCTGACGATGACACCGTCGGCGTCGCAGGAGACGATCGCGTCGGAGATCGCGTCGAGGAGGTCACCCTGCCGCCGGGCGTCCTCGAGGAGCTCCAGCGTCGCGGCGAACGCGTGACTGTGCTCGATCACCCCGCCGGCGACCGCGGCGACCGCCTCGACGAACGCCACGTCGGCTTCGGGGACCACCGCACCACCCGTGCGCAGCATGCCGAGCGCGCCGATGACCGAGCCACGCGCGAGGACCTGCACCACGCTGATGCCGTTCGCCGCGTCGGTACCGCGCAGCGAACCCGCCACCGCGTCGAGCAGCGCTCCGGCGACGGCCGGGTCGGCGTCGCCCGCGGTCCGCACGGCTCCGGCGGTGAGCGCACCCACGACGCAGCAGTCCGGCAGCTCCGCGCCGATGGCGGAGACCAGACGCTCCAGCAGGTGACCGTCGTCGGCCGGCGCGTCCAGCATGCGCACGCAGACGTCTGCCACCGCACGCAGGCGGGACACGGGGTCCTATCGGCCGCGAACGGCGCGACTGAATCTTTTGCGGCCTCAGCGTTCCCCGGGGCTGGTCGAGCCCGCAGCCCGCGGTCGGTCCGGCCTCGTCGGGTGGCCCGTACGCGAACCAGCCCACGTCCTCGGGGCGGTCGGTGCTCCGTACCAGAGCGGCAACGGCGAACAGGGGCGCGCCACCGGCCAGGGCCCACCGCACCCGGGGCGCCGCGTCGCGGGCGCGCAGGGCCTGCCAGGCCAGCAACCCGAACGCCGCCGCCGAGCACCGCAGGGACACCTCGGTCGCCGAGACCGCCGCCGCGACGACCGCCAGCACCCCGGTCAGCGCGAACCCGAGCGGGAGCTTCGGGCTCACCGGCGGCCCGGGGTCGCCAGGCCGGCGGTGTAGGCGATGACGACCAGCTGCGCGCGGTCGCGGGCGTGCAGCTTGGTCATGGCGCGGTTGATGTGGGTCTTCGCGGTCACCGGGCTGATGAACATCCGGGCGGCGATCCCGTCGTTGGACAGTCCCTGCGCGGCCAGGGCCACGGCCTCGCGCTCCCGCGTCGTCAGCTCGCGCAGCGCGGTGGCGTCGGGTCGTGGCGGCTGGGTGATGTACCGGTCGATGAGCCTGCGGGTGATGGACGGCGCGAGCAGCGCGTCGCCGCGGGCCGCGACGCGCACGGCGTGCAGGAAGTCCTCCGGCAGGACGTCCTTGACGAGGAACCCCGCGGCGCCAGCCCGCAACGCGTCGAGGACGTATTCGTCCAGCCCGTAGTTGGTCAGCACGACGACGTGCACGGCGTCCAGGGCCGGGTCCGCGGCGATGCGCCGGGTGGCCTCGATGCCGTCGACGACGGGCATCCGGACGTCGAGGAGAACGACGTCCGGGAGGTGCTCGCGGGTCAGCGCCACGCCCTCGGCACCGTCGCCGGCCTCGGCCACGACGGCGATGTCGTCCTCGGCGTCCAGCAGCGCCCTGAACCCGCTGCGGATGAGCGGCTGGTCGTCGACCAGCAGGACGCGGATCACGGCACCCGCGCGACGGGAAGCTCGGCGTGGACGGTGAAGCCGCCCTCCTCGCGGGGCCCGGCCCGCAACCGCCCGCCGAGCGCGGTCACCCGCTCCCGCATGCCGAGCAGCCCGACCCCGGGCGCCGGCGGGCACTGCGCGGTGGCGGTGCCGTCGTCGTCGACCCGCACGACGACCGCGTCCGGCCGGTAGCCGATCCGGATCGACGCGGTCCCGGCCGCGGCGTGCCGGGCGACGTTGGTCAACGCCTCCTGCACGATCCGGTACGCCGTGCGCTGCACCGCGGCGGGGACGTCGGTGCGGTGCCCCTCCACGGTCAGCGACGCGTCCAGGCCGGTCGCCCTGGCCCGCTCGACCAGGCCGGCGAGCTGGTCGAGGCCCGGCGGCGGGGCGGTGTCGTCGTCGCGCAGCGCCTCCAGGGTCGCCCGGAGCTCGCGGGCCGCCTCCCGTCCGGCGTCACGGATCACGAGCAACGCGTCCGGCACCGGCTCGCCGCGCTTGTGGGCCAGGTGCACGGCTGCCTCCGCCTGCACCTTGATGACCGAGATCTGGTGGGTGAGCGAGTCGTGCAGCTCCCGCGCGATGTGCAGCCGCTCCTCCCCGGCGCGGCGCAGGGCGGCCTCCTCGCGGGTGCGTTCGGCCTCGTCGGCGCGCCGCTCGGCCTGGCGCAGCGCCTCACCGGCCGCGCCGGCGGCGATCAGCCACGCCAGCTCGAGCACGCCCCGGGCCTGGGTGAACGCCGCGCCGGCGGACAGGCCCGACACCATCGCCGCCACCGGCAGCCCGGCCAGCAGCGCCGCGCTGGTCGCCACGGTCGCCGCGCGGCGCCCGGCCCGCATCGCGGCGTACACGGCGACGAGGTACGCGACGGCGAACACGTTGAACCCGGCCGCCCGGTAGCCGACCGCGCACACACCGGCCGCGACCAGCACCGCGACGGGCGCCCGCCGGCGCGCGGCCAGCGCGAGACCACCGGCCGCCAGCAGGGCGTAACCGGCGACGGCGGGACCGGCCGGGTGCTCGGCGCGGCCGGCGAGCACGAGGACGGCCGCCACGCCCGCGGCGAGCGCCCAGTCACGGATCCCGATGCGCGTAGCGCCCATGAGGCACCCTAACCGGACCCGCGGCCCGGCGACTCGTGCGCGAGGACCAGATCCGGCTGCCGCGCCCGTGGTAGATCCGGGCCCGCTGCCACGTCCGCGGCAGCCGGCGACGCCGACGCCCGCACGATGCGCCCGGGCGCGGCGGCCGACACGATCGAAGGCATCGAGCCAGGCACGACACAGGAGGAAGCCATGTCCCACGCACTGCTGACCGCCGGCCGGGTCCTCGCCGCCACGCCCGGGCTGACCGCCGACCGGGCGCTCGCCACCGCGGCCGCGTTGATCGCGGTGGCCGGCGTGGTCACCGGCGGGCTGGCCCTGGCCGGCCGCCTCGGCCCCCTCGGTGGGCGGGGACCGGCCGTCGCCCTGACCGCCGGGACCGCCGGAATCCTCGCCGGCGGCCTGGTGGTCCTCACCGCCGACGGCGGCCCCGGCACCGGCAACGGCATCGTCGGCGGCTACGCCGCCCTGGCCGCCGGCCTGCTTGCGGTCGTCCTCGGCGGCGTCGCACAGGCCCGCTCCAGATGACCTCGCCGGCCCGCCCGCGCACCTGATCCGGTCGTCCTCGGGGAGCGGCTCGCGGTGGGACAGCGGGTCGGGCGAACTACATCGGTGTACTTATCGATCGCACCTTCCCGCTGGTGAGCGGGCTGTCGTAGCGTCGGGTCGTGAGCGCGGCGGCGATGCAGACACCCGACGGCACGTGGCGGGTCGAGGTCGGCGGGGTGGGCTCCATCGCCTGGTACACGCTGATCGGCCCCGGCGTGTCGCGCGCGCTGCCGAGCGTGGACAAGCTCACCGACGCGCTGCTCGAAGTGGGTGTCGAGCTCGGCGACTTCGTCGACCCCGGCGCACCCGCCTGAGCGGAACAGGCTCTCCGCACCTGCTGATGACCGGCCGGTAGGCTCGCACGGTCCGGGAGGAGCCGCGATGTCCGCGTACGGTCCAGCGCTGTTCGTGTCGAGGAAGGACGGCGCTCCTGTGCCGCCGGGGGAGCAGGAGGCGATCCTGCTGCTCGCACGGTCCGCCGCCGCCGCGGTACGGCTGAAGGACGAGCGGGACGTGCCCGCCGACCCCCGCGTCTACGACTACGACGAGTACGAGTCCCGCGCGCTGGGCATCCTGCTGTACTCCGGCTACGCGTACGGCCAGATGCCGGAGGAGATCCAGCGGGACCAGGAAGACACCTGGACCGAGGAGACCACCGCCGTCGCCGCCGAGATCGAGCGCCAGGCCCCCGGCCTGTACACCTTCACCGGCTACGGCGTGGAGGACTGACCGCCGTCTCCCGATTCCAGGGAGAGGGCAGGACCACTGTCCTGATCGGACGGTTGGAAGACGTAGGCGGGGCAGCCCCCAGTACGTGAGGATCTGCCGCAGCCGACATTCGGCCTCGTCCATGGCCGCGGGGAAGGCGCCTGCCGAATGGGCCGTCCGTACCTCCGCGGCCGGTACTCGGGACGATCGGCGCGAAGGGGGCAGGGGCGGTACGGTGCGTCGGCAGGCGGATGACGCTCAGGTGTCGCGGGTCGCGGTCGATGAGCATTCGGACGGGGGCACGGAGAAGGACGGGCGGTACATGACCGGATCGGGACGGCCGGGCCCGGCGGCACGGCTGCGTGATGCCCTGTTCGGGGCGCCGCGTGCCGATGTGGCCCTCCAAACGGCAATTGTCCTGATCGCATGGGTGTGGTTCGCGGCCAACGTGCAGGGGCCCGTCGGGCCGCCGGCGCTGGGCTGGGTGCCGAACCTGGTGTCGGCCGTGCTCGCCGGCACCGCCCTGTGGACCGTCGGCACGGTCCGGACCGGCGGGCAGACAGCGCGGGTCAAGCCCGCCGCCGCGCGGTTCTGGCGGTACATGGGCGCCGGCACGCTGCTCGTCGGGCTCGGGTCGTCCGTCCGCGGGATGCAGGCGATCCACGATCCGCAGGGCCGCATCGGCGCCATCGACGGCGCCGTCTTCCTCGTGGCGGTGCTGCTGGAGGGCTGGGCGCTGCTGCGGCTGCCGCTCGGCCTGGCCAGCGGGCGGCGGCGGGTCACGTTCCTGCTCGACGCGTGCACGGTCGTCGCCGCCGGTGGGCTGTTCCTGTGGCAGTTCTGGCTGCGCCCGTCGCTGGAGCGCGACACCGACGACCGGACGGCCGCGGTCGTCACCGGGCTGGTCACGCTGGTCGTGTCGCTGCTGGCGCTGTTCGCGATCGTCAAGGTGGCGCTGACCGGCGGGTCGACCGTCGACAAGGGCGCGCTGCGGTGGTTCGGGCTCGCCATCATCGTCGGGGCGCTCGCGTCGGCGCCCGAGGCGCTGCTGCCGGCCGGCGCACCGAGCCCGAGCCAGCTGGCGGTGCCGCTGAGCTGCCTGTTCGCGGTGTTCGCGGCGCGGCGGGAGCGGCGGGGCGAGACCGCGCCGGAGCCCGGCGAGGACGGCGGGCGGCGCAGTCCGTTCAGTCTCATGCCGTACGTGGCGGTCGCCGCCAGCAACGTGCTGCTGCTGTTCGTCATGCTGTCCGACGACCCGGCCGAGCGGCTCGGTGTCGCCGTCGGGGTCGTGATCCTCGCCGTGCTGGTGGTCGCCCGGCAGACGCTGACGTTCCAGGAGAACACCCGGCTCGTGGCCCGGCTCGACGCGGGCATGGTCGAGCTCGGCGACCGGGAGCGGCGCTTCCGCTCGCTCGTGCAGAACGCGTCCGACCTGATCACCGTCACCGGCGCCGACGGGATCCTCACCTATGTCAGCCCCGGCGCGACCCGGCTGCTGGGGCTCCCCGCGGAGCAGTGGCCCGGCCGGCCCGCCGCCGACATGCTCTACACCGACGACGCGGGGCTGGTGCTCTCGGCGTACGAACGCGTCATGAGCGAACCGGAGACCCCCGCGGTCTTCCAGGCCCGCCTCGCGCACGCCGACGGCAGCTGGCGGTGGGCGGAGATCACCATGGCGAACCTGCTGCACGACCCGGGCGTCGCCGGCATCGTCTGCAACTCCCGCGACATCACCGACGCCCACGACTTCCAGCAGCGGCTGAGCCACCAGGCCAGCCACGACGCCCTCACCGACCTCGCCAACCGCAGCCTCTTCGGCGAGCGGGTCTCCGAGGCGCTCGCCGCCGGGCCGCCGGAGCGGCTGCGGGTGCTGCTCATCGACCTGAATGAGTTCAAGACCGTCAACGACACCCTCGGCCACGCCGTCGGCGACGCGCTGCTGGTCGCGGCCGCCGACCGGCTGCGCGCCGCCGTCCGGCGCGGCGACATCGTGGCCCGGCTCGGCGGCGACGAGTTCGCGGTGCTGCTGGAGCACGCCGACGACGCGGCCGCGCTCGCCGTCATCGCCCGGATCGCCGCCGCGTTCGACGAGCCGGTCGACGTCGACGGGCACCGGCTGCGGCTGGCCGCGAGCATCGGCGTCGCGCTCGGCACGGTCGCCGCCACGCCGCAGGAGCTGCTGCGCCGCGCCGACGTCGCGATGTACGCCGCGAAGGCCGACCGGGACGGCCCGCGCATCCGGTACGTCGACTACGCCGCGCCCCTGGACGTGCCGGTCCGGGCCCGGGCCATGCTGGAGCGCGACCTGCGCACCGGCATCGACGAGGAGCAGTTCTCCGTCGTGTACCAGCCGATCGTGGCCCTGACCGGCGGAGCGCCCGTGGGCGTCGAGGCCCTGGTCCGCTGGGAGCATCCGGACCTCGGCACGGTGCCGCCCGGCGACTTCATCCCCGTGGCCGAGGCGACCGGGCTGATCGTGCCGCTCGGCCGCTGGATCCTTTCCCAGACCCTCCAACAGGCGGTGCGGTGGCACGACGTGCACGGCGAGGCCGCGCCGCGCATGAGCGTCAACGTCTCCGCCCGGCAGCTGCAGGAGGCCGATTTCGCCACGGACGTCTCGGACCTGCTGACGGCGTCCGGCCTCGCCCCGCACCGGCTCACGGTCGAGATCACGGAGACCGCGACCCTGCACCCCTCATGCGTCGAGTCCGTGCACGCCCTGCGGGCCCTCGGGGTGCGGATCTCGCTCGACGACTTCGGCACCGGCCACTCCAGCCTCAGCACCCTGCAGACCTGCCCGGTCGACGAGATCAAGCTGGACCGCGCGTTCACCGGCACGTGTACGGCGGCGGACGGTCGTACCGTCGCGGCCGCGGTGATCCAGATGGCCCATGCGCTGCGGATCGAGTCCGTCGCCGAGGGCATCGAGACGGAGGCGCAGGCGCGACGGCTCCGCGAGCTCGGCTACCCGCACGGCCAGGGCTACCACTTCGCCCGCCCGCAGCCCGCGGACGAGATCTCGGCGCTGTTGTCGGCCGCGGCACCCGCCACGCTCAACCGATGAGCGGCTTTCCCTATGATGGTCCTGATATGAGGCTCAGCGTCTGATTCCGGGGGAGACGAGGGAGACATGGCCGAGGTGGTCCTCTTCCACCACGCGCAGGGGCTGACGGCCGGGGTGGTGGCGTTCGCCGACGGGCTGCGCGGGGCCGGGCACACCGTCCACACGCCCGACCTGTTCGACGGCCGCACCTTCGACAGCATCGAGTCGGGCCTGGCATATGCGACGGAGCTCGGCTTCCCCGGCGAGATCCTCCGCCGCGGCGCCGCCGCGGTGTCCGCGCTGCCCGCCGAGCTGGTCTACATCGGCTTCTCCCTCGGCGTCCTGCCCGCCCAGCAGCTGGCCCAGACCCGGCCGGGCGCCCAGGCCGCGGTGCTGTGCTACTCCTGCGTGCCGGTCACCGAGTTCAGCCCCACCTGGCCCGCTTCCGTGCCCGTCCAGGTGCACGGCGTGCAAGGCGACCCGATCTTCGTCGACGAGGGCGACCTCGACGCCGCCCGCGACCTCGTCGCCCAGGCTCCCGACGCCGCGTTGTTCCTGTACCCGGGCGACCAGCACTACTTCGCCGACAGCTCCCTGCCCTCCTACGACCCGTCCGCGACGGCGCTGCTCATCGAGCGGACTCTGGCGCTGCTGGCCCGCTGACATGCGGCACCCGGTCCTCGGCACCGTCACCTTCAACCCGGCGATGCTCTCTGGTGGGAGGCGACCTCCCCCGTCCCGCTCGGCATCACCGACCAGGTCTCGCTGACGGTCAGCGGCCTTGACGTCCCCGCCCGCAACTGGCCGGCTGACCGTCGGCTTCCCCCATCACCGGCGTCTGGTTGACTGGGGCGCCACGACGGTCGTCCCAGAAGGAGCCGGACACTTGCCCGCACGAGCCGCAGGGACCGCACGAGTGAGCCGCAAGGTGACGCCGACGCTGGAGGTGGAGCGGGAGCTGTGGGGGCGGGGGCACCTCACCGTCGCCGGGATGGATGAGGTCGGGCGCGGGGCGTGGGCCGGGCCGATCGCCGTCGGGATCGCGGTCATCGCCGGCGATTGCGCACCGGTGCCCGACGGGCTGGCGGACTCGAAGTTCCTGTCCGAGGCGCAGCGGGAGCGGATGGTGCCCGTCGTGCGGCAGTGGGTCGCGCACTGGGCGATCGGCGAGGCGAGCCCCGAGGAGATCGACCGGCTCGGGGTGACCGCTGCGCTGCGGACCGCCGGCTGGCGGGCGCTCGCGAAGCTGCCGCGGCATCCAGGTGTGATCATCCTCGACGGCGCGCACGACTATCTCAGCGACCCGATGGAGGAGACGCTGTTCTGCCCCGAGCGCAGCATCCCACCGGTCCGCACCGAGGTGAAGGGCGACGCGCGGTGCGCCGTGGTGGCGGCGGCGTCGATCCTGGCGAAGTCGCACCGGGACCTGCACATGGCTTCGCTCGCCGGGGATTTCCCGGTGTACGGGTGGGAACGCAACGCCGGCTACGGGGGCGCCGTGGAGCATGTGGACGGCGTCGCCGCGCACGGACTGTCCGTGCACCACCGCAGGTCGTGGCGGGTCCCGGCTGGTACAACAGCAGAATGACGACAGCAGCGGCGATGCGGGCCGAGGCGGCCGACCTCTTGAGCGAAGCGCCCGGGGTGGGGCTGCCGTTCGAGGACGACGCGCACCGGCGGTGGATCGAATACCGGCCGCGGCCCAGGCCCGGCGTGAGCCTCGGCGCGCTCGACCCGGCCGGGCGCAAGGCCGCGCACCGGCTGCTCGCGACAGGGTTGCGCGAGCACGCGTTCGCGCAGGCGACCGTGATCCTGGCGCTCGAAGAGGTCCTCGACCGCCGGGAGGGCTACCGGCGCGGACGGCACAGCAACGACTACACGGTCGTCGTGTTCGGCACGCCCGGACCGGGGGAGCGGTGGGGCTGGCGGTTCGAGGGGCACCACCTGTCGGTGACGATGACGCTCGACGGCGACGCGGTGTCCCCGGCGCCGGTGTTCCTCGGCGCGAACCCTCTCGGCACCTACTACGGCGACCGGCCCGTCGTGCGCCCGCTCGCGCCCGAGGAGGATCTCGGTTGGGCTGTGCTCGCCGCGGTACCGCAGCAGCTGTTGCACCAGGTCGTCCTGCAAGAGACCGCGCCGCCGGACATCCACAGCGGACCGGCGGCGGCGATCCGGAAGGTGCCGCCGGGGATCGCGGCCGGCGAACTGCCGGACCCGGCGCGGCGGCTGCTCGACGAACTGGTCGCGGTCTATCTCGACCGGCTGCCGGCGGACGTCGCGCCGGCCGTGGACCGGGACCGGCTGACGTTCGCCTGGGAGGGTGCGACCGAGCGGACCGGCCGGCACTACTACCGCGTGCAGGGCCCGGATCTGCTCATCGAATACGACAACACCGCCGACGACCTGAACCATGCGCACACGGTCCTGCGCCGCCCGGACTCCGACTTCGGCGCCGACATCCTCGCCGACCACCGCGCCGACTGGCACCACTGAGGCGTTCAGCAGCCGCAGGCGCGGCTGTCTGCCTCGGTGGGTTTCCCGATGATCCGGAAGACTTTGTGCTGCTATGGCGACCCAACGTCTTCCGGATCATGGGATACGTCGGCGCCGGTCACCGCCATCGGGGGCGGCGCTGAAGTCAGGTGCCGCAGAAGGTCTGGTAGGCGCCGAAGTCCGCCGGCGCCGGGCCCGCGTAACGGTCGAGGCCGGGCCGCTCGGTGAACGGATCGCTGACCACCTCGACCAGCCGCGTGAACGGCGCCAGGTCGCCGCCGGTCGCCGCGGCCAGGGCCTCCTCGACGAGGTGGTTGCGGGGGATGTAGACGGGGTTGACCCGGTCCATCGCGTCGGCGTCGGGGCCGAGCGCCAGCCACCGCCGCACCCACGCGCCTGCCAGGGGGTCGGGCAGCAGGGCGCGGATCGGTGCGGAGTCCCCGCGGGCGGCCGTGGCGAGGGCCCGGTAGGCCGACGTGTGGTCCACGCGCCCGGTCTGCAGCAGCGTCAGCAGGTCCGCCACGAGCTGGGCGTCGTCGTGTCCCGCGGGGAGGCCGAGCTTCGCGCGCATGCCGTCGGACCACGCGGCCTCATACATCCGCCGGAAACCACCGAGGGAGGCGACCGCCAGCTCGACGGCGCGGTCCTGGTCGTCGTCGATGAGCGGCAGGAGCGCCTCCGCCAGGCGGGCGAGATTCCACTCCGCGATGAGTGGCTGGTTGCCATACGCATACCGGCCGCCGTGGTCGATCGAGCTGTAGACCGTGGCCGGATCGTAGGCCTCCATGAAGGCGCACGGACCGTAGTCGATGGTCTCGCCGGAGATCGTCATGTTGTCGGTGTTCATGACGCCGTGCACGAACCCGGCCAGCATCCACCGCGCGATCAGCGACGCCTGCGCCGCGAGGACCGCCTCGAACAGCGCCAGGCAGGGCCGCTCGGCGTCGGCCGCGGCGGGGTGGTGGCGGGCGATCGCGTGGTCCGCGAGCCTGCGCAGCAGGTCCTTGTCGCCGGTCGTGGTGGCGTATTGGAAGCTGCCGACCCGCAGGTGGCTGCTCGCGACCCTGGCCAGGACGGCGCCGGGCAGCAGCGTCTCGCGGCGCACGATCTGCCCGGTCGCGACGACGGCGAGGGCGCGGGTCGTCGGGATGCCCAGGGCATGCATGGCGCGGCTGATGACGAATTCCCGCAGCATCGGCCCGACGGCGGCGAGCCCGTCACCGCCGCGCGCGAACGGCGTCCGGCCGGAGCCCTTCAGGTGCAGGTCGCGGGCCAGGCCGCCGGCGGCGAGCTCGCCGAGCAGCAGCGCCCGGCCGTCGCCGAGCCGCGGGGAGAACCCGCCGAACTGGTGCCCGGAGTATGCCTGCGCGACCGGGGTGGCCCCGTCGGGGACGACGGCGCCGACCAGCAGCCGCACCCCGTCGGGGCCGCGCAGCCACGCCGGGTCGAGGCCGAGATCGGTGGCGAGCGCCTCGTCGAGCGCGAGCAGCCGGGGCTCGGCGACCGGCTCGGCCTGCCACGGGACCGCCATCTCGGGCAGCTCTCGGGCGAAGCGGTTGTCGAGGGTCACGGCCGTCGCGATGCTCACGTCGTCGAGACTACGTCGCGGGTCCGACAGGAATCGTCACGCGGGCTCGCGGACCCCGCCGGTGTCGCCGCCGCCCTCGTCGTCGCCGGGCATCGGCTCGACCGGCGCCTCGGGCAGCTCGGCCGGGGTGTCGGGCAGCAGCTCGCTCGGGTCGTCGGGCACCGGCTCGCGCGGGTCGAGCGGTGGGTACTCCTCGGGGTCGAGATCCGGATTCGGCATGATCCCAGTATCGGGCAACAGCGACCTCCCCGCCCGCCGGACGCGCTTCGCCGCGACCGCCGGAGCGGACACGGTGGCGGGCCGCCCGGTGACCCGGGTCACCGGGCGGCCCCGCCAACCTTGATCAGTGCGCGGGCAGCGCGGTGCCGGTCAGGTCGGCGAAGCGCGCGAGCAGCTCGTCCAGCTGGGCCTGGTCGAAGTCGGCCGGCCGCCAGTCACGGTCGCTGAAGTACTGCCCGGTGACCCGCACGTCCTCGTCGACGGCAAGGCGCACCTGACCCCGCGCGGCGTCGGCGGGATCGATCGGCGCGCCGTCGCCGCCCATCCTGGTGCGCACCCAGCCCGGGTCGACCGCGTTGCTCAGCGTCCCCGGCCAGCGCCGGGCAATGGCGACGGCCAGCATGAGGTCGAGGAGCTTCGACGTGCTGTAGACCGCGAACCCGTTCCACGGCCGCCGCTCGTACTGCAGGTCACCGAGCTCGACGGCACCCTCGGCGGCCATCGCCGACGACACGAACACCAGCCGCCCCGGCGGCGGGAGCAGCGCCGTCAGCAGGTACGGCGCGAGCACGTTCACCTGGAACATCGACTCGAGGCCGTCGTCGGTCAGCTCCCGCTCCGAGCTGTCCAGCCGGGCGATCCCGGCGTTGTGCACGACCGCGTCGAAGCGCCCGTGCTCCTGCAAGGAAACGGCAAGTGCCCGCGTCTCTTCGAGCGAGCGCAGGTCGCCGACCGCGGTCCCGGCCGCGCCGGGCACCGCCGCCTTCGCCACAACCGCCCGCTCCTCGTTACGGGCGTGCAGGATCACCCGGTGCCCGCCGGCGACGAGCTGCGTCGCGGTGTGCAGGCCGATGCCGTCGGCCGATCCGGTGACAAGAATGGTGCGCAATGGGGGTCCCTTTCGTCGTGTACCGCACACGATGACCGGCCCCGATTGCAGTGCGATTGCAGCGGACTTGCCCCGGCGCTCACGTGATGTGAACGCCGGGGCGGTCTTGAGTTACAGACCGATGCCCGCCTGCGGTCCGGCGTACGTGCGCAACAGGTTCGGCACGTCCGCGGCAGGGTCGAGCGTGTAGGAGTAGAAGCTCGACGGCGTGAACGCCGAGCCCGACGTCTTCTGCTGCCCGGTGCAGTTGACGGTGATGCTGCCGCTCTGCTTCAGCTGCGCCGTCGGGTCCGGGTAGTACGGGTCCTTCACGTTCTCGAAGTAGCTGTTCTCCAGGACCATCTTCGTCGCGCCGCGGGCGTAGTTGCCGTAGGAGCTGACGTTCTGCAGATAGTTGTTGTACAGGTGGGCGTAGGCCACGTTGTCGGTGCTGGGGTTGCGCTGGTTCGTGTCGTGGATCCAGTTGTGGTGGATCGTCATCCGTGCGGTGACGTTGTCGGTCCAGCCGATGCCGAAGGCCTTGTTGTTGCCGCCCATCACGTTCCAGGAGACCGTGAGGTAGCTGGTGTCCTTGCGGCTGTCGATGAGGCCGTCGTTCATCCGCACGATCGTGTTGTGGTCGATCCACACGTGGTCGGCGGTGTCCATCTGGATGCCGTCGTAGTCGTAGACCTTGTCGTCGGGGTCGTCGTCGGTCATCTGGGTGTCCCGGATCGTCAGGTTCCGGATGATGACGTTGCGGACGCCGGTGCCGAGGAAGAACCCGCCGCCGACGATCTGCCCGCTGGTGCCGACGCCGACGATCGTCTTGTTGGACTGCACCTTCAGCTCGGTGCCCTTCGGCGTGACCGTGATCGCGCCGGCGACCCTGATGACGTAGGGCGTGCTGGCGGTGACGTATTTCTGCAGGTCGGCGAGGGTGGTCACGGTGACGGTCGGGCCGCCCGCGCCGCCCGTCGTGCCGCCGCCGGTGGACGCGAAGCCGTCGGCGGTGTCGGACCAGGTCCGCCCGCCCACGGCGTTGAACGCCCATTGCTTGTTGCTGTTGGCGGTGCAGGTCTCCTGGATGACGGCGGCGCCGCTGGCCGTGGAGGCGTCCTTGTCGCTGATGCAGAGCCCGCTGTTGATGTTGATGATCTGGAAGGTGTTTGTGCCGGAGGCGACGAGTCGCCACTGCTGGTTGGTCTGGCTGGCGACGCAGGTGTACTGCTGCAGCTGCACGCCGCTTGTCGTGGACCAGCCGGGCACGTCGACGCACTTGCCGCTGCTCACGTTCACCAGCTGGTAGTTGCCACCGGCGGCGGTCAACCGGAACTGCTGCCAGGTGGCGCCGGACGTGCAGCCCCATTGCTGCAGCAGCGCGCCGTTCGCGGTGGACGCCGACGGTACGTCGATGCACTTGCCACTCTTCGTCACCGCCAGCTGGTAGGTGCCGCCGGTCGCCGGCAGCGCCGCGGCCTGCGACGGCATGACCGAGTGGCCGACGACGCCGGCGAGGACGCAGACGGTGAGCCCGGCGAGCAGATAGCGCCGCCTGCCTGTGAGGATTCGCATGGGAGCTCCCTAAACCGGGTTCCAGCCGTCACTACCGGCCAGATACTTCTGCGGGGTGTAGTTCGCCGCGGCCGAGTCGCTCAGCTGCGGGCGGTTGCTGTTCGTGCCGGCGCCGGCGCCGGTGTTGCGGTATTCGACGAACCGCGCGTTCTTCCACGAGTTGCCGGACATGTCGGTCCACGGCTGCGCGGTCCGCATGGTGGCGCTCAGGTCCGACTCGCGGAACAGCACCTGCGCCGACGGGCCCCACGGGCGGCCGAGCTGCGTCACGTTGTTCGCGGCACCCGTGATCGTGCACTTGTAGAAGAGGAAGCCGTAGGTCGCGGCGGGGTCGGTCCTCGCCGCCGTGATCGGCCCGCCGCTGCTGCGCTTCTCGTAGACGCTGCTCGCGTTGAACACCGCGGTCCCGCCGCCGAAGATGAAGTCGACGGTCCCCTCCACGTACGACCGCACGTAGTAGGAGCGGAAACCGTTGACGAGCAGCGTGTCCTGGTTGCCGAGGAACCGCACGCCGTCGAAGACCGACCGGTCGGCGTTGACGTTCGCGGCGACGGCCTGGCTGCCCTCGCCGTAGTCGTTGGACATCGTCAGGTTCCTGGCGATGAAGTCGTGCCCGTTGACGAAGACGGTGGCGCTGCCGGAGGTACCGTAGCCGCCCGCGCTGCTGTGGTTGTTGACGATGACCGTCGCCGCCGCCGACGACCCCAGGCCCTCAAGGGTGATGAAGGGCTTGTTCGACGGGATCGTGACGATCTCCCGGTAGGTGCCGGCCTTGATGGTGATGACCCGCCGGGTCGTGTTGTTCGCCGGGACCGCGTCGACGGCCGCCTGCACGGTGCTGTACTGCCCGGTCCCGTCCTTCGCGACCGTCGCGGCGGTGGTGCTCCCCACGGCGTTGAACGCCCACTGTTTGTTGCTGTTGGCGGTGCAGGTCTCCTGGATGACGGCGGCGCCGCTGGCCGTGGAGGCGTCCTTGTCGCTGATGCAGAGCCCGCTGTTGATGTTGATGATCTGGAAGGTGTCTGTGCCGGAGGCGACGAGTCGCCACTGCTGGTTGGTCTGGCTGGCGACGCAGGTGTACTGCTGCAGCTGCACGCCCGAGGCGGTGGACCAGCCGGGCACGTCGACGCACTTGCCGCTGCTGACGTTGACGAGCTGGTAGTTGCCGCCCGCCGCGGTGAGTTTGAACTGCTGCCAGGCGGCGCCGGACGTGCAGCCCCATTGCTGCAGCAGTGCGCCGTTCGCGGTGGACGCCGATGGTACGTCGATGCACTTGCCGCTCTTCGTCACGGCCAGCTGATACGTGCCGCCCGTGGCGGGCAGCGCCGCCGCGTCGGACGGCAGCATCGACACCGCCGTCACCACGGCGGGCACCGCGACGGCGAGCGCGGCGTAGAGCAGATGTCGCCTGAACGAACCCGATCTGGACATGAATCCCGGTCCCTTCCCGGTCACGCTGAGTTCCGGACCGCCGGGGCGGTCCGGCGGGCACCCAGGTAGATGCGGGCCGGGGCGGGCCGATAACAAGAATTTCCGGGACTACCGGGACTGCGGGCAGTTGTGGCTGGTCCGGTCCTGGGGCGGGGACACCGGGCCGGCGGTGCGGATCGGGCCGGTGCTCGCGCTGCCGTCGCTGGTGATGCCCGACGGGACGCCGTCGAAGACGGACTCGACCTTGTCGGCGTTGCCGCGGGTGTGCTCGGGGTCCCGGGTGTCGTCGTGCTGCTCGTAGTGCAGGTGTTCGACGCGGGTCGAGCCGGTCCTGCCGACGTGGCCGAGCAGCCGGCCCTGCGGCACCACCTGGTCCTGCTTCACCTCGGGCCAGGTCTGCAGGTGCCCGTACGAGGTGAACCAGCCGCCGCCGTGGTCGATGATCACGCCGAAGCCGAGGCCGCCGCGGGTGCCGACGGTGCCGGGCGCGGCCGGTGCGCCGTTGTCCAGCGTCGCCTGCCAGCCGGCCCAGGCGACCGTGCCGCCGGCGGAGGCGAGGACCGCGCGGCCGCCGCTCTGCCCGCCGTTGAAGAAGAAGTCGATGTCGTAGTCGTCGTGCCCGGCATACGTGGTGAGATGCCACGACTCGCCGCACTGGAACGGCAGCTGGAAGGCCGGCCGCGGCCCCGGGTGCCGCTGCGGGTGGCCGTCGGCCCGGCGGGCGAGCACGACATACGACGTGATGACGCAGCCGATGATGATCAGCAGCATCGTCGACCGGTACACCCCTCGCGCGCCCACCGGCGATCAATCTACCCGGTTGCCGCAACGCTCCGTCCCGGGACAAAGCATGAAAGCTTCACGATCCGTCCCGGGCGGCCGGAGTGCGTCGCTGCCGCTCGTACCAGCGGAAACGCCGCCGAAAAGGGGTCTTTGTGCGGCTCGTGCGCGTTGACGCCCCGGAACGGGCGGGCCTAATGTCCGGCGCGCCCCAGCTCCCGTCGATGTCTCGAGGTAGGCCATGAGGAGAAGACTCAGCGTTCTCGGCGCGCTGTTGCTCGCCGTCACCGCGTCGGTGGTGATGTTCATGCAGCCCGCGTCCGCCGCCGTCGGCCTGCACATCAGCGGCCGCAACATCGTGGAGGCCAACGGCCAGAACCTGATCATGCGCGGCGTCAACCACCCGCACGTGTGGTACACCGGCCAGACGTCGTCGTTCGCCGCCATCAAGGCCGCCGGGGCCAACACGATCCGGGTCGTGCTCGGCACCGGCAAGCGCTGGGGGCCGTCCAACGACGTGCCCGCCGTCATCACCCTGTGCAAGCAGAACAAGCTCATCTGCGTGCTCGAGGTCCACGACACCACCGGCTACGGCGAGGAGGGCGCGGCCGCGTCGCTCGACGAGGCCGCCAACTACTGGATCAGCCAGAAGGCGAACCTGGTCGGCCAGGAGAACTACGTCGTCATCAACATCGGCAACGAGCCGATCGGCAACACCAACCCGGCGCAGTGGACCGCCGCGACCGCCGCCGCCATCGCGAAGCTGCGCACCAACGGCTTCGAGCACCTCATCATGGTCGACGCCCCGAACTGGGGCCAGGACTGGCAGAACGTCATGCGCGACACCGGCCAGACCGTGCTGGACGCCGACACCAAGCACAACACGGTGCTGTCGATCCACATGTACGCCGTGTACGCCAACGCCGCGACGATCGTGGCCTACTTCGACGCGTTCAAGAACAAGGGCTGGCCGCTCGTCGTCGGCGAGTTCGGCTGGAAGTTCAACTCCGGCGAGGTCGACCACGAGACCATCCTGTCCGAGGCGCAGGCCCGCGGCCTGGGCTGGATCGCCTGGTCGTGGAGTGGCAACAGCGACCCGATCCTCGACATGACGACGAACTTCAACCCGGCGCAGCTGACCACGTTCGGCGACCGGATCGTCAACGGGGCCAACGGCCTGAAGGCCACCTCCCGCGAGGCGTCCATCTACAGTGGACAGACCACCAGCCCGCAGCCGTCCTCGGCGTCGCCGTCGGCGTCCCGCAGCCCGTCGACCTCCCCGTCGGCGTCCCGCAGCCCGTCGACCTCGCCGTCCAACCCGGGTGGCAAGACCTGCACGGCGACCTACGCCATCGTCGGCCAGTGGCCCGGCGGCTTCCAGGCCGAGGTCAAGGTGACCGCCGGCAGCGCGGCGATCTCCGGCTGGACCGTCGGCTGGACGTACGCCAACGGCCAGACCGTCGCCAACGGCTGGAGCGCCACCATCACCAGCTCCGGCGCCGCGGTCACCGCCCGCAACGTCGGCTACAACGGCACCGTCGCCGCCGGCGGCAACACCACGTTCGGCTTCCTCGGCTCCTGGAACGCCACCAACTCCGTCCCCGCTCCGCTCACCTGCACGGCAAGCTGAACAGCCGCGGCGGGCCGGCCGTGTATCCGGCCGGCCCGCCGCGGGGCTACCCTCGGTGGTATGCCTGACCTGCCACCACCCGTCGACGAGGGCGAGGCGCGGCTGAAGGTCGGGCCGCCCGCCGACCACGCCGCGGGGCTGCCGGCCGTGCGGCTCAGCGTCGCCAACGCCGTGCGGCGGATGGGCGTCGTCAAGGCCACGCGGAACCTCCTGGCGCTCAACCAGGTCGACGGCGTCGACTGCATGAGCTGCGCGTGGCCCGACCCCAAGCCCGACCCCAAGGGGCGCCGGCACACCGCCGAGTTCTGCGAGAACGGCGCCAAGGCCATCTCCTGGGAGGGCGTGCGGGAGACCGTCGGACCTGACTTCTTCGCCGCGCACTCCCTCGACGACCTCGCCGGGCGCACCGACCACTGGCTGGAGGCGCAGGGCCGGCTCGTCCATCCGATGGTCCGCCGCAGTGGCGGCAGCCACTACGAGCCGATCTCGTGGGACGACGCGTTCGCGCTCATCGGCACGCACCTCAACGGACTCGAAAGCCCCGACGAGGCGGTCTTCTACACCTCCGGCCGGGCCAGCAACGAGGCCGCGTTCCTGTGGCAGCTGTTCGCTCGGGCGTATGGCACCAACAACCTCCCCGACTGCTCCAACATGTGCCACGAGTCGACGTCGGCCGGGCTGGCCCGCACGATCGGCATCGGCAAGGGGTCGGTGTCGCTGCAGGACCTGCACGAGGCGGAGCTCATCGTCGTGTCGGGGCAGAACCCCGGCACCAACCACCCGCGGATGCTGACCGCGCTGGAGACCGCGAAGCGCAACGGCGCCAAGATCCTGGCGATCAACCCGCTGCGCGAGGCCGGGCTGATGCGCTTCGACAACCCGCAGAAGGCGCGGGGGCTCGCCGGGCGCGGCACCGACCTCGCCGACGAGCTGCTGCAGATCCGGTCCAACGGCGACCTGGCCCTGTGGCAGGCCATCGGCCACCTGCTCCTGCGGGCGCACGGCGACGCGATCGACCGCGACTTCGTCGACCGGTACACCACCGGCTTCGAGGAATGGCAGCGCCACGTGCGCGCGCTCGACCGCGACGCGGTGCTCGCCGCGACCGGTCTGGCCTGGTCGCAGATCGAGACCGCCGCGGCGATGCTGGCGGCCTCCAAGCGCACCGTGCACTGCTGGGCGATGGGTATCACCCAGCACCACAACGCGGTGGCCACCATCAAGGAGTTCGTCAACGTCGCGCTGGCACAGGGCAACATCGGCAGACCCGGTGCCGGCCTGTGCCCGGTCCGTGGCCACTCCAACGTGCAGGGCGACCGGACGATGGGCATCTGGGAGAAGCCGCCCGCGTTCTTCCTCGACGCGCTCGGCGCCGAGTTCGGCTTCGAGCCGCCGCGCGAGCACGGCTTCGACGCGGTTTCCTCGGTCAAAGCGTTCCGCGACAGGCGGGCGAAGGTGTTCATCGCGCTCGGCGGCAACTTCGTCGCCGCGATGTCCGACACCGACGTCACCACCGCGGCCATGCGCGGCGCCGCGCTCACCGTGCAGGTGTCCACGAAGCTCAACCGCAGCCACGTCGCGGCCGGGGAAACGGCACTGATCCTGCCCACACTCGGCCGCTCCGAGCAGGACATGACCGGCGGCAAGGTGCAGCGGGTCACCGTCGAGGACTCGATGTCGGAGGTGCACGCGTCCCGGGGTCGTTCGGCCCCGATCGATCCGGCGCTGCGGTCCGAAGTGGACATCGTGTGCGGGATCGCGGCGGCCGCGCTCGGCGACCGGCACGGCATCCCGTGGCCGTCGTTCACGGTCGACTACGACCGGATCCGGGACCGGATCTCCCGGGTCGTGCCCGGCTGCGCCGGCTACAACGACCGCATCCGCGACGGCGGCTTCACCCTGCCGCACGGGCCGCGGGACTCCCGCACGTTTCCGACGCCGGAGGGCAGGGCCGTGTTCACGGTCAGCCCGCTCGTCGTCATGCAGGTGCCGCCGGGGCGTCTGGTGCTGCAGACGATCCGCAGCCACGACCAGTTCAACACCACCATCTACGGCCTCGACGACCGGTACCGCGGCATCAGGTCGGGCCGCCGGGTCGTGTTCATCTGCGCGGAAGATCTGGCGGCACTGGGTTTCGCCGACGGCGACATGGTCGACCTGGTGTCGGAGTGGGAGGGTTCTGAGCGGCGTGCGCCGCGGTTCCGGCTGGTGGAGTACGACACGCCGAAGGGGTGCGTCGCGGCCTACTTTCCGGAGACGAACCCGCTGGTGCCGCTGGACTCGCAGGCTGCGGTCAGCGGCACCCCCACGTCGAAGTGGGTCGTCGTGCGGTTGGAACCTACCGGTACGTGATGTCGGACGCGTTGTAGAAGCAGTTGACGCCGTCGGCGCCGGAGCCGATGTGGGTCGGCTCGCTGCCCTTCGGGGCGCCCTTGTACTTGTCGCAGATCGTCGCCGAGCCGTAGACGGTGATCCGGGTGAACCGGGCGGTGTCGCCCCAGTTGGTGTTGATGCCCGCGATCACCTTCGTCGACCTGGCGATGATGTTGTCGACGACGACGTTGCGCTGGTAGGAGTTCGTGCAGTTGCCGCAGGCGCGGTACAGCTTCCCGGCGTTCTCGACGTAGAAGCCGGAGATGTTGACCGTGCCGTTGCCGTTGTGCTGGAACACCTTGTCGCTGGCACTGCGGGCGCCGCCGCCGATGACGTAGCTGGTGCCGCCGCTCGTGCCGAGGAACGTCGCGGCGTCCTCGCCCACGTCCTCCCACCACACGTTCTGGATCGTGCACGTGCCGAGGCAGTGGATGCCGTCACCGGCCG